>NZ_CP022221.1:4445393-4751432 GCF_004114935.1 Bradyrhizobium zhanjiangense
GCCGTGACGGCGATGCTGGTCTGCTATGCACTGGAAGACCGCAGCCATTGGTTCGTGCTGCTGTTTGCGGTGTCCTGCGCACTCGGCTCGGCCTACGGCTTCCTGCAGGGCGCCTGGCCGTTCGGCCTGGCCGTTCGGCCTGGTCGAGGCGATCTGGGCTCTGGTGGCGCTGCGGCGGTGGCACCGGAAGGGCTAGCGACGGAAGCTCGTCTTTGGACCCGTCTGAGCCTTTCGAAACCGTGACGCACACATGCGCGAAGATCGATCATTTGTTGCGTAGTTCACACAAGCAAAGCACTCCCCATGACATGATGCCGCGCGCGCAGCCGGCATCAATTGACGCGTTGGTTGTGGCGCGATAGGATTATGAGGCTAAAGTAGTAGGGGGGCCAACCCCGATTTGAACAATCATTGGCAGTGAACGGCAGATCAGGCCGCATTGCAGCCTTGGCGCAATTTTCAGCGTCCGCACGTCGATATTCATCCGAATTTTCGAGAGGTCATCATGTTCATCAAGCCAAGCCTGATCGCGGGCTCAGAAAGGCGATTCAAGCAAGCCGAGTTTTCACCGGAAGCCTTGAACCGGAAATTGGGCGACGGCCCGATCGAGATGACGGTCGAGAAGAAACGCCTGCGCCAGCGCCAGCTTTTCGCCGAGACACGGGACGTGCAGGCGGCCGAGATCGGCCTCGAGCGGATCATCCAGGGCAACGATCTCGACAGCATCAACTACCTCGCCAAGGGTACGGCGGCCTCGCGCCCGGTCTGTCGCATCCAGCTCAGGGATATGAGGTCAAATCTGCTCGGCTATGGCTCGGGCTTTCTGATCGGGCCGGGCCTGCTGCTCACGAACCATCATGTCTTCGGCAAGCCGTCCGACGCAGCCAATTCGATCGCCGATTTCAACTACGAACTGGACATTTCGGGACAAGAGCGCGTGCCGGTCAGATTCGGATTCGAGCCGGGCAAATTCTTCTACACCAACGACAGGCTTGATTTCTCGCTCGTCGCGGTGGCGCCGACCTCGCTGTCAGGCGATGAACACCTCGAGGATTGGGGATGGCTGCCGCTCAGTGGCGCGCCCGGCAAGGCTGACCCTGGCGAGTACCTCACCATCGTCCAGCATCCCAGCGGGCAGATGAAGCAGGTCTGCGTCCGCGAGAACAAGCTGCTCAAATATGTCGGTGACTTCCTCTGGTACAACACCGATACCACGGCCGGCTCGTCGGGCTCGCCGGCGTTTAACCGCTTCTGGCAGGTGGTCGCGCTGCACCACAGCGGCGTCCCGAGGAAGGACGCGCGAGGCCGCACGCTGACCAAGGATGGCAGAGTGTGGGATGCCTCGATGGACGAAACCTCGATCGACTGGATCGCCAACGAGGGCATCCGGATCAGCGCGATCGTCGCCGATCTCAAGGTTTCCGTGGGCTCACACCCTCTGATCAAGCCGGTGCTCGACGAGGAGGAGCCGCCGATCCGGCAGGAGGTCGCGAAAGTCCCGCGTCCGGCCGCCGCAGCTCCCTTCGGAGCGAGTGTCTGGGTCGAGCAGTCTGTCGACGGAAGCTCGCTGGTGGTCCCGATCCGCGTGCCATTGCCAATGTTCAGGAAGGACATTGCTCCGCTGGCGCCCGTTTCGAACCTTGGGGGCAATGGCGGAGCGCCGAACGGCGGCATGCAGAACGGCGGCAAGCCCTTGATCGTCCCGCCGGTCGGCCTGTTGCCTCACATCAGCGCGAAGAACGGCCTGCCCATGGAGGCGGTGCATATCGATCAAAGCACGCTGAAATCGCGGCCCGGCTACAAGGCGAATTTTCTCGGCAGCGGCAAATTTTCCGTCCCCTTGCCGAAGATACCCGCCGCCCTCAAATCCCGGGTTGCGATGTTGAAGGGTAGCTCCAAGCAGTCCGAGCTGAAATATTTCAACTATAGCGTCGTCATGAACAAGGCGCGCAGGCTCGCCTTCTTCAGCTGCGTCAATATCGACGGCGGCGAGCAGCAGGACGTCGGCAAGCGCGAAGGCGATTCCTGGCTGCGCGATCCACGCATCGACGATGAGGCCCAGATCGGCGACGAGTTCTACCGCAAGCAGGCCACGTTCGAGGCCGACCGCAGCAAGAATCCGTTCGATCGCGGTCATCTCGTGCGCCGTCTCGATGCGACCTGGGGCGACACCGTCGCCGCCGCCAAGCAGCATGGCGACGATTCTTTCCATTTCACCAATTGCTCGCCGCAATTCTTCTCGTTCAACCAGGGCAAGCAACTCTGGGCCGGACTGGAGGATTATACGCGCGATGTCCTGCTCGAAGGCGAGGAGAAGGGCATCGTGATGAACGGTCCGGTCTTCGACGGACCGGATGCCGACGGATCGGATTTGCCCAATCCGGCCGGCAAGTCGCACAAGGATCCGAGCTTCGGTGGCGTTCAAATTCCGAAATACTTCTGGAAAATCCTGATCCGACGCGACGACGACGGTCTCAAGGCGGCGGCATTCCTGATGAGCCAGCGAAAGCAGGTCATGGAGATCGACCGGATCCAGGAGGCGGATCTGCTCGAGCGGTTGTCCGAAGAGGATGTCAGCGTCTTCCAGGTCTCGATCGCAGACCTGACGAAATTGACCAAGCTCGACTTCGGCAATCTTGTCGACGCGGATTCGCACGAGGCGACCTCGGTCGGCCCGCGCCGGATCGAGTCGTATGAGGATATTCGAATATAGGACTTCTATTCCCGAGCATCGGATTGCCACGACGTCATCGCGTCAGGCCGCGATGACGTCTTCATCCTTCTTCAGGCACGCGGCAAAGCCACTGAGCGCGCTGGTTTGATGGCCGGCGCAGCGCTGGATGAAGAGGGTCTCGACGCGCGCGTGCGAGGCGCTCAACGTGTGGATCGACACGTTGCCGTTCATCGCGCTGCATTCGACCACCGCGCGCGGCAGCAGCGTCACGCCCATGTCGGCGGCGACGCAGCCGATCATGCCGTCGAGCGTGCCGAGCTCGAAGCGCGCGGCCGACGGCCAGCCGAATTCGACGAACACTTGCTCGAGCCGCTGACGGTAGGTGCAGCCGGTGCGGAACACCAGCGCGGTCGGGCCGGATTCCGGTGTGCCGGCGCGCAGCTCGGCCAGCGAAGCCCAGCGCCGCGCGCTGACCAGCACCAGCTCCTCCCGGAAGGCGCTCGTCGCGATGAGGTCGGCATGCGCGATCGGGCCCGCGACGAAGGCGCCGTCCAGCGTGCCGTCAAGCACGGCGGCGACGAGGTCGGCGGTCGGCGCGGTGCGCAAGGAAAGTCGCACGGCGGGGAAACGGCGATGGAAGTCCGCCAGCAGCGGTGGCAGCCGCACGGCCGCCGTCGTCTCCATCGATCCGATCGCGAGCGGTCCCTTCGGCTCGCCATCGTCACGCGCGGCGAGCAAGGCTTCGCGCGACAGCGCCGCCATTTTTTGCGCGTAGGGCAGGAGGCGCTTGCCGGCGCCGGTCAGCGTCATGCCGCGGCTGTGACGTTCGAAAAGCGGCGTCCCGATCTCCGCCTCCAGCGCCTTCACGCGCTGGGTGACGTTGGACTGCACCGTGTTGAGCTCTTCGGCCGCGCGGGTGATGCCGCCGGTGTGGGCGACGGCGGCAAAGGTCTGGAGATCGCTGAGTTCCATGGCGTCGTTCCGTTTTTGAGATGGTAGCGTTCTCTAGAATTCAATTTTAGAGAATGCTATTCGCGCCTAATCTTCCTGTCCAGAGTGGGAGGACGCATGCCGATCGCGACGTCGCTGACGAACCTTCTTGGGATCAAGCATCCGATCCTGTCGGCGCCGATGGACACCATCGCCGGCAGCCGGCTGACCCGCGCTGTCAGTGGGGCTGGCGGATTCGGCATCCTGGGTGGTGGCTACGGCGACCGTGCCCGGCTTCAGACAGAGGCCGCAGAGCTGAAGGGCTTTGCGCCGTTCGGTATCGGCTTGATCACCTGGAGTCTGGCAAAACAGCCCGAATTGCTCGACATCGCACTCGACGCTCGCCCGCAGGCCATCATGCTGTCATTCGGTGATCCCGCGCCGTTCGCGCCGCGCATCAAGGCGGGCGGCGCGCGATTGATCTGCCAGGTGCAGAGCGAGGACATGGCGAAGCAGGGGCTCGATTCCGGGGCGGACATCCTGATTGCACAAGGTACCGAGGCCGGCGGCCATGGCGCATCACGCACCACGATCGACATCGTGCCTGCGATCGTCGATCTCGCGGCAGGGCGCGTGCCGGTCGTCGCGGCCGGCGGTATCGCCGATGGCCGAGGCCTCGCCGCAATGATGATGCTCGGCGCATCTGGCGTGCTGATCGGCACGCGCTTTTATGCGAGCCTGGAGGCCAATGGCGCGGAGGAAGCGAAGCGACGCATTCGTGAAGCCGATAGCAATGACACCGTGCGCGGCGTCGTGTTCGATTGGTCGCGAAATCTGTTCTGGCCGGCGCCATTTACCGCGCGCTCGCTGGTCAATGATCACATCAAGCGCTGGACCGGTCGTGAGATCGAGTTGATGCAGCGCGCAAGCGAGGTCGCCGTGGAGTATGCTGCGGCGAAGGCCGCAGGCAATTTCGAGATTGCTGCGGTTTTTGCCGGCGAGGCGGTCGGCCTGATCCATGACATTCCGTCTGCCGCGGAGATCGTCGAACGCATTGCGGCTGAAGCCGAGCAGCTGCTTGCCGGACGGCGCAACTCGGTGAGAGGTACGCACGCTCTTCCACCCTCCCCTGGAGGGGGAGGGTCGCTTCGCATGTAGCGAAGCGAAATGCGTGGCGGGGTGGGGTGATCTCTCCAGGTGGGCAGTGCCTCCGAGGAGAGACTGTCACCCCACCCCGCTCGCGCTACGCGCGATCGACCCTCCCCCCCCAGGGGAGGGTAAGGAAAATAAGTAGTGAGAGAACCCATGTGGCCTGACCGTCGACTGATCGATCTCTTCAAGACCGAATTCCCGATCGTGCTGGCGCCGATGGCGGGCGTGATGGATGCGGAGCTGGTGATTGCGGCCGCGCAGGGCGGGGCGCTGGGGTCGCTGCCTTGCGCGATGATCTCGGCGGAGAAGGCACGCGAGCAGGTTGGCCTCATCCGCCAGCGCGTGAAGGCGCCGGTCAACATGAACTTCTTCTGCCACACGCCGGTCGAGCTCACGGCCGAGGCGGAGGCGCGCTGGAAGCAGCGGCTGGCGGGCTATTACACCGAGCATGGCCTCGATCCCGCCGCGCCGATCGCTGCGGCGAACCGTGCGCCGTTCGATGCTGCCTTCTGCGAGGTCGTCGAGGAGCTGAAGCCGGAAGTCGTCAGCTTTCACTTCGGCTTGCCGGAGCAAACTCTGCTCAAGCGCGTCAAGGCAGCCGGCTGCCTCGTGATCTCGTCCGCCACTACGGTGAAGGAAGCGGTCTGGCTCGAGCAGCGCGGCGTCGATGCCATCATCGCGCAGGGCGCGGAGGCGGGCGGTCATCGCGGCATGTTCCTGACCGACAAGATCGCCGAGCAGCCCGGCACGTTCGCGCTGGTGCCGCAGGTCGTCGACGCCGTGAAGGTGCCTGTCATCGCATGCGGCGGCATCGCGGACGGGCGCGGCATTGCCGCGGCCTTTGCGCTCGGTGCATCCGGTGTGCAGATCGGCAGTGCCTATCTGCGCTGTCCGGAATCCAAGGTCACGGCCGGAGGCCGCAAGGCGCTCGCCGAGGCGGGCGACGAGTCGACCGTCATCACCAATGTCATGACCGGCCGTCCGGCGCGCGGTGTCCAGAACCGCCTGATGCGCGAGGCGGGCCCGGTGTCGCCGGACGCGCCGCCCTTTCCCCATGCCGCGACCGCGCTGGGGCCGCTCAAGGCGGCTGCCGAAAAGCAGGGCAGGGTGGACTTCACCAATCTCTGGGCCGGCCAGGCCGTAGCCCTCGGCCGCGAGGTCCCGGCGGCCGAATTGACCCGGGATCTCGCCAAATCGGCGCTGGCCTGCATGAAAGCGCTTGCTGGCTAGGCGGGAAGCGCCGGTTGCGGCGCAAAAGCGGCCTCTGCTATACGGCGGTTAGGTTTTGCCGTGAGAGGCCTTATATAATGTCCGTCGACGCCGCTACCGTCCGCCGCATCGCGCATCTGGCGCGCATTGCGGTTTCCGAGGGCGAGGTTCCGCATCTGCAGGGCGAGCTCAACGCCATGCTCGCCTTTGTCGAGCAGCTCTCGGAGGTCAATGTCGAGGGCGTGGAGCCGATGACCTCGGTCACCCCGATGCAGATGAAGAAGCGGCAAGACGTGGTCAATGACGGCGAGATCGCCGACGATATCGTTGCGAACGCGCCTGCGACCGAAGGACACTTCTTCCTGGTGCCCAAGGTCGTCGAGTAATTTAATTCAGGACGTAGTCCGATGTGCCTGCTTTGCGACGATGAGAAGGCCTATCAGGCCTATATGAACTATCTCGACAAGATGGAGCGGCAGGGCAAGGCTGCCGATCCCAACGTCGCCGTCAATGCCGTGCTCGACGAGATCGAGGCCGCCGCGAAAGCAGCCGCCAAAAAAGACGACCCGGCCAACGACAAGACCCTGTCTCCGTTCTTCTGCAGCCCGATCAATAAATGACCGATTTGACATCGCTGACGCTCGCCGAGGCCCGCAAGGGCCTCGCGGCCAAGACCTTCACGTCGCTCGAGCTGACCGACGCGCATCTTTCCGCGATCGAAGCCGCGCGCGTGCTCAATGCCTTCGTCATGGAGACGCCGGACCAGGCGCGAAGCATGGCGCGCGAGGCGGACGCCAGGATCGCCAAGGGCGACGCCGGTCCGCTCGCCGGCATCCCGCTCGGCATCAAGGATCTGTTTGCGACCAGGGGCGTGCGCACCACGGCCTGCTCGAAGATCCTCGGCAATTTCGTGCCGACCTATGAGTCCACCGTGACCTCGCAGCTCTGGCGCGACGGCGCGGTGATGCTCGGCAAGCTCAACAATGATGAGTTCGCGATGGGCTCGTCGAACGAGACCTCGTGCTTCGGCCCGGTCGGCAATCCCTGGCGGCGCGACGGCTCGAACACGACGCTGGTGCCCGGCGGCTCATCCGGTGGTTCGGCCTCGGCCGTGGCGGCGCTGCTCTGCATGGGCGCGACCGCGACCGACACCGGCGGCTCGATCCGCCAGCCCGCGGCGTTCACCGCGACCGTCGGCATCAAGCCGACCTATGGCCGCTGCTCGCGCTGGGGCATCGTCGCCTTTGCCTCCTCGCTCGATCAGGCCGGTCCGATCGCGCGCAGCGTGCGCGATAGCGCGATGCTGCTGCGCTCCATGGCGGGTCATGACCCGAAGGACACGACCTCGGTCGACATCCCGGTGCCGGACTACGAGGCTGCGATCGGCAAGTCCGTGAAGGGCATGAAGATCGGCATCCCCCGGGAGTATCGCCTCGATGGCATGCCGGCGGAGATCGAAAAACTTTGGGAAGCGGGCGCGGCCTGGCTCAGGAGTGCCGGCGTCGAGCTCGTCGAGGTGTCGCTGCCGCACACCAAATATGCTCTGCCGGCCTATTACATCGTGGCGCCGGCGGAGGCCTCCTCCAACCTCGCGCGCTATGACGGTGTCCGCTACGGCCTGCGCGAACCGGCGAAGAACATCATCGAACTCTACGAAAACACCCGCGCCGAAGGTTTTGGCGCAGAGGTGAAGCGCCGCGTCATGATCGGCACCTATGTGCTCTCAGCCGGCTATTACGACGCGTACTATTTGCGCGCCCAGAAGGTGCGCACGCTGATCAAGAAGGATTTTGAGGACTGCTTCGCAAAGGGCGTGGATGCCATCCTGACGCCAGCGACGCCGTCGGCAGCCTTCGGCATCGGCGAGAAGGGCGGCGCCGATCCCGTCGAGATGTACCTCAACGACATCTTCACGGTGACCGTGAACATGGCGGGCCTGCCCGGCATCGCCGTGCCCGCCGGCAAGGACGCGCAAGGCCTTCCGCTCGGCTTGCAACTGATCGGCCGTCCCTTCAACGAGGAGACGCTGTTCTCGCTCGGCGAGGTGATCGAGCAGGCCGCCGGCCGCTTCACGCCCGCGAGGTGGTGGTGAATGTCGCGGCGTTCATTGCGAGCCTCGACGGCGCGGCGCCAGCGCCGGAATTGAACGCGCCGCTCGCCGGACTCTGGTGGGCGGCCAAAGGCGACTGGGACCGCGCGCACAAGATCGTTCAGGACGAGAGCAGCTGTGAGGCGGCTTGGGTGCACGCCTACCTGCACCGCGTCGAAGGCGATCTCGGCAATGCCGGCTATTGGTACCGCGAGGCCGGCCAGCCCACAGCAAAGGATTCATTGGAAGCAGAGTGGCAGCGGATCGCGGCCACGCTGCTCGGGAGCAAGACATGAGCACGGCCACGCACAAGCTTCTCAAGGGCGCCACCGGCGATTGGGAGATGGTCATCGGCATGGAGATCCATGCGCAGGTGACCTCGAACTCGAAACTGTTCTCGGCCGCCTCGACCGCGTTCGGCGGCGAGCCGAACAGCCACGTGTCGCTCGTCGACGCCGCGATGCCCGGCATGCTGCCCGTCATCAACGAGGAATGCGTCAGACAGGCTGTCCGGACCGGTCTCGGCCTCAACGCGAAGATCAATCTGCGTTCGGTGTTCGACCGCAAGAACTATTTCTATCCGGACTCGCCGCAGGGCTACCAGATCAGCCAGTACAAGTCGCCGGTCGTCGGCGAGGGCGAGGTGCTGGTCGAGCTCGACGGCGGCCGCAGCGTCACCGTCGGCATCGAGCGGCTGCATCTGGAGCAGGACGCCGGCAAGCTGCTGCACGACCGGTCGCCGACCATGTCCAATGTCGACCTCAACCGCTGCGGCGTGGCGCTGATGGAGATCGTCTCCAAGCCCGACATCCGCGATGCCGAGCAGGCCAAGGCCTATGTGACCAAGCTACGCTCGATCCTGCGCTATCTCGGCACCTGCGACGGTGACATGGAGAAAGGAAGCTTGCGCGCCGACGTCAACGTCTCGGTGCGCAAGCCCGGCGGTCCGCTCGGCACCCGCTGCGAGATCAAGAACATGAACTCGATCAACTTCATCGGCCAGGCGATCGAGTACGAGGCGCGGCGTCAGATCGAAATTCTGGAGGATGGCGGGGCGATCGACCAGGAAACGCGGCTCTATGACCCCAACAAGGGCGAGACGCGCTCGATGCGGTCCAAGGAAGAGGCGCACGACTATCGCTACTTCCCCGATCCCGACCTGCTGCCGCTGGAGTTCAGCCAGGAATTCGTCGACGAGCTGAAGGCTGAACTCCCCGAGCTGCCGGACCAGAAGAAGACGCGCTTCGTCGCCGACTTCGGCCTGTCGGCCTACGACGCCAGCGTGCTCGTCGCCGAGCGCGAGAGCGCAGTGTTCTACGAGACGGTGCTCGACAAGCTTGCCAACCGCGCCCGTGACGGCAAGATGGCGGCGAACTGGGTGATCAACGAGTTGTTCGGCCGTCTCAACAAGGAAGGCCGGGGTATTACGGACTCTCCCGTCAACGCCGAGCAGCTCTCAGGGATCATCGACCTGATCGGCGAGGGCACGATCTCAGGCAAGATCGCCAAGGATCTGTTCGAGATCGTCTGGCAGGAGGGTGGCGATCCCCGCGCGCTGGTGGAAAGCCGCGGCATGAAGCAGGTCACCGACCTCTCGGCGATCGAAAAGGTTGTCGACGACATCATCGCGGCCAATCCCGACAAGGCCGCGCAGGTCAAGGGCAAGCCGCAGTCGCTCGGCTGGTTCGTCGGCCAGGTGATGAAGGCGTCCGGCGGCAAGGCCAACCCGCAGAGCGTCAACGAGCTGCTCAAGTCCAAGCTCGGCGTCTAGCCTCGCGCGTTTGAATGAGGTGACGAACACGCTTCGTCACCTCCTCGCTTTCCGCTCTTGGTGCGACGCTCGCGCGCATCCTCGGCGGTAAACTTCATCCCGATCGACGGTGATGCGGCGGCCGAATCGCCAGCGCGCGATTCGCGCAAAACGGCGGCTTGCACACGCTCAGGCGAGCGTTCGCGCCGTTAAGCATGAAAATTTTTTCGTTGCCAAAAGTCGCGACTCAGAGTCCGCGAAACGCCTTCGCGAGGCGATCGCGCGACTCGCGACGCTCATCATCGCGTTGCTCATGCGCGATGCATGCGCGCGGAAAAATACTTGCTGCATAGTGTTTTTCTGCAATCGCATCCGTCGCAAATGCCGACGATGCGCCCACTCTCAGCGATCGCAAGCACACGAGATGCAGTGCGCTTGCGTCGCGCTCGCCAAGCGCACGCGCGTTGCGCCGTCAACACTTCTTTAAGCGAGACGCTGTTTTTTTCTTCGTGTTGGTGTATTCGGGATGAAGTGCATTCGATCCCCGAGTGCACGCAGCGATTAAAGCCATCTCACACATCGGAGGGCAACATGGCCAAGAAAGCGAAGAAGGCGAAGAAGGCGAAGAGCGCAGTGAAGAAGACTGCGAAGAAGACCCGCAAGGTCGCGAAGAAGAAGAAGTAACTTCGCTTCTGAAGTTGCCGGCTACATAGCCGGCACGTCATCAGCGCCTCCTAAAGGTTCTGGTCGACGATAGAGGGTGTCGGCGAGACATCAGGTCAACGGTCGGATCGTTTCTCTTTCGCGGTCCGGCAGAAGAAACGAGTTTTCTTCGTTCGGTGCGGTTCTCCTCAAGGGGCTCCGCAATTTCACAAGCGGCCTTCGGGCCAACGTGGAATCTGGTCCTGACGTGTTCGCCGACGCCCTCGTTCTCTTGAAGCCGGGGCATTGCCGGCATTCCTTTCCCGACATTGCTGATCTGACCGCGACGCGGCCGCGCGCCTTGCTCGCACTGCCTTGGGGCAGGCAAGGGCTGCGGCCTGATTGCACGCTGTTCGCACGCCGCTTCTCCGTTCGCGGCGTCATCGCCCGGCTCCGACCGGGCGATCCAGTATTCCGGGATGGCATTGGTCGAGTAGATCCGCCGCGGCGTCCTGCATTCCCCGCCGGAGCCTGTCATCGGGCTCGCCGGAGGCGAGACCCGGTGGCGGGGCATGACTGAGCGGGTGCGGCCACGACGGCGATCCGCTCCGACAAATCGTAACCGCAGGACATCCGCCACCGCGCGCGATGGTTATCGTTCCCCCAAAATCGCAAGGTAAACCGAATCTGACGAATTGCAGAAGTATCTGCAAGTCAGGGACTTTTCGAATTCCCTGCGCAGGCACCGCGCGTTCGCGTTTACGTCTGCTTCATCGCGATACTTAAACTGCCATTCAAATTTGCCCGCCATCATCGCCTCCAACAAGCCGGCAAACGGCAATGGGGATGAGTTGAACAGTGCACGATCCCGGGAAGGGTCATGCACATCAGAGTTGGACGGGAGCCGCGCTCGAGGGAACGAGACGGCATAAGAAAAAAGGGGATGCGACATGTTTCAGGGTACCTTCGATCTGGAGACCGCGACGCCGATCGACGCGAGCGCGCTCTCGGATGTGCTGTTCGAGCGCGGCATCTATTGGGCGAGTGGCCGCTCCGGCCTCGTCGATCTCGTTGCCGCGCATAAATGGTTCAACCTCGCCGCGCTGAAGGGCCGCAAGGACGCCGTGGCGCTGCGCCAGGAGGTCGCCGGGCAGATGTCGGACGCCGAGATCTCGGCCGCGCAGCGCGAGGCGAGGGCGTGGGTCTCCACCCACTGAACTGAGAATCGCATCCGCATCCGTGTTTCCACGGGTGAGTTCGGTTGCGCTGGATCAAATTCCCTCGTCGTGCGGTCCCCTAGATCCGCACGGTATGAGCGACCCCGACCAGAATAGGCCAAACAATGGCCGATGGCTTCCGATTCAGATCGCGCCCGACGACTGCGATCTGGAACTCGGGCGGTTCCACAAGACGGGCATTTTGCCCTGGACTTTTCCATGCCGGCGCAGGTCTGGCGTCTGGTTCAACGTCTGGGCGGGCGAGGCGGTGCTGATATCGCCCTCGCACTGGCGGATCTGGCGATCCAGCCGCTAGACGCGCGCACGCATATATAAGGTCAGTGCGAATCGCAGGAACTCGCCGCGAGGATCCATTCGCGAGGCTTGCGCCGCCGGCCGCTCGTCAGCTTTCAGGTGAAAAGAACCCGCCGCCCTCAATTCTGCCGCTTGCGGCCCGCCGCCGTGTCGGGCATACCCGGCACATTGGAGACGTGGCCGAGTGGCTGAAGGCGGCGGTTTGCTAAACCGTTATAGGCTTGTAAAGGCCTATCGAGGGTTCGAATCCCTCCGTCTCCGCCAGCCAAGCTGGCCCGGACATAGATACCCCTGCACCACACATAGATAGAGAGAGCTGACCTGGTCGAGATTTGGCCTCGCGTGTCGGGGCCAAGGCCGTTTCGCCGCCATCGATAACCGTTGGGCTGAGCGAGATTCGGACTGTGCTTGAGTCTCGTCCGATTCTACGATTCGAGCGCGCCAGGATCGCCACATCACAGCCCTCCGCTTGCCGCGCCCTAGGTGCGGAATTTTGACGGCAAGCGGAACCGCCTTGAAAACATAAATAAAAACAATGTGTTGTGAGCGTGCCGCGATCACATCTACGTGTTATTTGTGCAACACCCGTCGGAAAACACGTCTCATAGGCCCGCTTCGGAGCGTTCTTTTGTTGTGTGTGCAAGGACGTTCGGTAATTGTGACTGAGCGACGGAGGGGGGCATCCCAAGGTCGTCCCGTTTAGGTCATTCGCTTAAGTCCCTCGCGTTCATGCGGGTGTGTCCGAAGACGCGAAGGAGCCGAAAGCGGTGATTTAGAGGGGGTTGGGGAATTGGCCGTCCGGTCAGTGACCTTCCCTGAAGAGCAACTTGGAGGTTTAACATGAAGTTGGTTAAGAGCCTTTTGCTCGGCTCAGCGGCGGGTCTGATCGCCGTGGGCGGAGCGCAGGCAGCCGATCTGCCCGTGAAGGCCAAGGCGGTCGAATACGTGAAGATCTGCTCCCTGTACGGTGCAGGATTCTACTACATCCCCGGCACTGACACCTGCATCAAGCTGGGTGGCTACCTGCGCGCCGAAGTCGCGCTGGGCACCAACAGCGTCTACGGCATTGCGAACGGCGCTCCCGCCGGTGCGCACAACCGCCTGAGCAACTACTACACCGCGCGCGCTCGTGAAGATCTCAACATCGACACGCGCACCGCCACCGAATACGGCGTCGTCCGCACCTTCTTCGATGCGACGTTCTCCTGGACCACCGCCGGCTACGTCGGCACCGGCTCGGCCACGGGCACGACCGCCGCTACCTTCACGACGGCTGGTAACACCACCATCAATCCGACGGACGGCGGCACCTCGGGCGGTTCGCTCGGCGTGTACTACGCCTTCATCCAGTTCGCTGGCTTCACGATGGGTAAGGCCGTGTCGCAGTTCGACGCGCCCTGGACCAACTATCCCGGCAACAACATCGACAGCCTCGTCGGCGGCAGCGGCACGGTCACTGGCGTCAACCAGTTCACCTACACCGCTGACTTCGGTCAGGGCGTGACGGCGGCGTTCTCGGCGGAAGACGCGACGGCCTACTATCAGGCCGGCAACCTCAACCTGTTTGGCATCACTGCTGCCGGCGTCGTTGGGGGTTCCTACGGCTCGAACGCCATCGGCGGTTCGCGTTCGCCGAACCTCGTCGGTATGGTCCGTGTCGACCAGGCCTGGGGTCTGTTCCAGGCATCGGTTGCTGCGCATGACAACCACGTTGCCTACTACGGCGCGACCGAGACCACTGGCCACCCCGACGACAAGTGGGGCTGGGCGGTTCAGCTCGCTCTGTCGATCAAGAACATCCCGACCGGTGCGGGTGACACGATCAACATCCAGGGCGTCTACACGGATGGCGCGACCCGCTACAACTTCCAGAACCTCGCGGGTAGCTCGTACGCGATGTACGGCGGTTCGGGCATTGCGTATCAGAGCATCGGCTTCGCCAATGCGCCTGATACGGTGTTCGTCCCCGGTTCCAACCAGGAATCTGTGAAGACCTGGGGCTTCCGTGGTGCGTACACCCATAACTGGGATCCGTACTGGAACACCGCTATCTATGGTGCCTATGCGCATGCATCGTTCGGATCGCTTGCCAAGAACTTCCTTTGCGGTGGCGGCGGCTTCGCCGGCTTCCTCGCAGTGCCAGGCGTTACCTCGTGTAACCCTGATTTCAACATCGGCCAGGTGGGTGTGATCACTCGCTGGACCCCGGTGAAGAACCTGACGTTCTCGGCCGACTTCAACTGGACGCGTCTGGATCAGAAGTATGCCGGCGTAATCGGTGTTACACCGGCTGCTACCGTTGCCAAGCCGACGGCGGTCTATGAGCTGAAGGACCAGGACAGCTTCACGCTGCTGCTCCGCGCTCAGCGCAACTGGTAAGTTCGGTCTAACGACCTGACAGAGAGCCCCGGCGGGAAACCGCCGGGGCTTTTCTTTTGCCGGCTTGTTCTCGCCTCGTCATGACGGCCGAGTGGACGCCTCGCGCTCCGTTGATCGATCGTTCGCCGAGACCTGATTGAAGCCGCTGCGAGAGAGGGATTTGCGCGCAGCTCGCATCTCCGTCCGAAGCGCGCATGGGCAGACTGTCGCTGACCGATCCGCCTTGCAAAGCGACCCGCCGATCTGGGCCTTGCAGCTGGGCGCGACCGCTGCGTTCAGTCTTCAGACAGCGGACAACGGTGAGCTTGTCGATGTGGCAAGCGATCTTGCAGACCTCGATCGAGGCTCGTCTTGGGAAGGGCGCCCGAAGGTCGCGTGACTGCGCAGTCCGTCGGAGACTTAATGCCTGACGGCATCGCTTGCCACCGATGCTCCCGGCAGCAAATCGGGCGAGGGTGTTGCTATTCCACGCTGCCAGTGCCGCGGCGCAAATCGGCTTCGATCTGCAACCGCGTGCCTCCGCCGAAGCGGGCGCGGTAGACCTGAAGGTTCTCCATGATCCGCTGCACGTAGTTGCGCGTCTCGGAGAAGGGGATCAGCTCGACCCAATCGACTGCGTCGACCTTCGGGTCGCGCGGATCGCCGTAGCGCTCGACCCACTTCCTCACGCTGCCGCGGCCGGCATTGTAGGCGGCAAACGTCATGATGTAGGAGCCGCGATAATCCTCTAGCAGTCCGCCGAGCTCGGCCGAGCCGAGCGTGGCGTTGTAGACCGAATCGTTCTTCAGCCGGGACAGGTCGTAGGTCGCGCCGTGGCGTTTGCAGACGTAACGCGCGGCGTCCGGCGTCACCTGCATCAGCCCATAGGCCTGCGCCGGCGAGACCACCGACGGATTGAATGCGCTCTCCTGCCGCGCGATCGCATAGACGATGCTGCGCTCGACCTGGGGGCCGATCGGCGTGAACTGCGGAATGCCGTTGACGGGGTAGGCGTAGAAGTCGAACGGCAGGCCGCGATTGAGCGCGGCCTTGCCCAGCAGCAGCATGCCGCGCGCGTCGGTGTAGCGCTGGGTGAGCTCGCCGAGGCCGGCAAGCGCTTCGGGATCGCCGTTTTCGCCCATGTCGGCGAGCATGGGCACCGCGAGCTCGCGCTCGTCGAGCTCGTAGAGCAGTTGCGCGGCGCGCACGATCTCCAGCCGTTCGGCGCCGCGTCCGCGCGGCGGGTTGTTGAGCTCGATCTGCGGCAGGCCGAGTTTCGCGCGCGCGAGCTGGCCGTAATAGCTGGTCGACTGCTCGGCGGCGCGGGCATAGGCGTTGCGCGCTTCCTGCTGGCGCCCCATCGCTTCCGCAGCGCGGCCCTGCCAATAGCCGGCGCGCGCCAGCGTGGTCGGGTTGACGCTGCCCACGCCGATACGGGCGAAGTGCTGGGCGGCGGTCGCGGGATCGTTGAGGAAGCGCAGCGCGATCCAGCCCGCGGTGAACTCCTGCTCGGTCTTGTAGATGTCGCGCGAGGGCAGGGCGGCATCGCGCGCGATCAGATAGGCGCTGCGGAATTCCTCGGTGTCGATCATCTTGCGTGCCAGGAGGCGCCGCTCGATCCACCATTCGTCGAGATTGTGGAGCCGGTTCGGATCCTTCGGCGCCGAGAGCATGAGCTGCGCTGCTTCGGCAAACTTCTCCTCACGGCGCAGGAGCTGGATCTTGCTGAAGATGAAGCCGGGATCGCTGTGCAGCTCGCGCGGCACGGCATCGAGCAGCGCGCGCGCATTCGGCGCCTTCTTGACGGCAGCGATGCGAGCCTTGGCGAGCGCGACATAGCCGCCGCCGAGGCGTTTGGCGGCGCGCAACGCGGCTTCGCTCTCGCTGCCGTAGAGCAGGGTGTCCATCCGCGCTTTCTGATCGCCCGCCGTCAGCAGGGCGCCAAACTGGTCGAGCGCGTTGTTCTCGGTGTCCTCCGACATCGGATCGCTGCGCCAGGCCTCGCGCACCAGCCGCTCGGCGTTGGCGCGGTCGCCGCGCGCCAGCATCGCCTTGGCAAGCGTGAAGCGACCCTTGGCGGAGATCGGGGACTCATTCTCGAACCACGACCACGCAACTGAATCGTCACGCCTGTCGTCCCACATCGCAGCCTCGAGCCGGCGGCGCAGGAAGGTCTGCGACGGCCAGCTCGGATTGGCGGACAGGAAGGCGCGGTAGCGCTCCACGGTCGCGCCATTGTCCTCGCTGCGCAGGATGATCCATTCCGCCAGCTTTCGCGCAACGGGATCCGAGATCGAAGCAGCATAATTGGTGGCGTCGCCCGCCTTGCGCTTGCGCACGAGCTCGATGACGTTTTCCAGCGTGTCCTTGTCGGCCTGCGACGTCGACGACGTTGCGGCGACCGCGGCCGGTATGAGCGGCTTGCGCGGCGCTGCATGCTGGCGGGTCGCAGGAGCCAGCACGGGAGCTGCGGACGGTCTGGCGGCGGCCGGGGCGGTGGGTCTGACGGTGGCCGTCGAAGCCGGGGCGGGTGCGGGCTTGGACGGCGCGCCGTTGGCGGTCGGTTTTGAAGTTGGCGCGGCGGCCGCTGCCGCAGGCTTGGATGCTGCCGCGGGCTTGGATGCTGCCGCCGGCTTGGGCTTGTCCTTGGTGGGTTCCTTGCCGGCGTTCTTCCCAGCGTCCTTGGCCGATTTGTTCGCGGCATCCTTGGTCGGGGCGCTGGCCGCGCTCTTGCTGGCGCCCTTGTTGGCGCCCTTGGCCGTATCCTTTGAAGTTTCCTTGCCGGTTCCCTTGGACGAGTCCTTGGCGGCTGGCTTCGCGGAGTTCTTGGCCTCGTCCGCGGTCGTCTCGTTGGACTTGTCGGACCTGTCACTGGACTTGGCCAAGGCGGCACAACCGACGGACAACCCTGCCATCAGGCATACGACCAGACCGGTGGATCGCCATGCGGCACGAGGAAAGGAGGTCACGGCGTTTCGTCGCCCCGAATCAGTCAAGTGGCCCAAAATCTAGCTGTATTGATTGAATATGCGGACAAAATACCAACAGCCGCTTACCTCGGGCCGATTTGCACCATCACCGCGGCAAAATCGCGGCCTAAACGGTGCGTCACACGGCGGCGGGCCTTTTACCGGCGGGATAGACCCGATATGTATGGGGCTTGCTCAAGAGATCGCCGCGTACGGAGGAAGTCCATGGCAGCCAAGACGAAATTCCGGGGGTCGTTCACCGCCTTGGTCACGCCGTTCAAGAACGGCTCGCTGGACGAGGCGGCGTTCCGCTCGCTGGTCAATTGGCAGATCTCAGAAGGCACCAACGGCCTGGTGCCGGTCGGCACCACCGGCGAGAGCCCGACGCTGAGCCATGACGAACACAAGAAGGTCGTCGAATGGTGCATCGCTGAAGCCAAGGGCCGCGTGCCTGTCATCGCGGGTGCCGGCTCCAACTCGACCAAGGAGGCGATCGAGCTCTCTCAGCACGCCGAGAAGGCGGGCGCGGACGCCGTGCTGATCGTGACGCCTTACTACAACAAGCCGACCCAGGAAGGCATGTATCAGCACTTCAAGGCGATCAACGATGCGATCGGCATCCCGATCATCATCTACAACATCCCGCCGCGCTCGGTGATCGACATGTCGGTCGACACCATGAAGCGGCTGTGGGAGCTGAAGAACATCGCCGGCGTCAAGGACGCCACCGCCAGCATGGTCCGCGTGTCGCAACAGCGCGCGGCGATGGGTGAGGACTTCAACCAGCTCTCCGGCGAGGACGCGACCATCCTCGGCTACATGGCCCATGGCGGCCATGGCTGCATCTCGGTGACCTCGAACGTCGCGCCGCGCCTATGCGCGGAGTTCCACGTGGCCTGGCAGAAGGGCGACCATGCTACTGCCCTGAAGCTTCACGACAAGCTGATGCCGCTGCACAACAACCTCTTCATCGAGAGCAATCCGGCGCCGATCAAGTACGCGATGTCGCTGCTCGGCAAGCTGGACGAGACGCTGCGGCTGCCGATGGTGCCGGTCTCCGAGCCGACCCGCGTCGCCGTGCGCAGCGCAATGGTGCACGCCGGCCTCATCAACTGACGCATTGGCGTTTGGGGAGCGTTTCATGAGCGTCGAGGAGAAGGGCATGCAAATGCTCAAGGAGTTCCGCGAATTCGCCATGAAGGGCAACGTCGTCGACCTCGCGGTCGCCGTCATCATCGGTGCGGCCTTCGGTGCCATCGTCAATTCGCTGGTCGGCGACGTGATCATGCCGATCATCGGCGCCGCTACCGGCGGGCTCGACTTCTCAAACTACTTCACCCCCTTGTCGAAGGCGGTCACCGCCACCAATTTGGTTGAAGCGAAAAAGCAAGGCGCCGTACTTGCTTGGGGCAACTTCCTCACGCTGACGATCAACTTCATCATCATCGCCTTTGTGCTGTTCCTGGCGATCCGGGTGATGAGCCGACTGAAGAAGGAGCAGGCCGCGCCTGCGGCGCCGCCTAAGCCGTCGGCCGAGGTCGAGCTGCTGACTGAGATCCGTGATCTCCTCAAGAAGTCTTGACGCGCGCGCTTCATCCGAACTGTTAGAATCCGTGCGCATCTTGATCAGGTTTGTCTGCGATGGCCGATAAGAACGAACGTCCGATCAAGGTGATGGCGGAGAATCGCAAGGCCCGCTTCAACTACGCCATCGAGGATACGATCGAGGCGGGCATTGCGCTGACCGGCACCGAGGTCAAGTCGATCCGCAACGGCAAGAGCACGATCGCGGAATCCTACGCCGACTCGAAGAACGGTGAGATCTGGCTGATCAACGCCACCATTCCTGAATATCTCCAGGGCAATCGCTTCAATCACGAGCCCAAACGGCCGCGAAAACTGCTGCTTCACCGCCGGCAGATCAACAAGCTGATGGGCGCGGTCGACCGCGAGGGCATGACGCTGATCCCGCTCAAGCTCTACTTCAACGAACGCGGTCGCGCCAAATTGCAGCTGGCGGTTGCCAAAGGCAAGAAGCTGCACGACAAGCGCGAATCCGAGAAGAAGCGCGACTGGAGCCGCGAGAAGGGCCGCCTGATGCGGGCGAGGGGATAGCAGGATGACCCAGAGGAACCTGCTCGAGGTCGATTGGAGCCGGATTCCCGCGCCTGCCGACGACGGTGGCGCCGCCCATCTGAGGGGCATGACGTTGCCGCCGATCGGCCTGCTCGCGACGGACGATAGGTCAATCACGCTGTCGGCGCTGCGCGGCCGTACCGTCGTGTTTGCCTATCCCCGCACCGGCGAACCCGGCAAGATCGCGCTGGTCGACGATTGGGACATGATCCCGGGCGCGCGCGGCTGCACCCCACAGACTTGCGCGTTCCGAGATCTGTTTGCCGATTTGAAGGCGGCTGGCGCCTCGCACGTGTTCGGTCTCTCGACCCAGAGCAACGACTACCAGATCGAGATGGCCTCGCGGCTACATCTGCCGTTCCCAGTGCTCTCGGACGAGAAGCTGGCGCTGACGCGCGCCCTGAATTTGCCGACGATGGAGGTGGCAGGCCTGACGCTGATCAAGCGGCTCGCGCTGATCATCGACGACGCCAGGATCACGCACGTGTTCTATCCGGTGTTTCCGCCCGACCGGAATGCCGGCGATGTGCTCGACTGGCTGAAGGCCAATCCCGCCAAGGGCTAGATCGCTAGCTAAGGTGGGATGAGTTTTGGTTGAATCGATGCGAGCCGAGGGTTCACCTCTCCCCGTCGGGGAGAGGTGAACCCGGACAACCGACCGGCCCAACTGCACCAAGCTCTAATCGAGATCGGCCTTCACCTTCGCGAACACGGACCGGAACATGTCGGGCGTCAGCACGCCGGTATTCGTGTTGTAGCGCGAGCAATGGTAGCTGTCGTAGAGCTTGAACGCGCCGGCCTGGTGGACGACGCCATGGCCGAAGGGGGCTTGCGAGCCCTTCAGATTCAGCGGCTTGAGCACGCTGTCGTGCGCAATCCGCCCGAGCGCGACGATCACGCGCAGGTTCGGCATGGTCGCGAGATTCGCCGCAAGGAATTGGCGGCAGGTGGTGATCTCGATCGGGAGCGGCTTGTTCTGCGGCGGCAGGCAATGCACTGCGTTGGCGATCCGGCAATCGATCAGCTTCAGGCCGTCATCGGGGCGCGCCTGATAGGTGCCCTTGGCAAATCCATATTCGACCAGCGTCGCGTAGAGGAGATCACCGGCATAGTCGCCGGTAAAGGGACGGCCGGTGCGGTTGGCTCCCTGCATCCCCGGCGCAAGGCCGACGATCAAGAGGCGCGCCTTGATGTCACCGAAGGGCGCAACCGGCGCATTGTGCCACGATGGCTCGCGCGCGCGGTTGGCCTCGCGAAAGGCGACCAGGCGCGGACAGAGCGGGCAGTCACGGTCGGGAACGACGGTGGAAGGCTGGCGGCTTGACCGGGCCGCCTCACTCCTCGAAGTCGTCATCGCCCCTCGGCGCCATCGTGGTTGCGCGCTGGAGGAATTGCGGAGCGTGGTGGCGTCCCTCGCGCTCGCCGCGGTCGCGCGGGGCGGGGCGTTCGGACGGGTCGCGGCCGAGCTTGGATTGCAGCTCGACGAGGTCAGTGAAGACGTCGGCCTGGCGGCGCAGCTCGTCGGCGATCATCGGCGGCTGGCTGGCGATGGTGGAGACCACGGTGACCCGCACGCCGCGGCGCTGGACGGCCTCGACCAGGGAGCGGAAGTCGCCGTCACCCGAGAACAGCACCATCTGGTCGATATGCTCGGCGAGCTCCATGGCGTCGACGGCAAGCTCGATGTCCATGTTGCCCTTGACCTTGCGGCGGCCGGAGGCGTCGATGAATTCCTTGGTCGCCTTGGTGACGACGGTGTAGCCGTTGTAGTCCAGCCAGTCGATCAGCGGGCGAATCGAGGAGTATTCCTGATCCTCGATGATGGCGGTGTAGTAGAACGCCCGAAGCAGCGTCCCGCGGCTCTGAAACTCCTTCAGCAGGCGCTTGTAATCGATGTCGAAGCCCAGAGTTTTCGCCGTCGCGTAGAGATTGGCCCCGTCGATGAAGAGCGCGATCTTGTTGGTAGGAGAAAGTGACATTCAGTTTGCTCGCGTAGTGCTCGTGATTGATCGTTTATTGTTGGCGCGGCGGCAGCGAGCCGCGCAGGTCTTAAGGCGCCGTCGAAACCCGTCGAAACCGCAAATCCGGAGAAGTCGGGGCAATCAAGGTATAGTTATGGCGGTCCACACGCCCGGCGCTAACTTCGATGGCAGCCCGGCAAATCACCCATTCCGACCCCAATGTGGGGGTACCAGAGCCGTTTGGCGAGGCCAAATCACAAATTGGCCTTGCGAAATCGGCCCGCTCCCTATAACTAGCCCCGATCATCCACATATTTCGTCCCACCCACAACGGAGCGACAGGCCATGGCTCGCGTCACCGTAGAAGATTGTATCGACAAGGTCGACAACCGCTTTGACCTGGTCCTGCTGGCCGCCCACCGTGCCCGCATGATTTCGTCCGGTTCACAACTAACGGTTGACCGCGATAACGACAAGAACCCCGTTGTGTCTTTGCGCGAAATTGCCGAGACGACCATTTCGCCGGAGGACCTCCGCGAGGAGCTGGTGCACTCGCTCCAGAAGTTCGTCGAGGTCGACGAGCCCGAGCCCGATACGGTGCCGCTGATCGGTTCCGCGGGTGCGAGCGTCGATGCGGATGATACTGAGGTCGCCGTCGAACGCATGACCGAAGAGGAGCTCCTGAAGGGCCTCGAAGGCCTCGCGCCGCCCGAGGAGCAGCCGGAGGAGGACGAGTAGATCGTCCCGTCGCAATCATCGACCTCTTGTGATCTTATCAAGGCCCGAACCGTTGTTCGGGCCTTTGCTTTTGTTGGTGTTTTCGTGGTTACCATAGCGTTGTCGGTCCGCGCCGCGCCCTGTCACCGAATTGATCGGACGCGCCCGGGATCAGCGTTAAGATGTATACAACGGGCCGCCTCCGGGTCCGTTTGAAGGCAGGACGGCATGGTGTATCGGCGCTGGAAACCAATGCAGATGCAGGCCGCAACCGAATCGGTTGCCGTGGCCCCGACTGCGCCGGTGCCGCGCCCGGCGAAGCCACGCGCACGCATGATGCGTCAATATGACCTCGTCGAGCGCGTCAGGTCCTACAACCCCAACACCAACGAAGATCTACTCAACCGCGCCTATGTCTATGCGATGAAGGCGCACGGCTCGCAGACCCGCGCCTCGGGCGACCCCTATTTCTCGCACCCACTCGAAGTGGCAGCGATTCTCACCGATCTCAAGCTCGACGACGCCACCATCGTGGCTGCGCTGCTGCACGACACGATCGAGGACACCGAAGCGACGCGGGCCGAGATCGACCAGATCTTCGGGCCCGAGATCGGCGCGCTGGTCGAGGGCCTGACCAAGCTGAAGCGGCTGGAGCTGGTGTCGCGGGAGGCCAAGCAGGCCGAGAACCTGCGCAAATTGTTGCTGGCCATTGCCGACGATGTCCGTGTGCTTCTGGTCAAGCTCGCCGACCGCCTGCACAACATGCGCACGCTGGACTTCGTGCCGACGGAATCGCGCAGGCGCATTGCCGAGGAGACGCTCGACATCTATGCGCCGCTGGCCGGCCGCATGGGCATGCAGGAAATGCGCGAAGAACTGGAGGATTTGTCCTTCCGCACCCTCGATCCTGAGGCCCATTCGGTGGTGATGCAGCGGCTCGACGCGCTCGCCGAGCGCAACCGCAATCTGATCGGCGAGATCGAGGACCAGCTCTCCAACAATCTGCGCCACCGCGGGCTGGGCGCGCGGGTCTATGGCCGCCGCAAGAAACCGTTCTCGATCTGGACCAAGATGGAGCGCAAGTCGGTCGGCTTCGAGCAATTGTCCGACATCTTCGGCTTTCGCCTCGTCGTGAGTGACATCGAAGCCTGCTATCGCGCGCTCGGCATCGTCCACACCACCTGGCCGGTCGTGCCGGGGCGTTTCAAGGACTACATCTCGACGCCGAAGCAGAACGACTACCGCTCGATCCACACCACCGTGATCGGCCCCGGGAACCAGCGCGTCGAGCTCCAGATCCGTACCGAGGCGATGGACCAGATCGCCGAGCGCGGCATCGCCGCGCACGTCTTCTACAAGGAAGGCGTCGGCTCGCCGACTGAGTTCCTCAAGCGCGAGTCCAACGCGTTCGCCTGGCTGCGCCACACCATCGGCATCCTCTCGGAGAGTGCCAATCCCGAGGAATTCCTCGAGCACACCAAGCTCGAGCTGTTCCACGACCAGGTGTTCTGCTTCACCCCGAAGGGCAAGCTGATCGCGCTGCCGCGCCATGCCAACGTGATCGACTTCGCCTATGCGGTGCATACCGACGTCGGCAACAGCGCGGTCGGCTGCAAGATCAACGGCAAGTTTGCGCCGCTGTCTTCGGAGCTCCAGAACGGCGACGAGGTCGAGGTGCTGACCTCGGAGGCGCAGTCGGCGCCGCCATCGGCCTGGGAGACGCTCGCGGTCACCGGCAAGGCGCGCGCCGCGATCCGCCGCGCCACGCGCACCGCCGTGCGTGATCAATATGTCGGCCTCGGCCGGCGCATCGTCGAGCGCCTGTTCGAGCGGGCCAAGATCGAATACGCCGACGACAAGCTCAAGGGCGCGCTGCCGCGGCTGGCGCGGACCTCGATCGAGGACGTCATGGCGGCGGTCGGCCGCGGCGAGATCAAGGCCTCCCACGTCGCGCGCGCGATGTATCCCGACTACAAGGAGGAGCGCATCGCGCGCTATGGCGCCAAGAAGGGGCTCGCTGCCAAGCTCAAGGAGAAGTCGTCGGAGTCGCCGCGCAGCCCGGTCGCGATCCCGATCCGCGGCATCAATTCCGACCTGCCGGTGAAGTTCGCGCCGAATGGCGGCGCCGTGCCCGGCGACCGCATCGTCGGTATCGTCACGCCGGGCGAGGGCATCACGATCTACCCGATCCAGGCGCCGGCCCTGAAGGATTTCGAGGAGGAGCCGGAGCGCTGGCTCGACGTGCGCTGGGACATCGAGGATTCCGCGCCGCAGCGCTTCCCGGCCCGCATCAAGGTCGAGAACGTCAATGAGCCCGGCGCGCTGGCACAGATCGCGACGGTGATCGCCGAGCACGACGGCAATATCGACAACATCAGCATGCAGCGCCGCTCACCTGATTTCACGGAGACGACGATCGACCTCGAAGTCTACGATCTGAAGCATTTGAGCGCGATCCTCGCCCAGTTGCGCGCGAAGGCGGTCGTCGCCCGCGTCGAACGTGTTAATGGATAGACGCTTAGCGTCTGCGTCTATCGCCCTGATTTCGTGAGTCCTGCAAATGCCCGCACTTCCGCTCCGCCTCGGCGTCAATGTCGACCATGTCGCAACCCTGCGCAACGCGCGCGGCGGGCGTAATCCCGATCCGGTGCGCGCCGCGCTGCTCGCGATCGAGGCCGGCGCCGATGGCATCACGGCGCATTTGCGCGAGGATCGCCGGCACATCCGCGACGAGGACATGGCGCGGCTGAAGGCCGAGATCTCCAAGCCGCTCAATTTCGAGATGGCGGCGACCGACGACATGATGCGCATCTCGCTCGCCACCAAGCCGCATGCGGTGTGCCTCGTGCCGGAGCGCCGGCAAGAGGTGACGACCGAGGGCGGGTTAGATGTCGTCGGCCAGCACAATGCGCTCGCGCCCTATATCGCGCGGCTCAACGATGCCGGCATCCGGGTGTCGCTGTTCATCGCCGCCGACCCCGCGCAGATCGAGATGGCGGCACAGCTGCGCGCGCCTGTCATTGAGATCCACACCGGCGCCTGGTGCGACGCCGTCGCCGATGGCCACACCGACAAGGCCGAAGCCGAATGGCAGCGGATCGTGGCGGGGGCGAAGCTGGCCAAGGCTGCCGGGCTGGAGGTCCATGCCGGACACGGGCTCGACTATGCGACGGCGGAGACGATCGCGGCCTTGCCGGAGGTCATGGAGCTCAATATCGGCTACTACATGATCGGAGAGGCGCTGTTCGTGGGTCTGGCCGAGACCGTGCGCAGCATGCGCGCGGCGATGGACCGGGGCCGGAGCCGGGCATGATCATCGGCATCGGTTCGGACCTGATCGACATCACCCGCGTCGCCAAGGTGATCGAGCGCCACGGCGAGCGCTTCCTCGACCGCATCTTCACCGTGGCCGAGCGGGCCAAGGCGGAGCGGCGCGCCAAGAACGAGAAGATGGTGGTGGCGACCTACGCCAAGCGCTTTGCCGCCAAAGAGGCCTGCTCCAAGGCGCTCGGCACCGGCATCAGGCGCGGCGTCTGGTGGCGCGACATGGGGGTGGTCAACCTGCCGGGGGGACGGCCGACCATGCAACTGACCGGCGGCGCCTTGGCCCGGCTTCAGGCCCTGACGCCGGAGGGTTTCGAGGCGCGGATCGATGTGTCGATCACCGACGACTGGCCGCTCGCACAGGCCTTCGTCATCATTTCCGCCGTTCCGCCGGCCAAGCCCTGACAGGGATCCAGGAAATCTCATAATTCGTTTGAAATACCAAGGTCTTATGCAGTTTTGATGCGATCCTTGATTGCGTGGTCTTCGACAACGGTCTAAAAGTCCGCCGACGCAAATCAGGCTGGGTGAATTCGGCTTTACGCCGGAATTGGCCCTCACTATCAGAATCAGGACAATCTCCTTGGGCCGCGAACCGATGGGCTGTTCGCGGGAGGAGGGCGCTCTGTGACCGCCGGCCGGAATTGAGAGAGCAATGAGCGTGACTTCGGGAACGAAAACTGAGAGCGGCGTCGGCGAAACGATCCGGGTCGTGATTCACGCTCTGCTGATCGCGCTGGTGATCCGCACGTTCCTGTTCCAGCCGTTCAACATCCCGTCTGGCTCGATGAAGGCGACGCTGCTGGTCGGCGACTATCTGTTCGTCTCGAAATATTCCTACGGCTATAGCCACTATTCGATCCCGTTCTCCCCGCCGCTGTTCTCCGGGCGGATCTGGAGCTCGGACCCGAACCGCGGCGACATCGTCGTGTTTCGCTTGCCCAAGGACGATTCCACCGACTACATCAAGCGCGTGATCGGTCTTCCCGGCGACCGCATCCAGATGCGGGACGGTCTGCTCTACATCAACGACACCCCGGTCGAGCGGCAGCGCATGAGCGAGTTTGTTGGGGAGGATCCGTGCGGCTCCGAAGGCGGCGGCATCTCCCGGGTGAAGCGCTGGAAGGAGACGCTGCCGAACGGCGTGTCCTACGAGACGCTGGACTGCGCCGACAACGGCTACATGGACAACACCAACGTCTACACGGTGCCGCAGGGCCACTTCTTCATGATGGGCGACAACCGCGACAACTCGACCGACAGCCGCTTCCTCGGCCAAGTCGGTTATGTGCCGCAGGAGAATTTGATCGGCCGCGCCCAGATGATCTTCTTCTCCATCGCCGAAGGCGAGCATGCCTGGATGTTCTGGCGCTGGCCGTGGGCGGTGCGCTGGAATCGTTTCTTCAAAATCGTTCGATGAAAGACGAAGCCAAGGACATCGCGACCCCACCGACGGAGGCGCAAGGCGCCCCTGATGGCGAAGCTGCGACCAAAACGCCGGCGAAGAAGAAGCGGACGCGAAGCAGCAAGGCCAAAGGCACTGATGCGAACGCGGCGCTCGAGGCGCGCATCGGCCACAGCTTCACTGATCCGAACCTCCTGATGCAGGCGATCACGCATGTCTCGGCGCTGAAGTCCGGGCGCAAGCGCGGCGACAGCTATCAGCGACTGGAATTCCTCGGCGACCACGTGCTCGGGCTGGTCGTCTCCGACATGCTCTACCACGCCTTCCCGAACGCCGACGAAGGCGAGCTGTCGAAGCGGCTTGCCGAGCTCGTGCGCAAGGAGAGCTGCGCCGACGTCGCAAAATCGCTCGACCTCGTCGACGACATCAAGCTCGGCTCGGTCGGCCCCAGCGCCGACGCCCGTCTGCGCAAGAGCGTGCTCGGGGACATCTGCGAGGCCGTGATCGGCGCGATCTTCCTCGACGGCGGCCATGCGGCGGCAGCCGAGTTCGTCAGGCGCAACTGGACCGAGCGCATGCACAAGCCGCGCCGTCCCTTGCGCGACCCCAAGACCGTGCTCCAGGAATGGGCGCAGGGGAAGGGGCTGCCGACCCCGGTCTACCGCGAGGTCGAGCGCACCGGCCCGCACCACGATCCGCAGTTCCGCGTCGCGGTGGACCTGCCGGGATTGGCCCCGGCCGAAGGCATCGGCGGCAGCAAGCGCGCGGCAGAGAAGGTGGCAGCTTCAGTGATGATCGAACGCGAAGGCGTTGGCGGCGGCAATGACGGCTGAAGCAAGCGGCGAGGCGCCCACCGCGACGCGCTGCGGCTTCGTTGCGCTGATCGGTGCGCCGAATGTCGGCAAGTCCACCCTGGTCAACGCGCTGGTCGGGGCCAAGGTCACGATCGTCTCGCGCAAGGTGCAGACCACGCGCGCGCTGATCCGCGGCATCGTGATCGAGAACAACGCGCAAATCATCCTGGTCGACACGCCCGGCATCTTCCTGCCCAAGCGCCGGCTCGACCGCGCCATGGTCTCGACCGCCTGGAGTGGGGCGCACGACGCCGATCTCGTCTGCGTGCTGCTCGATGCCAAGACGGGTATTGACGAGGAGGCCGAGGCGATCCTCGCCAAGGCGGCCAGCGTCAACCACGAGAAGATTTTGGTGATCAACAAGGTCGATCTGGTCCAGCGAGAGAAGCTACTGGCGCTGGCGCAGGCCGCCAACGAGCGCATGAAGTTCGCGAAGACCTTCATGATTGCGGCAATCTCAGGCGACGGCGTCGACGACATCCGCACGACGTTGGCCGAGATGGTGCCGCCAGGCCCGTTCCTCTATCCCGAGGACCAGATGTCGGACGCGCCGATGCGGCAGCTGGCTGCCGAAATCACGCGCGAAAAAATCTATCAGAAGCTGCACCAGGAATTGCCCTACCAGTCCACGGTCGAGACCGACAAGTGGGAGGAGCGCAAGGACAAGTCGGTGCGCATCGAGCAGACGATCTTCGTCGAGCGTGAAAGCCAGCGCAAGATCGTGCTCGGCAAGGGCGGCGCCACCATCAAGTCGATCGGCGCGGACTCGCGCAAAGAGCTGATGCAGATCTTGGACGTGCCGGTGCATCTGTTCCTGTTCGTCAAGGTGCGCGAGAACTGGGGCGATGATCCCGATCGCTATCGCGAGATGGGGCTGGACTTCCCCAAGGAATAGCCAAGCAAAGATCGGTATCCGATGAGCGTGCCCAGCAACGTCCGGCGCTTCGAAGCGCTGCTCTATGCATCGTTGATGTTGGATGCCCTGTCAGTCGCGGTGCAGGATCGCACGCCCAATGCCGAGATGACCGAGCAGATGATCACGACGGCGACGCTGATCGCCGGCGGCATGATCCTGCTACTGTTCTATTTCGTTTGGCTCGCTGCGCATTGGCGCAAGAACTGGCCGCGCTGGGTGCTCGCGGCAGCCCTCGTGCTGTCGGTGATCTCGCTCGGCCAGATCATCGGCGAGAAGGGCATGCAGCTCGACAGCGCCATCGAGGTCGTCTCCTGCGTGCTGACCACGATGGGACTGTATTTCTCCTTCACCGGGGATGCGCAGGGCTGGTTCAACGCGTGAAGTTTCACGCGGTGCCGTAGAATGGGCGCACGCACCCTTGCGCGCCGTGCCCACCAAGTTTGGCCATGGATCAAAATCGGTGGGCACGCTTCGCTTTGCCCACCCTACGGCCCCTCGAATGGGCTACACTTCCTCCCATGGAATGGACCGACGAAGGCATCGTGCTGGGTGTGCGGCGGCATGGCGAGTCGAGCGCCATCGTCGAGCTGCTGACGCGCGCGCATGGCCGCCATCTCGGTCTCGTCCGCGGCGGCGCCGGCTCGCGGATGCGGCCGCTTTTGCAGCCGGGGAACAGCGTCAGTGCGGTGTGGCGGGCGCGGCTCGACGAGCATCTCGGTACCTATGCGATCGAGGGATTGAAGCTGCGCGCAGCGACGCTGCTGGCATCGTCCTACGGGGTCTACGGCGTCACCCATCTGGCCTCGATTGCGCGGCTGCTGCCCGAGCGCGATCCGCATGAGGCGATCTTTGCGCTGCTCGAACATTCGCTCGACGATTTCGACGATATCGGCGGCGCCGCCGTGCACGTCATTCATTTCGAGCTGGCGATGCTCGCCGAGCTCGGCTTTGGGCTCGCGCTGGAAAATTGTGCGGTGACCGGGGAGACCACGGACCTGATCTATGTCTCGCCCAAATCCGGCGGCGCGGTGTCGCGCGGCGCGGGCGAGCCGTGGCGCGACCGGTTGCTACGCCTGCCGCCATTCCTGCGCCAGGGCGAGGTGCAGACCGATCTCACGGAGCAGGATCTCCTGGACGGTTTTCGGCTCACCGGTCTGTTCCTGCTGCGCCACGTGCTGGAGCCGCGCGGTCAGGGCCATTCCGACGCGCGCGCCGGCTTCATCAACGCCTTGATGCGGCAGCAGGCGAGGGCGGCAATCCCGGCGCCATGATGAAATCGCGTTTCTGCCTTGCCAGCCAGCATAGATTTTCCGGGAACCAAATCAGGCCGGCCGGAATTGGCTCGCGGGTTCCACAATGGGGGACAGCCTAAATGTTGATCAGGGGATTCGCCTTATCCGCGGCGCTGCTCGCGTTTGCGCCTGATGCAATGGCCGGCGAGCCGCAACCTGGCGTATTTCGCCGGGCGTCCTGCACGGTTGTCCGGTACTATGTGGCCAAATATTCTGCTGCGGCCGCAGAGGCATGGGCGCGGTCCCACGGCGCGACCGAGGCCGAAATCGACGCCGCCCGCCGCTGTGTGACCAATGCGCCGCCGGCTCAATCCCCTGGCCAATCCAAGACCCAGCCTGTGACAGCCGGCTGGGCCGGCCAGTAGGCCGCCCCCAGGGAACCAATCGATCCTTGCCCGATTCGCTTCCACGGTTTAACCGGGCGGCATGGGAAAACGAATCGTTCCGCCGGAAGAACCGGCCGAAATTCACGAGGTGCCGCTGCGTGACGCGCTGGAAGAGCGCTATCTCGCCTATGCGCTCTCCACCATCATGCACCGTGCGCTGCCGGACGCACGCGACGGCCTGAAGCCGGTGCACCGGCGCATCCTCTACGGCATGCGCCTGCTCCGCCTCGACCCCGGCACGGCCTTCAAGAAATCCGCAAAAATCGTCGGCGACGTGATGGGCTCGTTCCATCCGCATGGCGACCAGGCGATCTACGACGCCATGGTGCGCCTTGCGCAGGATTTCTCCTCGCGCTACCCGCTGGTCGACGGCCAGGGCAACTTTGGCAATATCGACGGCGATAATCCCGCCGCCTACCGCTACACCGAAGCGCGCATGACCGACGTCGCGCGGCTTCTGCTCGAGGGCATCGACGAGGACGGCGTCGAATTCCGCGCCAATTACGACGGCCAGTCGAAAGAGCCGATCGTGCTGCCGGGCGGCTTCCCGAATCTGCTCGCCAATGGCGCGCAAGGAATCGCGGTCGGCATGGCGACCTCGATCCCGCCGCACAACGCCGCCGAGCTGTGCGATGCCGCGCTGCATCTGATCGAGAAGCCCGACGCGAAATCCAAGGCGCTGCTGAAATGGGTCAAGGGCCCGGATTTCCCGACTGGCGGCATCTGCGTCGATTCCAAGCAGGCGATTGCGGAAGCTTACACCACGGGCCGCGGCTCGTTTCGCGTCCGCGCCAAGTGGCAGCAGGAGGAGGGTGCGCGCGGTACCTGGGTGGTTGTCGTCACCGAGATTCCGTATCTGGTGCAGAAGTCGCGGATGGTCGAGAAGATCGCTGAGCTGCTCGACCAGAAGAAGCTGCCGCTGGTCGGCGACATCAGGGACGAGTCGGCCGAAGACGTCCGCCTCGTCATCGAGCCGAAGTCGAAGAACGTCGATCCCGCCCTGATGATGGAATCGCTGTTCCGGCTGACCGAGCTCGAAAGCAAGATTCCGCTGAACCTCAACGTGCTGATCAAGGGCCGCATTCCCAAGGTCGTGGGGCTCGCGGAGTGCTTGCGCGAATGGCTCGATCATCTGCGCGACGTGCTGATCCGCCGCAGCAACTACCGCAAGGCGCAGATCGAGCACCGCCTGGAAGTGCTTGGCGGTCATCTCGTCGCCTATCTGAACCTCGACAAGGTGATCAAGATCATCCGCACCGAGGACGAGCCGAAGCCGGCCCTGATCAAGGCGTTCAAGCTCACCGAGATCCAGGCGGAGGCCATCCTCAATATGCGTTTGCGCAATCTGCGCAGGCTCGAGGAAATGGAGATCCGCAACGAGGACAGGGATCTCCGCAAGGAGCTAAAGGGCATTGAAGGCGTGCTTGCTTCCGAAGCCGAGCAGTGGAAGAAGGTCGGCGAGCAGGTCGGCAAGGTCCGCGACATGTTCGGACCCAAGACGCCGCTCGGCAAGCGCCGCACCACCTTTGCGGATGCACCCGAGCACGATCTCGCCGCGATCGAGGAAGCCTTCGTCGAGCGCGAGCCGGTGACGGTCGTGGTCTCCGACAAGGGCTGGATCCGCACCATGAAGGGGCATGTCGAGGATCTCTCGGGCCTTGCCTTCAAGCAGGACGACAAGCTCGGCTTCGCCTTCTTCGCCGAGACGACGTCGAAGCTGCTGCTGTTCGCCACCAACGGAAAATTCTACTCGCTCGACGTGGCCAAACTTCCGGGCGGCCGCGGCCATGGCGAGCCGATCCGCCTGTTCATCGACCTCGAGCAGGAGGCGGCGCCAGTTGCGCTGTTCGTCAACAAGGGCGGACGCAAATTCCTGGTCGCGAGCCAAGAGGGCCAAGGTTTTGTCGTCAACGAGGACGATTGCGTCGGCACCACCAAGAAGGGCAAGCAGGTCCTCAACGTCGACATGCCGAACGAGGCGCGTGCGATCACCGAGGTGCTTGGCGACACCGTCGCGGTCATCGGCGACAACCGCAAGATGCTGATCTTCCCGCTCGACCAGGTGCCGGAGATGGCCCGCGGCCGCGGCGTGCGCCTGCAGAAATACAAGGACGGCGGCCTCTCCGACGTTGCGGTGTTCGACGCCAAGGCGGGCCTGACCTGGAAGGACTCCGCGGGTCGCGAATTCTCGGCGACCATGAAGGAGCTCGCCGAGTGGCAAGGCACCCGCGCCGATGCCGGCCGCCTGCCGCCAAAGGGTTTTCCGAAGTCGAACAAGTTCGGCCGGGTGATCGGGTAGGGCGGTCCCGTGTCCCGGACGCGCTGCAACGCTTTTCGCGTTGCTGCGCAGAGCCGGGACCCACGCTGCACGGATTGCTCGGAGACATGGGCCCCGGCTCTGCAGCGCACCGCTGAAGTAGCGCTGCACTGCGTCCGGGGCACGAGAGAGCGTGAAGCGAGCACCTGTCTTTCCACCGTCATTGCGAGCGCAGCGAAGCAATCCAGAATCCCGCCGCGGAAAGACTCTGGATTGCTTCGCTGCGCTCGCAATGACGGAGCAAGCCGGGCGGCCATCGCTCTGCAATTCACATTTCAAATAGCGCGCGAGCGTTCGCATTCCCGCGGCGCATTCGCCCGAGTTTTGCTCCAGGTGCACCCTCGAAAAAGACAAGGGCGCAGGGAAGGCCGGGCGCCGGCTGGCACCCGCAGGTCCGTGCGCTGTAGAAATGCACACGGGGGTGGACCACAGGTGATGCCGGTCGCCCGGCCTTCCCTGCGCGAATGGTTTTAACGGTGTCCTTCGTGCTCTCCCCGGGGAGCGATGCACTATTGCCCCCATCGCCCTGCAGATGGCTGATGTGCGGACCCGGTTGGGTCGCAGGCATCACCGCAGGACTTGACGCGCAGACCCCGGGCGTCAGGACCACACGACTTCTCCGTCCGCGCACGTCTCCGTTGGGACTTCGAGGGCTGGCGTGTGCTCGCCCCCGAAACCATGCGAAGACGCTGTCCGCGTCGTGTCGTGCACTTAGTTCGTCAATATTTCTTACAGTAATTCCCCGGAGTTGCTGTTTCGTCAAACACGGTCTGGGGTGCGGCATTGCATGCTCTGTGGAGCAACAGCCGCGCTGCATTCGAATCGTACATTGAGTTGGAGACGATCATGCGCAACATCGTATTGGTGATGGCATTCGTGAACTCGCTGTCGACTCCGGCTTTGGCTCAGAAGCCCGAGATTGAAGCGATCAACAACAAATTTGTCGAATTTTTCAACAAGGGTGATTTCCCTGGCATTGCGTCGCTCTATAGCGCTGATGCGATCGCTTTGCCGCCCGGTTCTTCGATGGCGCGGGGCCGAGCAGCCATCGAAGTCATGTGGAAAAGCATGGCGGAACAAGTCGGCGACCCGAAGCTCACGACTGTTGATGTGAAGGCGCTCGGCCCTTTGGCGGCACGCGAGATCGGCACGTTTGCTCTGAAGACCAAAGGGCCGACACCGCAGGAAGTGACTGGGAAGTACGTCGTTGTTTGGGAAAAGGTCGGAAATGACTGGAAGCTCGCCACCGACATATGGAACGAGGGCAAGTAGGCCAGTCGGCGTACGTGTCTGTTGTTGACCCATCAGCGAAGTGGCGGCGGTTCTCATTGAGGTCCGTTTGGTGGGGCATAACAGACGTGATTTGCTCACGCTGACATCACCGATCAATGGGCTCACCTGTGACATCCGGCTCCGAAGGCAGGCTGAGAGCTTTGAACCTCCCGTTCGCCACGTCGACCTATATCTTGAAGAACCATGCGCGCATGAGGATCGTCGTCGTTTCGCCGGGAGGAGATGATGACGATTCCGCGCGACTTCCGCGGTCGGCCGAACTCTAGGGGGAGAACGGATGAGCAAAATCCTAATTTGCGGCGGAGGCGTGATTGGATTGTGCACAGCGACGATGCTTGGTCGCGATGGCCACCGAGTCACAGTCCTAGAGGCTGACCCGGCCGATCAACCTGCCGCGCCGGCCGAGGGATGGAATTCGTGGGAACGTCCGGGAGTTGCCCAATTCAGGCAACCTCATAACCTCAGTTCGCGATTTCGGATGATCAGCGATCAGGAATTGCCGGGGTTGACTGATGGTCTGCTTCGAGCCGGTTGCGTTTGGGTGGACTATCTGGACAGTCGATCTCTTCCCCCAACCATAACGGATCGGACGCCGCGTCCGGGCGACGAGGCCATACGCTTCGTCACCGGTCGGAGGCCCATTATTGAATGCGCCGTAGCTGCAATGGCGCAAGTGGCACCTAACGTGACCATTCGTCGGGGCACCAAGGTTCGCGAACTGATCACGGGCGCTTCGGCGATCCGAGGTGTGCCGCACGTTGCAGGGGTACGCACGACATCTGGCGAAGAGATTCGCGCTGATCTGGTAATCGACGCCATGGGACGACGAAGCGCGGCCTGCGATTGGATCGTCAGCGCGGGTGCCCGTAGCCCGATCGAGGAATGCGAGGATAGCAACTTCGCTTATTTTACGCGGTATTTCTCAGGGCAACGGCGGCCTCGCAGGACGGGACGTGCACTCACGCCGATGGGCTTGTTTTCGATCCTTACGCTGGACGGGGACAATGACACCTGGTCGATCACTTTGTATACCTCGTCGAAGAACAAGGCGATGCGAGCCTTGCGCGATACGGCGACATTCCATCGCGTCGTCTCCGCATGTCCGCGGCAAGCCCATTGGCTCGACGGCGAGCCAGTAACGCCCGTCCTTCTGATGACGGGAGTTGTCGACCGATACCGGCGGTTTGTCGTCGATGGTCGGCCGGTCGTCACGGGATTCGCCGCTGTAGGTGATGCATGGGCGTGCACCAATCCGTCCGCCGGACGCGGCTTGAGCGTCGGCCTTCTGCACGCGCAGGTGCTCCGTAATGTTGCCCGCCGACACATCGACGATCCCGGAGCTTTCTCCCGGGAATACGACGCTGACACCGAAAGCCAAGTCGGTCCGTTTTATCGAAATCAGATCGCCGCGGACCGCGTTCGGATCGCCGAAATGACAGCTCTGGAAGAGGGCATGCCGATGCCCGCGCCCAACCCAGTCATGGCCAAGCTTCTGGTGGCATCATCCCAAGACGCAGACGTGCTCCGTGGCCTGATCGAAATCGCAATGTGCCTTGCGCTGCCTCAGGACGTCATCGCTAGACCGCATGTAGCCGCAAAACTGGCCGAGTTGGACGGCTGTCAATTGCCGCAAGACCCCAGCATCGTCGATCGACAACGGATGGCAGCGCTACTGGATGGCTGATCCTAGCGAAGCCAGCCACACTTCCGCGCGTGGTTATGGGGAGCATCGCTCGGCGCGAAACATTCGTTTCTCTTGCTAACCACGCCCTAGATCACCCCCGCCAGCCGTAGCGCCACGCCGGCGGCGCTGCTGCCCGCAAGCACCGTGAGCATGCCGAGCTTGAAGCGGAAGATCGCGGTGGCGGCCGCGATCGACAGCACCAGCGCCGGAACATCGACGCTCGTCAGCACCGGCCTGTCGAAGTCGAATGGAAACGCGTGCACCGGCACGGTCTCGCGGAACAGCGTGTGTAGCGCGAACCAGATCGAGAGGTTCAGGATCACGCCGACCACCGCGGCGGTGATCGCGCTGAGTGCGCCGGCCAATCCCGTATTGCCGCGCAGGCGCTCGATATAGGGCGCGCCGACGAAGATCCAGAGGAAGCAGGGCGTGAAGGTGACCCAGGTCGCGAGCAGTCCGCCGAACGTTGCCGCGAGCATCGGCGACAGGCCGCTTGCGTCGCGATAGGCCGCCATGAAGCCGACGAACTGGAGCACCATGATCAGCGGGCCGGGCGTGGTCTCGGCCATGCCGAGGCCGTCCAGCATCTCGTGCGGCTTCAGCCAATGATAATGCTCGACCGCCTGCTGCGCGACATAGGCCAGCACGGCATACGCGCCGCCGAAGGTGACCAGCGACATTTTTGAGAAGAACAGCGCGATCTGGCTGAAGACGTTGTCCTGACCGAAGGCCGCGAGCAGCGCCACGACTGGCACGAGCCAAAGCGCAAGCCACAACGCACCGACACGGATCGCGCGCCCGGTGTTGGCACGCACATGCTCGGGCACGGCTTCGCCGAGCATGCTGTCGATTGCAGCATTGTTGCCGCCATGGCCGTGACCGGCCGGCGCGAATTCCGGACGGCCACTTCTGGCGCCGGCATAGCCGATGATGCCGGCAGCGATGATGATGATCGGGAAGGGCACCGCGAGGAAGAAGATCGCGACGAAGGCCGCGGCCGCGAGCGCGATCATGATGCGGTTCTTGAGCGCGCGCTTGCCGACGCGCACCACAGCCTCGACGACGATGGCGAGCACAGCGGCTTTCAGCCCGAAGAACAGCGCCTCGACGAAGCTGACATTGCCGTAGGCGGCGTAGACGTAGCTGAGGCCCATGATGGCGATGATGCCGGGCAGGATGAACAGCCCGCCCGCCATCAGCCCGCCGGCGGTGCGATGCATCAGCCAGCCCACATAGGTCGCCAGCTGCTGCGCCTCCGGTCCCGGCAGCAGCATGCAGTAGTTCAGCGCATGCAGGAAACGGCCTTCGGAGATCCACTTCTTCTCCTCGACCAGGATGCGATGCATCACGGCGATCTGGCCGGCGGGCCCACCGAAGCTCAAGGACGCGACGCGCAGCCAGACGCGAAATGCCTCATTGAAGCTGACGCCGTGACCGGCGTCAGCTCCTGCTTGAAGGTTACGGGTATCCATTACGCCTTCACCTTGTTGGTCGGCCAGTTGTGGGTCTCGGCCGTGGCATCGCGGCACCAGCGGTAGAAGGCGTCGTAGAGCAGCATGCCGGCCTCGAGCTGTTCGAGGTCATCGTCATACATGCGCGACAGTCCGAGCGAGGCCGCGAGCAGGCCCGGCGCCTCTGGCGCGAGATCGGGCCGCGCGGTGTCGGCGCCGCGCACCAGCGTCGCGAGCCGGAGCAGGGCAGGCGAGGCGATCCCGAATTCCTCGATCATGACGTCGAAGGTACAGAGCTCGCCGCGGTGGCTCCAGAACACGTTCTCGATGTCGAAGGGAGCTGCATTGAACCGCTCACCGACGCCGACCACCTCGGACGGTGTCACATACAGGAACACCGCGTTGGGGTCGACAAAGCGACGGATCAGCCAGGGGCAGGCAATGCGGTCGATCTTCGGCCGCGCCCGCGTGACCCAGACGGTGCGCCCCCTCGCATCGCGCGGCGGCAGCTTGCGCGTGTCGAGCAGCGGCAGCTTGGCTGTCTTCCAGCCCTCGAAGCCGCCTTCCAGCGTCTCGGCCTGGACGCCGAGCTGGCGCAGCCAGGCCGCCGTGCCCTGTGCGAGCTTTTCGCCGCGCAGGCACGCGACGATCGCCCGGCGGCCGGCGAAGTCGCGGCCCCAGTCCTGGACCTTGTCGTGGCTGAGCTTGATCGAGCCGGGGATCAGCCGCTGATCAGCGGCAAAATCCTCCTCGGTCCGAACATCGATAAGTGCAGGGGCATTGGCCGTGCCGATCAGGCGCGCCAATTTGTCGGATGATATGGTCGTGAAAGTAGACATGATGCGTCCTCGCAAAAACCGAACGGGACGCGATACTTGGGCATGTCGCCTCGTGGGGAGATCGCTCAAATCCCCATGGCGCAGATTACAGCGAAACTAAGCTGGACTGTCAATCCACTGGACGATTGGGCCTTAGAAAATCGGCCCCCGGCGGTCTATACTGCGCGCCGACAGACCTGAATTTTCTGGAGAATTCGATGCACTCGCACTCCATCGAGCAATGGACCCACGACCACGCCTTCCTCGGCGACAAGCACGAGGAGAACGAGCGGCGCACCTGGCTCGTGGTCGTCCTGACGCTGGTCATGATGGTCGGTGAGATCGTCGCCGGCTCGCTGTTCGGTTCCATGGCGCTGCTCGCCGACGGCTGGCACATGGGAACGCATGCGGCCGCGCTCGGCATTGCGGCGTTCGCGTATCGTTTCGCGCGCCGGCACCTCGGAAATGCGCATTTCACCTTCGGCACCGGCAAGTTCGGCGATCTCGCCGCCTTCTCCAGCGCGATCATCCTGGGCCTGATCGCGGTCGAGATCGCCTATGAGAGCGTGCTACGGCTGATCGCCCCGGTGCCGATCGTCTATGGCGAGGCGATCGCGGTTGCCGCGCTCGGCCTGTGCGTCAACCTCGCCAGCGCGTGGCTTTTGCGCGGCAGCCACGATCACCACCATCACGGCCATGATCACGGCCATAGCCACGCGCATGATCATCGCGATGATCATGACAACGACCATGATCATCATGGCCATCACTACCATCATCATCACGACAACAATCTTCGCGCTGCCTATGTGCACGTCATGGCTGATGCGGCGACCTCGGTGCTGGCGATCGCGGCACTCGTCGTCGCGATGTATTCAGGCTGGATCTGGGCCGATCCAGCCGTCGGCCTGATCGGCAGCGTCGTGATCGCGAGCTGGGCGTTCGGCCTGATCAAGTCATCAGGTGCGGTGCTGCTCGACGTGCGCGCCGACGAGAAGCTGGAGCGGGTGATCCGGGCGCGCATGGAGATCGGTGACGACCGCGTCACCGATTTGCACCTGTGGCAGGTTGGCCCCGGCCATTGTGCCGTGCTGCTCTCGGTGGTGTCGGACCAGCCGAAGCAGCCGGCCGTCTACAAACGGCGACTTGCCGGGCTGAAGGGCCTCAGCCACGTCACGGTCGAGGTCGAGACCTGCCCGCATTGACGGGCTTTACGGGAATTCCGCGAACGGGCCGGGGTTGATCCTCGGTCGTGGCCTGCATGGCTGTACGGGAGGAACAACAATGATGCCCAGGATGAAGTTCGCGCTCGCCATTGCTGCACTCGCTCTGTCCAGCCCTTCAGCGCTGGCACAATCGGAAAAGACCGGCGTCGAAAGGCTCTACGTGCTCAATTGTGGCGAGGGCACCGCGGGCGACATCTCGCGCTGGACGCCCGGCCTGAACGAAGGCAAGACGATGGACTTCGTCGACACCTGCTATCTCATCAAGCACAGCAAGGGCTGGTTCCTGTGGGACACCGGCATTGCCGATTCCGTCGCCGCGATGCCGAATGGGCTCGTGCCCGCCGATCCCAAAGCCGTCACCTGGCGCCGGCCGAAGACGCTTGCTGCCCAGCTCGAGCAGCTCGGCGTCAAGCCCGCCGACATCAAGGCGATGGCGGTTTCGCACACGCATCCCGATCACACCGGCAATGTCGAACTGTTCCCGCAGGCCACGCTCTATGTGCAGAAGGCCGAATATGATTGGCCCGCCGCCAACAACGAGCCGCGCTTCAAGCCGTCACATCCGGTCGAACTGCTGGCGGGCGATAAGGACGTGTTCGGCGACGGCAGCATGACGATCCTGTCGACGCCCGGCCACACGCCGGGGCACCAGTCGCTGCTGGTGAAATTGCCGAAGACCGGCGCGGTGATCCTGTCGGGCGATGCCGTGCACTTCAAAGACAATTGGGACAATCGCCGCGTGCCCAGCATGAACGTGAGCAAGGACCAGACCGCGGCCTCGATGCAGAAGATCGCCGACACGCTCGCCAAGGAAAAAGCCCAGCTCTGGATCAACCACGACAAGGCCCAGCGCGACAGCCAGAAGATGGCGCCGGAGTTTTACGAGTAGAGCGTTTTCCAGCGAAGTGGACACCGGTTCGCGCCAAGAAAACGCGTCAAAATAAGAACTGGGTGCGTGACGACGTTGCTGCCATGATGCTGGCAGCAGCTGCGTGCTAGGGCCCGCGAAAGCTCCGCAACAGGAGATGATCGTGGGCGAATGGGCCGGGGTTGCGATCGCGCTGGCGTCGAGCAGCCTCGGTGGCACGGCGGCGGCCATTACTCGCTATCTCGTCGGCGGCGCCGATCCCATCCTGCTCGCGATCCTGCGCTGGGGGATCGGCTTTTTCTGCCTCCTGCCATGCGCGCTGATGCTCGGCGTGCGCTGGCCGCAGCGGCCCGATTGGCCGGCCGTGGCGCTGCTTGGCGTCTGCTTCTTCGGCCTGTTCTTCATCCTCTACAACATCGCGGTGTCCTACACGACCGCCGCGCGCGCCAGTCTTGCGCTCGCGACGTTGCCGCTCCACACCATGGTGGTCGGAGCGCTGCTTGGCGTCGAGCGGCTGACGGCGCGCAAGATCACCGGCGTCGGCATCGCCGTGCTCGGCGTGGCCGCGGCGCTGGCCGCGGGCCTGGCGCAGAGTCCGCCAGGAGCCTGGCGTGGCGAATTGATCATGACAGCGGCCGTATTCTGCATGGCTTTCTACAACGTATTGTCGCGTCCGCTCATGCAGCGATCGAGCGCGCTCGGCTTTCTCACCGTCGGCATGGGTGCGGGCGCCGTCGTGCTGGTGCTGGCGGGTCTGGTGAAGGGCAGCTTCGCGGCGCTCGATCACTTCGCGACGGCGCAGTGGATCGCCGGCATTTATCTGGGCATTGGCGGCGGTGCGCTCGCCTTCATCCTCTGGGTCATGGCGCTGCGGCGGGCAACGCCGACCCGCGTCGCCAACACCATGACGGTCAATCCGATCGCTGCCGCTCTGCTGGCGGCGCTGCTCATCGGCGAGCCGATTACGCCCAATCTGCTTGTCGGCCTGCTTGCGGTGTTCGCCGGGATCTGGATCGCGACCAGCGAGACGAAGCCGGCCTAAAGCGCGCGATGAGCCTAGGATGAATCGTCACCGCGCTTTAGGTTTTTGTTTTGAGCATGATCTTTTCGGAAAACCGCTGCACACTTTTCCGGATCATGCTCTAGCTCCGCGGGACGGTTGCCGCGGGCGGACTCGTTTCGGGCGTCTTCTTCGGCTTCAGCGTGCCGGCATAGAACGAGAGCAGCCATACCAGCAGGATGGCGAGGAGATAGACGCCCCAGGCCTGCGGCGGCGTGGTCGCCCAGCGCAGGAGGCCTTTGAATGTGCGGGGCGGGCCGGCGTCTTCGCTCATGGCCCGCTTGTGCGTGAAAGTGGCTGGGCGGTCAATCCGGGCGTCGCTCCGGGCGGATCAGGAACAGGGCCGCCAACGCCGAGAGGCTGAGCGCGGAGGAGACGATCAGCACCTTGGCGCCCATGACGTCGATCAGCAGGCCGAAGGCGAGCGGCGCCACCGCCTGCGCCATCCGCGCCGGCGCGCCGATGATGCCGAGACGATAGCCGAAGTCCTTCGGCCCGAAGATCGCGAGCGGAAGCGTGCCGCGCGCGATCGTCAGGATGCCATTGCCGGAGCCGTGGAACAGCGCAAACGCGCTCGCCGCAGCGCCGCCGAAGATCGCCACGACCACCGCGCCGATCGGATGGGTGAGGCAGGCGAGCCGCGTCGACCACAGCGGATGGAAACGGCTGAGGACGCCGGCTTCGAGGATGCGTGCGCCGACCTGGGCCGGCCCGATCAGCGCGCCGGCTGCGATGGCCTCGACCGGCGTTGCGCCCGTCGTCTCCAGGATGCGCGGGAAATGCGCGGCCATCGCCCCGGTGACGGTCCAGACCGCGGCGAAGATGAAGGCGAGCAGGATCATGGTGCGGTCGAGCGGCAGGTGCGGCTTCTCGGCGGTCGCTGCGGCCTGCCTGGCGCCCTTGATCGCCGGGAGCATGAAGAAGTTGAGAGGCAGGCCGACCAGGATGTTGGCGGCGGCCCAGGCAAAGCACGTCTCGCGCCAGCCGATATGCGACAGCCCCCAGGCGGTGAGCGGCCAGCCGACCGTGGAGGCGAAGCCCGCCATCAGCGTGATGCCGGTGATGGGCCTGCGCGCCTCGGTGCCATAGATGCGGCCGAGCGCGGCGAAGGCGGCGTCATAGAGGCCCATCGCCATGCCGATGCCGAGCACGAGCCAGGCGATCGCCATCACCGCCACCGACTGCGAGAGCCCGAGCAGGACGAGGCCGGCGGCGATGGTCAGGTTTGAGGCCGACAGCACCTGCCGTCCGCCGACAAGATCGATCTGTCGCCCGATGCGCGGGCCGAGCATCGCCGCGATCACGAGCGAAGCCGAGAACGCGCCGAAAATCCAGTTGGAGGAGACGCCGAGGTCGTGCGCCATGGGATCGGCAAGCAGCGCCGGCAGATAATAGCTGGAAGCCCAGGCCAGGGTCTGCGTGGTGCCGAGCGCCAGGATGATCGGAAGCTGGCGCTGGGTCATTTGCGCGTGCTTCCGATTCTGGCCGACAAAGTCATCATCGCCGGCATTTGCAGCCCGCGCGGCGGACGCGTCAACCGCGGCGGCGGCATATTCGACCTGCAAGGGACGGGAGCCTGGCGTCACGTCGGCCCTCGCGCCTTTCGCTCGTCACGAATGCGCGTCATAATGGCATATGCAAGTAACTTCGCGCCTTTCACTGATGAACTGGGTCGCCGGCCAGGGGCTTACGGGCCTCGCTGAACCCGAGCTGCTCCGCGGTTTCTGCGAGCGCTGCTGCGCCGAAGGGCTCGACCTGTCGCGCGGGCTCGTGGTCATCGACACGCTGCATCCGATCTACGAGGGCCGCGCGTTTCGCTGGAGCGATACGCCAACCAACGAGAGCGACGTCATCGAATACGGTTCGACCGCGGAGGGCGACGCCGCCAAGAACTGGCGCCGGTCGGTGTTCTATCATCTGCTCGAGCACGGGCACGACGAGATGGTGATCGATCTTGCTGATGCGCCGTCGCTCGATTTCTCGCAGATCGGCGACCTCGCCGAAAAGGGCCATCGGCATTTTCTTGCTTTCGTGCATCGATTCGGCGAGACCGGCGCGCTCGGGCAGATGGACTGTCTCTACTCCTACTGGACGACGCGGCGCGAGGACGGCTTTACGGAATCCGAGCTGGTCGCGCTGCGCGACCTCGTCCCCGTTCTTGGTCTCGCGATCAAGTCGGCGCAGCAGGTCGACATCGTGCGCACGCTCGGCCGCGTCTATCTCGGCCGCGACGCTTCCGAGCAAGTGCTCCGCGGGCGCATCTCGCGCGGCGTTACCGAGCGCATCAACGCCGTGCTTTGGTATTCGGACCTGCGCGGCTCGACCGGTATCAGCGAGAGCATCGGTCCCGACGAGATCATTCCGTTCCTCAACGACTATGCGCAGGCCGTGATCGACGCCATCCACGATGCCGGCGGTGACGTCCTCAAGCTGATCGGCGACGGTGTGCTCGCGATGTTCTGGGGCGAGGATATGGCGGATGCGCGTCGGGCCGCGCTGCGCGCCGAGCATCTGTTTCGCAAGAACATCACTGCATTGAACAAGCGCCGGGCGGCCGACGGCCGTCCCACCACGTCGGCCTATATCGGCCTGCATGTTGGGGAGGTCTTCTACGGCAACATCGGCAGCGAGGACCGACTCGACTTCACCGTGGTCGGGCCGACCGTCAACGAAGTCAGCCGCATCGCCTCGATGAGCCGCTCGGTCGATCGCGAACTGCTGGCGTCGTCGGAGTTTTACAAGGGTCTCGACGCCACTGGGCGCCGCTATCTCGTCTCCACCGGCCGCTACGCACTGCGCGGCATCGGCCGCGCGCAGGATCTCTACACGCTCGATCCCGACGTCGATGCCAGCGAGCCCGTGACGGGAAGCTATGAGCGGTATCTGGCGGGTTAGCGCAGGCTGCTTCCCCAACGTCGTCCTGGCGAAAGCCAGGACCATAACCACCGTCCATAGTTTTGCGAAGATTGGTGATGACCACCGCGCAACACGTCTACTCCCTGGGGTAATGGGTCCTGGCTTTCGCCAGGACGACGCCAGGAAATGGTTCAACACCGCGCCGGCGCCTCATCGCCCACCATGTCCGGCTGCCGGTCCAGTGCCACCGCCGGTGACAGCAGGATCACCAGCGCCTGTACGCCGAACACGGCCGCGGCGAGATAGAGGCAGGCTTCCGCGCTCCAGATGCCGCCGACGATTGCGCCCAGCGCCGAGCCGAGCGGGCGGGCGCCGTAGCTCATGATGTTGATGGCGGAGACGCGCCCCAAGAGGCGCGGCGGTGTCACTGACTGGCGCAGTGTCGTTGTCGAGATCACCCACAGGATTGGCCCGACGCCGAGCAGGAAGAAGCTCAAGGCCGCAAGCCAGGGCGAGGGGACCAGCACCGTCAGTGCCATCACGAGCGCGGCGACGAAGCCGGTGACGGGCCCGAGCCCGACCACGGTGCCGAACGCGACGCGCTGCATTACGCGCGTGGCGACCAGCGCGCCGATCACCATGCCGACGCCGTACATCGTCAGCACGGTGCCGACGCCGGCGGCGCTCAGGCCGAGATGGCGCACGGCATAGGGCACGAACACCGCGATCTGCACGAACCATCCGGTGTTGAAGATGAACTGGGTGATGAACACCGGCCGCAGCAGCGGGTGGTGAAACACGAAGGCTGCGCCTTCGCGGATGTCCTGGAACGGGTGGCGCTGCGGCGCCGGCGCGCGAGCAGGCTCGTAGATGCCGCCGAGCAGTACCACTGCGACGGCCGAGAGCGCCGCGGCAAAGCCGAAAGCAGGGCTCGCGCCCCACCATCCCACCAGCGCGCCGCCGAGAGCAGGGCCGCTCGCAAAGGCGATGGTGCGCGCGAGCTCGATCCGCGCATTCGCCGCCGGCAACAGGTCCGAGCTCACCAGCGACGGCACCAGCGCCGGTGCGGCCACGCTGTAGACGACAGTGCCGCACACCGCAGCGAAGCCGAGCAACGCCAGCAGCGGCAAATTGAGCGCGCCCAGCGCCAGCAACAGCACGATGGCTGCGAGTGCGGCGGCCCGCAACGCCTCGGCTCCCGCCATCAGCCAGCGGCGGGAGATGTGGTCGGCGAGCACGCCGGCGGGAATGGCGAACAGGACGAAGGGCAGGGTGAGGGCGGTCTGTAGCAGGCCGGTCCGGCCTTCGGCGACCCCCAACGTCAGCACGGCGACGATGGGCGCTGCGGCCAGTGCGATCTGCTCGGCCGATTGCGCCGCAAGGTTCGACCAGGCGAGGCGGTTGAAGGTGTCAGGGAGGCGAGGAGGCGTTGACATGGCTCATATCCTGCAGAGGCGAATTTGCGCCAATGTTCGCCCGTGAGGACCACCGAACCCACCCGCTTCCCGACAAGAGGCGAGATTGCCACGGCCACGCCAGGAACCGGTGTGGCTAGATGCAGTTGCAAATGAGTTGCAATAAGAACCAAGTCGAGTATTCTGCCAGCATGGATGCCCGATCACCCCACCTGACCCCCGACGCAGCCGGCTGGCGTGCCGACGCGCCGACCACCAAGAGCCTCGCCGAGGTCAATTCCACCGTCGCCATTCCGGCCGCCGGCCGCTGGTGGCGGCGGCTGCTGGCCTTCGTCGGTCCGGGCTACCTCGTCTCGGTCGGCTACATGGATCCTGGCAATTGGGCGACCGACCTCGCCGGCGGATCGAAATTCGGCTACACGCTGCTCTCGGTCATCCTGCTCTCCAACCTGATGGCGATCCTGCTGCAGTCGCTGGCGGCGCGGCTCGGCATCGTCACCGACCGCGACCTCGCGCAGGCCTGCCGCGCCACCTATTCGCCGGCGGTCAACTTCCTGCTCTGGCTCGCCTGCGAGGCGGCGATCATCGCCTGCGATCTCGCCGAGGTCATCGGCACCGCGATCGCGCTGAAGCTTCTGTTCGGCATTCCCCTGATCGGCGGCGCGCTGCTCGCAGCCCTCGATGCCTTCCTGCTGCTGCTCCTGATGAACCGCGGCTTCCGCTTCCTCGAAGCCTTCGTCATCGCGCTGCTGGCGGTGATCGCGGTCTGCTTCGTGGTCCAGATCGCGGCTGCGGCGCCGCCGGTCGCGGAGGTGCTGCACGGCTTCGTGCCGAAGACCGAGATCTTCACCAATTCCGACATGCTCTACATCGCGATCGGCATCATCGGCGCGACCGTGATGCCGCATAATCTCTACCTGCACTCCTCGATCGTGCAGACGCGCGCCTATGAGCGCAACGACACTGGCCGGCGCGAGGCGATCAAATGGGCAACGACGGACTCGACCATCGCCCTGATGCTGGCGCTGTTCATCAACGCCGCGATCCTCGTGGTGGCAGCTGCGACATTCCACAAGAGCGGCCATTCCGACGTCGCCGAGATCGGTCAGGCCTTCGAGCTACTGTCGCCGCTGCTCGGCCTCGGCATCGCCTCGACGCTCTTTGCGGTCGCGCTGCTCGCTTCCGGCCTCAATTCAACGGTCACGGCGACGCTCGCCGGCCAGATCGTGATGGAGGGCTTTCTCGACCTGCATCTGCCGAGCTGGGCGCGCCGCCTGCTCACGCGCGGCATCGCCATCATTCCGGTGATCATCGTCACCGCGATCTATGGCGAGCGCGGCACGGCGGATCTGTTGGTGTTCAGCCAGGTGGTGCTGTCGATGCAGCTGCCCTTCGCCGTGATTCCGCTGGTGCGATTCGTCTCCGACCGCCGCAAGATGGGGCAGTTCGCGATCCCGGTCTCGGTCGCCGCCGTCGCATGGATCGTCGCGGGGGTGATCGTGATTTTGAACGTGAAGCTGCTGGCGGATACGCTGTTCGGGTAATGTCGCCGCAATGCTTTCTGTCATCGCCCGGTTTAATGTTCAGCCCGGGGACATGACCGACGGGTGTTCGGGGACATAGCCGACACTTTCTCCGCTCGCCAAGTCGATGATAGCGATTTGGTGGGCGGCAAAGAAGATCCCGTATTGCGCATCGTTTGCCGAGGGGCGGATGGCGAGGCGCTCGCCACGGAAGGCCTGTGGCACTTTCCACAGACGTCCCTTGAAGCTGACATAGGCCTTGGTCGTGGAGACGCGGCGCACGATCTCATGGCTGTCGTATTCGACCTGTGGCAATCGATCGGGCATTGGTCGCTGGCTGGGCCGATATCGACTGGCCGGGACCTGTTGTCCGAGCGCCTCGTGTGGCCGTTCGAAGTTGTAGACTTCCCGCCAGGCGTCGAAGGCACGCTGCGTCTCTGCGAGATCGCGGAACTGTCGCAGTGCGAACACCTCAGCCGCGAGGGTGCGGTGGAATCGTTCATTCTTGCCGCGGCTTTGCGGGTGATATGGGCGGCTGCGGATGACGGCGACGCCAAGCTTGAGCAGCCACACCGAGAACCGTGTCCATCGCTCGCCGGAAGGATCACCCCAGGGCGAACCATTGTCGACGAAGAAGGCCTCCGGGAGCCCGTAGTGGCGAAAGGTCTTCTCCAGGCGGCTGCGCACGGTATCTGTGCGTTGATCGGCACAGGCCTGCAGACACAGATCATAGCGGGAGTGGTCATCCACCACCGTCAGAGGATGGCACTGGGTATCATTGCCGAGCCGAACCCAGCCTTTGAAGTCCATCTGCCACAACAGATTGGGGGCCGGCATCTCGAAACGCTGGCTTGCCATCGGGCCGCCGATCGGAGGCTTGATGCGGCCAGACCGACGCAAGATCTGATGAACTGTTGAGACTGCTGGCGAACGCAAACCATTGCGCTCCAGGCAGTGAGCTATCTTGCGAGCTCCCCATGCCGGATGGGCATCGCGCACCGCGAGAATACGTGCCTCGAGCTCGCAATCGGTCTGTCCCGGGCTCGCATGCGGTCGGCGCGAGCGGTCGTTGACATTCTGATCCGCTTGCCATCGTGCAAGCCACTTGTAGCCCGTGTCGGGATGGATATTGAACCGCCGGCAGAGCTCCCGCCGGTTCGCTCCCTCCTGCATCGCAAGCCGCACGAACTCCCGCCGCTGATCCATCACCGACACCTCTCGCCAGGGCATGGACTTGGCCTCCTTTACCGCCAAATCCCTGCACTATGATGTGTCGGCTATGTCCCCGAACACCCGTCGGTCATGTCCCCGGGCTGAACATTTAACCGGGCGATCCAGTATTCCAGAGAGCGTTGTGATTGAGTCGAGAAGCCGCGGCGTACTGGATGTCTCGGTCCCGGCTCCGCCAAGGCTCGCTGGGGCCACAAGGGTGCTCGGCCGCCGAAGCTTTAGCGAACGCGGCAAGCCGGGGCATGACAGTGACCTAATCCTGAGGCTCGGACGTCGTGTCCCCCTGCGCGTCGATGCGCAGCCAGCCTGAGGGCGCGAGGCGCTGCTGCGGCAGGAAGCGGGCCTTGTAGTCCATCTTCTTGGAGCCCTCGATCCAGTAGCCGAGATAGACGTAAGGCAGGCCCTGCCGGCGGGCGCGAGCGATGTGGTCGAGGATCATGAAAGTGCCCATCGAGCGGCTGACCTGGCTCGGCTCGAAGAAGGAATAGACCATCGATAGGCCGTCGCTGAGCACGTCGGTCAGCGCCACGGCGATCAGCTCTTCGCCGCGGCCGGTGAGGCCGCTGTCCGGGCCGCGCTTGCGGTACTCGATGATACGGGTCTCGACATGGCTGTCCTCGACCATCATGGCGTAGTCGAGCACGGTCATGTCGGCCATGCCGCCGTGGCGGTGGCGGGCATCGAGATAGGCGCGGAACACCGAATATTGCTCGGAGGTGGGCACCGCGCTGCGCTGCTCGCCGATGATGTCGGCGTTGCGCGCCAGCACTTTTCGGAAGTTGCGGGAGGGCCGAAACTCGTTGGCGATCACCCGGACAGAGACGCAGGCGCGGCACTGGTCGCAGGCGGGGCGGTAGGCGATCGACTGGCTGCGGCGGAAGCCGCCATGGGTCAGGAGGTCGTTGAGGTCACCGGCGCGCTCACCGACGAGGTGCGTAAACACCTTGCGCTCCTGCCGGCCCGGCAGATAGGGGCACGGGGAAGGCGCCGTGAGGTAAAATTGAGGGGTATCGCGCGAGTGCTGGGTCAAGGGACGTCGTAGGCCTCCGAACTGTATCTCAGCATCGCGCTACGGACGCTCCCGGTCAATTGGCCTGCTCGGCAGATCAGTCAGTCTAGAAGGCCCGGGTTGATAGGTCGTTGATCAGTACGTCCTTGCGGCCTGGGGCGCGGGTACGCGAACCGAGTTGTTAATCACGACCGTTCCCAGCACGAAATCATGCAGCAGGCGACGGCGGCCGTTGAACAGGCCGACCAGCACCACGAAGGGCGACAGGAACGAGATCGTCACCCAGAACAACACGGCATGGGTGGCGCCGAGGACGAAGTAACCGGGCGCGCCGTACCAGGTGCGCAGTTCCAGATCCATCACGCGCATGCCCACTGTTGCGGAGGAAGGGCCGCCGATGCTGGCGCCGTAATAGACGATGGCCCAGACCACCGAGGCCGGCCAGGCGATCCAGAACAACGCCCAGCCGATGCCGAGCGTCACCACGCCGAACAGGGCGATGAAGATGTAGCCGAGGATCACCGGCACCGAGATCACGACCATGTCGATCAGGAAGGCGAACACCCGCCGCGTTGCAACCCCGCGGAACAGTTCCGGATGCAGATAGGGGTCGTAGGCGTGCGGCTGCATCCCGCCGTCGTTGCGCCAGGCGCCTGAATTGCCCGAGTCCGACATGTCCGTTTCTCCCAGCGAACCCCCGTGGCAGGACATGGGAACAGGGCGTCCGCATGCCAAGGGCGCGTTGGGATCAACAAGCGAAAATATTCCGGCGATTCGGCGGCTGTCGGAGGCAGCGAGCTATCGATCCCGGTGTCGTCCTGGTCCCATTACCGCAGGCAGGAGGGATTGCGGCGAAATGCCCACTACGAGTCCTCGTCAAACAGAAGCTGGTGAGTATGGGTCCTGGCTTTCGCCAGGACGACGATGAGGAGGCAGGTGCGCCCGGTCTTCGCCGAAACGACGATGGGGAGGCAGCGGTAGGACGGGCAAAGGCGCGTTAGCGCAGTGCCCACCATCGTTCCGCGATCACAAGCCGGAATGGTGGGCACGTCGCTACGCGACTTTGCCCACCCTACAGCACCTTATCCTTGGCTCCGCAGCTTCTCCGCGGCCTTCGGCGCGAAATAGCTCAGCACACCGTCGGCGCCGGCGCGCTTGAAGGCGAGCAGGCTCTCCATCATAGCACGGTCGCCGTCGAGCCAGCCGTTATTGGCGGCGGCTGCGATCATCGCGTATTCGCCGGAGACCTGGTAGGCGAAGGTCGGCATCGCGAAGGTATCCTTCACGCGGCGAACCACGTCGAGATAGGGCATGCCCGGCTTCACCATCACCATGTCGGCGCCTTCGGCGATGTCGAGCTCGACCTCGCGCAGTGCTTCATCGGTATTGGCGCTGTCCATCTGGTAGGTGCGCTTGTCGCCGGTGAGCGTCTTGGCCGAGCCGATGGCGTCGCGGAACGGGCCGTAGAAGGCCGAGGCATATTTGGCCGCATAGGCCATGATCTGCACGTCGATCAGGCCTGAGCGGTCCAGCCCCTCGCGGATCGCGGCGACGCGGCCGTCCATCATGTCGGAGGGTGCGATGATGTCGCAGCCGGCCTCCGCCTGCACCAGCGCCTGACGCACCAGCACTGCGACCGTCTCGTCGTTCAAGATCTTGCCGTCGGAGATCAGGCCGTCATGGCCGTGACTGGTGAACGGATCGAGCGCGACGTCGCAGAGAATGCCGATCTCCGGAAACTCCTTCTTGATCGCGCGCACAGCCTGGCAGACCAGATTGTTCGGATTGGTCGCTTCCGATCCTTCCTCGTCGCGCAGGGACGGGTCGGTATAGGGAAACAGCGCGATGCAGGGGATGGTGAGCTTCATCGCACGCTCAACTTCGCGCACCGCCTGATCGACACTGAGGCGGTCGACGCCGGGCATCGAGGCGACCTGCTCGCGCTTATTGCTGCCGTCGATCAGGAACAGCGGCCAGATCAGATCATCCGTGGTGAGGACGTTCTCGCGCACCATGCGCCGCGCCCACTCGGCCTTGCGGTTGCGGCGCGGACGGACGGTCAGATCGAGGGCAGGGGAGGCGCCGGCATCATCCCGGCGCGAAACCTCGCGCAGTTCGATCGGACGTCCGTATTTGATCGCCATTACTCTTCCTCCGGCTGGAATTATTCTTATACCAGCTCGCATGGTTCCCGTCACCGCGGCTTGACCTGCCGCAAGGGATAGCAGCCGATTGATTTTGCGGGGCGAAACAGCCAGAAGGGGCCATGTCCGAGATCTCCACCCGCGATGCGGCCCGCGACAGCGCCAGGGACAATGCCAGAGACACGGCCAGGGATGGCGCGATGTCGGTGGCGGCGATCTCGTCGGAGCGCTCCCAGTCCGATGACAATGTGTGGACGCGCCGGCTCGTGTTGTTCCTGCGGGTGATGGCGCTGCTCTCGATCCTGAAGGGTCTCTATCACTGGGCGCAAGTGACGGGTTTCGTCGGTGGCGAGGACGAGGCGTTCGAGAACCAGTCGATGGCCTGGCAGGCCGCGACCGTCTACTTCGCCGTGATCGAGCTCGTCGCGGCGGTTGGTCTGTGGCTGGCGACGCCCTGGGGCGCGGTGGTGTGGTTGACGACCGTGGTGTCGATGGCGGTGATCGAGCTGATGTTCCCGGGCATCTACGGCGGCAGCCTCGTCGTGGTCGGCGTCGAAGCGTTCATGCTCGCCGCATATCTCGCGCTCGCTTGGATGGCCGCGCGGGAACGACCGCCGTAGCAGATAGTTCGACACCTCGGTGCTCTCGTGCCCCGGACGCAATGCAGCGCCCTCGGCGATGCGAAGCGTCGTCCAGTGCGGTGATGCGTTGCAGAGCCGGGCTCATCTCACTGCAATCTCGTTTGTGGCTTTCTGGGTCCCGGCTCTGCGCTTCGCTTGTCCGGGACACGAGACTGGCGTTAGCGGAGTTGTGCGCGATTGGTTGACCGTTGGTTGCCTAAAATTTGCGGTAAGTTTTCGTTGACCAGCCTGTTCCGCCACAGCTGTTACGCGCCCGTTTCGAAACGGGGCGGGGCTGTACTGGAATGCGACAATAGGGGCGGACGGAGGGTGAACAGGACCTTGCGAGGGTCAACAGAGGGTTGCGAAAAGTCCTTTTGCGACAGGCTTAATCCGCAATTCACTGTCTTAAATTCATGATCTCTTTATTCTCTTATTTAAGCCGATCTTCAAACGAGCCCCTTAAGTTGCACCTATCAGACGGGACACAAGTTTCGTCGAATAAGTGTCGATAAAAACGACAACAGGGGAAGTGTCATGATGAAAGCCGTCGCAACTGCGGCAGATACCGCAGAGCGCGTCTCCGGCCAGCAGGGTTCGGTGCAGTCGCTCTATCTGGAAGCTTTGACTCTGGTGGAGCGGCTGCATCGCCGGCTCCTCGACGTGATCAAGGATGAATTCGATCGCCGCGGCCGTGCGGACATCAACTCGGTCCAGGCGCTCCTGCTCTACAACATCGGCGACAAGGAGCTGACCGCGGGCGAGCTGCGCACGCGCGGTTACTATCTCGGCTCCAACGTCTCCTACAATCTGAAGAAGCTCGTTGAACTCGGCTTCCTCGATCATCAGCGCTCGCGCGTTGATCGCCGCTCGGTGCGCATCCGCCTGACCCCGCAGGGCCACGAAGTCCGCCGCATCGTCGATGCGCTCTACCAGAAGCACGTCAAGACGGTGGAGCAGGTCGGCGGCATCTCCGGCGAGGAGTTCTCGACCCTCAACAAGTCGCTGCACCGTCTCGAGCGGTTCTGGACCGACCAGATCCTGTACCGGCTCTGAGTTCCAAGGGACAAGGCCAAGCCGCCCCCCTAACAAGACCGGCAAGCCTTTCCGAACGTGCCTTAGACTTCCCCAAGCGCGCCGGCCCGGATTCCGTCCGGACCGGGGCGTTTTGTATTTTTTGCACCTGCGAAAAAAGTCTCGCAGGTGAGGAACCAGTTCCGGGCTCGGCGCTTATCTCCGTCGGATCGGAGAATGTCGATGCTGGTCGAGCGCGGGCCTCAGGCGATGAACGTGGAACTCGTGAGCGAGGCCTACGCCATTGCCGCGAACTACCTTCGCCGCTCCGGCGCGATTCCCGATTCCCTCGTCACCGACGAGCGCCTGCTCAGGATCATCGTCAAGCTGCTCCAGCAGGGCGAATTCAACAAGATCAGGCTCGCCAACAAGGCGATCGCCCGGTTCGAGACGCAGTCCGAGGCCCGCGCGGTTGCCTGATCAAAACTCCCAAGATTCAAGAGAACCAGAGGGTGCCATGGAAGCCGCCATCGACCGCATCATGCAGACCTATGACCTGCTCGCCAACCGCACCGCAGCGGCGAGCGAGGAGGCTCGGGCCAAGGTCACCAACTATCTCAATACGTTGATGGAGGCCGGCGAGAGGGACACCCACCGGTTGACGGTTTGCGGCCTGACCTATCTCCGGCAGCTCGACGGCAGCGTGGACCCGGTGAAGGCGGGCTATACCGGGCTGTGAAATGACGCCGGCTGGGGCCGGCGGCCGTTGGCGCGAGGTGAGGCCCAGAGCGGTCCTAGTCCGGACAGTCGCAGAGGAGCGGTTCTATGAAACCGCTCCAGCGCCGAAAACCTCAAATCTCCACCATATCTTGCATAAATCTCTGGTCCGACCCGCAAATGCTTGGCCGGGGGCGGGCAATGTGGTAGATCGCGCGTGCTTCCGACCGCCACACCAGACCCGCCCGTAGCCCGCCAAAAGGCTGCGGCGGTGGAGATATTCGCAAGATGACCTCAGCTAAAACCGCCTCCGCGCCCGATTCGTTTTTCACCGCCTCGCTCGAGCAGGCCGACCCGGACATTGCCGCCGCCATCAGGGGCGAACTCGGCCGGCAGCGCCATGAGGTCGAGCTGATCGCCTCCGAGAACATTGTCAGCCGGGCCGTGCTGGAAGCGCAGGGTTCGGTGATGACCAACAAATATGCGGAAGGTTATCCGGGCGCGCGTTACTACGGCGGTTGTGAGTGGGTCGACGTCGCCGAGAACCTTGCGATCGATCGCGCCAAGAAGCTGTTCGGCGCTGGCTTCGCCAACGTGCAGCCGAACTCGGGCAGCCAGATGAACCAGGCGGTGTTCCTGGCGCTGCTGCAGCCCGGCGACACCTTCATGGGTCTTGATCTTGCGGCCGGCGGCCATCTCACCCACGGCTCGCCCGTCAACATGAGCGGCAAGTGGTTCAAGGCCGCGCACTACACCGTGCGCCGCGAGGACCAGATCATCGACATGGATGCGGTCGCCAAGCAGGCCGAAGAGGTCAAGCCGAAGCTGATCGTCGCGGGCGGCTCCGCCTATTCGCGCGCCTGGGACTTCAAGCGTTTCCGCGAGATCGCGGACAGCGTCGGCGCCTATCTCTTGGTCGACATGGCGCACTTCGCCGGCCTCGTCGCCGGCGGCGTGCACGCTTCGCCGGTGCCGTATGCCCACGTCACCACCACCACGACGCACAAGTCGCTGCGCGGTCCGCGCGGCGGCCTGATGCTATGGAATGACGAGACGCTGACCAAGAAGCTCAACGGGGCGATTTTCCCGGGCCTCCAGGGTGGCCCCCTGATGCATGTGATCGCGGCGAAGGCGGTTGCCTTCGGCGAGGCGCTGCGTCCGGACTTCAAGGTCTATGCCAAGAACGTCGTCGAGAACGCCAAGGCGTTGGCCGAGGCGATGAAGAGCCACGGCTTCGATATTGTCTCTGGCGGTACTGATAACCATCTGATGCTCGTCGACCTCAGGCCGAAGGGCCTGAAGGGCAACGTCTCGGAGAAAGCGCTGGTCCGCGCCGCCATCACTTGCAACAAGAACGGCATTCCGTTCGACCCCGAAAAGCCCTTCGTCACCTCGGGTCTCCGTCTCGGCACTCCGGCCGCGACCACCCGCGGTTTCGGTGTCGCCGAATTCCAGCAGGTCGGCGGCATGATTGCCGAGGTCCTCAACGCGATCGCGCAATCCGACGACGGCAAGGCGCCGCTCGTGGAAGCTGCGATCAAGGAACGGGTCAAGGCGCTCACCGACCGGTTCCCGATCTACCAGTAAGGCTTGGGTAAACGGATGCGCTGCCCGAACTGCAACAGTCTCGATACGCAGGTAAAGGACTCGCGTCCGACCGAGGACTCTTCTGTCATCCGCAGGCGGCGCGTATGCGTTGCCTGCAATTTCCGCTTCACCACCTTTGAGCGCGTGCAGCTGCGCGAGCTCACGGTGATCAAGCGCAACGGCCGCCGCGTGCCGTTCGACCGCGACAAGCTGATGCGCTCGGTGCAGATCTCACTCCGCAAGCGGCAGGTCGAGCCGGAGCGGGTGGAGAAGATGGTCTCCACCATCGTGCGCGAGCTCGAGACCGGCGGCGAGGCCGAGATCTCCTCCGAGGTGATCGGCGAGACCGTGATGGAGCATCTGCGCACGCTCGACGACGTCGCCTATGTGCGCTTCGCCTCCGTCTACCGCAATTTCCGCGAGGCCAAGGATTTCGCCGACGTGCTCGGCGAGCTCTCCGGTGAGGAGGAAGCGCGGCTCGCCGCGATCCGCAAATGATCTTCCGCATATTGGAGGATCAGTTCGCGCAGAAGGCCCGTGAGGCCAAGGATGCCGATCTCCGCTTCATGCAGCTGGCGCTTTCGCTTGGGCGCCGCGGGCAGGGTCGCACCTGGCCGAACCCGGCCGTCGGTGCGGTCATCGTCAAGGATGGGGTCATCGTCGGCCGCGGCTGGACGCAGCCCGGAGGGCGGCCGCATGGCGAGCCCGAGGCCCTGCTGCGGGCCGGCGAGGCGGCGCGCGGCGCCACGCTCTACGTCACGCTGGAGCCATGCTCGCATTTCGGCAAGTCGCCGCCTTGCGCCGATGCGGTGATCGCCGCCGGCATCAAGCGGGTGGTCGCCGCGATCGAGGATCCCAATCCGGAAGTTGCCGGCCAGGGCCATGCGCGTTTGCGGGCAGCCGGCATCGTCGTGGATGTGGGTCCATGCGCTGCGGAAGCCGCGTTCGATCACGCCGGCCATTTCCGCCGCATCCGGGACAAGCGTCCGCACGTGATCCTGAAGCTCGCGGTCTCGCCCGACGGCAAGATCGGCGCGGCCGGCGGCAAGCCGGTTGCGATCACCGGCGAGGCGGTGCGCAATCGCGTGCATCTCTTGCGCGCGCAGAGCGATGCCATCCTGGTCGGCATCGGCACGGTGTTGGCAGATGATCCGCTTCTGACCTGCCGCCTGCCGGGCATGGCGGCGCGCTCGCCGGTGCGGGTCGTGCTCGATCAGAGCCTACGGATACCCGGCGCAAGCAAGCTCGTTCGCACCGCGCGCGAGACGCCGCTCTGGGTGGTGAGCTCTGAACTCGCCGAAGCCGCGGCCGCCACGCGGCTTGGCGCGGCCGGTGCGCAAATGTTGCGCGTGCCGCCGGTCGGTGCATCAGGGCTCGATCTTGCGGCCGTGTTGTATGCGCTGGCCGAGAAAGGCATCACGCGCCTGATGGTCGAGGGCGGCAGCCGCGTTGCCGCGTCCTTTGTGGCGGCCGACCTCGTCGACGAAATCTGGCTGTTCCGCGGCACGGAAGAGGTGGGCGCCGGCGGCGTCGATGCGCTCGATGCATTGCCCCTGTCGAAAATCACGCAGTCGCAGGCCTACAAGGTTCATGCTAGCGAGACATTCGACAGGGATACTCTCACCGTTTACGAGCGCTCGTAATGTTCACTGGCATTGTCACCGATATCGGCGAGATCGTCAGCTTCACGCCAACGGCGCAGGGGCAGCTGCACCGCCTGCGCATCGCCTGCCGTTATGATCAGACCACCATCGCAGATGGCGCCTCGATCGCCTGCAACGGCGTCTGCCTCACCGTGGTCGCCTCCGGCATTGAGGGGAATAAGACCTGGTTCGACGTCGATGCCGCCGCCGAGACGCTGGCGCTGACGACCGCAAAACACTGGAAGATCGGAACAAAGCTCAACCTCGAGCGGGCGCTCAAGATCGGTGACGAGCTCGGCGGCCACATCGTCGCCGGCCATGCCGACGGCATCGCGACGCTTCTCAGCCGCGAGGACCTGCCCGACATGGCGCGGTTCGAGCTCTCGACGACGCGCGAGCTGGCGCGCTTCATCGCCACCAAGGGCTCCGTCACGCTCGACGGCGTGTCGCTGACCGTCAATACGGTGAAAGACACGACCTTTTCGGTGCTGATCATCCCGCACACGCTGACGGTGACGACGATCGGCGGCTGGAAGGCGGGGCACGAGGTCAATATCGAGGTCGATCTGATGGCCCGCTACGCGGCGCGGCTGACGGAAATGAAGTGACCGGCGCAGCCGGAACGACGGTTTAAAACTTGGCTTACCCGCCTGCGGCGACTACATAACGCGCCGACCACTGTAGAACGGATTGAACGATGGCAGACGCGCGGCGCGCACCCCTGAAGGACCAGACCGACATCTCCGGCGCACGCGCGCTGATTGTCGAGGCGCGGTTCTATGACGATCTCCAGGACGCGCTCCTGGACGGCGCAGTCGCCGAGCTGAAGGCGGCCGGCCTGACCCATGACGTCATCACGGTTCCCGGCGCGCTGGAGATTCCGGCAGCAGTTGCCATCGCGATCGACGCGGCTGCGGCGAACGGCAGGCCCTATGACGCGGTGATTGCGCTCGGCTGCGTGATCCGCGGCGACACCATCCATTTCGAGATCGTCTCGCAGGAATCCTCGCGCGCGCTGATGGATCTTGCGGTGGCGCGAAAGCTACCGCTCGGCAACGGCATCCTCACCGTCAACACCGAGGCGCAGGCCTGGGCGCGGGCACGCGCCAGCGAGCTCAACAAGGGCGGCGATGCCGCACGTGCCGCGCTTGCGATGCTGCGCATCAATCGCCGCCTGGCGCAGGCCTGAGCCATGGCCGACAACAACAAAAAGCCGGCGGGCGCTCCGGAGAAGAAGGCGAACCGCCGCGGCGCGGCGCGGCTTGCCGCCGTGCAGGCGCTGTACCAGATGGACATCGCGGGAGCCGGCATCAACGACATTTTTGCGGAGTTCGAGAGCCATTGGCTCGGCAACGAGGTCGAGGGCGACACATACCTGCCGGCAGAGGCCGCCTTCTTCCGCGATGTCGTCTCCGGCGTCGTTCGCGACCAGAAGAAGCTCGATCCGCTGATCGACGAGGCGCTGTCGAAGGGCTGGCCCTTGAAGCGGATCGAGGCGATCCTGCGGGCGGTGCTGCGCGCAGGAGCCTACGAATTGGAGCACCGCAAGGATGTGCCGGGTCGCGTGGTGATCTCCGAATATGTCGACGTCGCCAACGCTTTCGTCGATCGCGAGGAGACTGGTATGGTCAACGCGGTGCTCGACCAGATTGGCCGCCAGTTTCGCGGTGACGAGTTCGGGCGGGGGTAATTGAGACGACGACTTCCGCCGTAGCCGTCACCCTGAGGTGCCGGAGCGAAGCGGAGGCCTCGAAGGGCGGCGGCGTGCCGCTGAGGTCGCACCTCGGCCGTGCATCCTTCGAGGCTCGCAAGGGCTCGCACCTCAGAATGACGGGTCTGTTATCGTGACGCAGGACAAATACCAAATTTCCGGCGAAGACTCCCTCATCGCGCGCTATTTCAAGCCGCTGGCGACCGATCCCGGCGCGTTCGGACTGGTCGATGATGCCGCTATCCTGAGATCTGCGGGCGAGGACATCGTCGTCACCACCGACGCGGTGGTGGAGGGCGTGCATTATCTTGTCACCGATCCGCCTGACGCCATCGCGCGCAAGGCGCTGCGGGTGAACCTGTCCGACCTCGCGGCCAAAGGAGCGGTGCCGGCCGGCTTCGTGCTGACGCTGGCATTGCGCAGCAAGGAGGATGCCTGGCTCAGGCCGTTTGCGGATGCGCTCGGCGAGGACGCCAAGAGCTTCGCGTGCCCGCTGCTCGGCGGCGATACGGTGTCGACCCCAGGATCGCAGATGGTCTCGATCACTGCCTTCGGCCGCGTGCCGCAGGGACGGATGGTCGGCCGCACCGGCGCACGGCCGGGTGATCGCATCCTGGTGACGGGCACGATCGGCGATGCTGCGCTCGGCCTCGACGTGCTCACGGGCGGCGCTGCGGCCGGCGCGCTGACATCCGATCCCGCTGCACGGGATTTTCTGGTCTCGCGCTATCGCGTGCCGCAGCCGCGCAACGTGCTGGCGCAGGCCGTGCGCGATCATGCGACCGCTGCGATGGACGTCTCCGACGGGCTCGCCGGCGATCTGACAAAGCTCTGTGCGGCATCGGGCGTCTCGGCCACTGTCGAGGTGGCGAACGTGCCGCTCTCGGCTGCGGCCGCAAGCCTGATCGCGCGCAACGCTGTTTGCGTCGAGACGCTGCTGGCGGGCGGCGACGATTACGAGGTGCTGTGCACCGTTCCGCCGGCACTAAGCGATGCGTTGATCGCAGCCGGGCGGACGGCAGGCCTCGCCGTCACCGCCATTGGCACGATCATCGAGGGCGGGGCGCCACCGCGCTTCCTGGATGGGCAGGGCCAGGAACTGATCTTGAAGCGGCTGTCGTACAGCCACTTCTAGAAATTGCTCCAAACCGGCATCTTAGTTCTCCGGACTGGCCTAAATACCTGCCGAGATCGGCCGTTTCGGCCTTATCCGGCGTTGCACCCTTAATTTGATTTTGGCAAGCTTGCGACCGACTGGGGCCGCCCCTTCGGGCAAGGGGCGGCTTTGTTCAAAATCAAGGCGCCGCACCGCACGACGGACAACAAAAGGCGCCGGGGGTACATCAAGGATCTGAGGCAAAAAATCACATGACAGCATTATGGTTGATAGTGCTCTGCGGAGTGCTTTCCGTCGTCTACGCGATTTGGGCGACGTCTTCGGTGTTGGGCGCGGATGCGGGGACGCCGCGCATGCAGGAGATCGCAGGAGCGGTGCGCGAAGGCGCACAGGCGTATCTGCGGCGCCAGTACACCACGATCGGTCTCGTCGGCATCGTCATCTTCTTGCTGCTTGCCTATTTCCTCGGGGTCTATGTCGCGATCGGTTTTGCCATCGGCGCCGTCCTATCAGGGGCGGCCGGCTTCATCGGCATGAACGTCTCGGTCCGCGCCAATGTGCGCACCGCGCAGGCCGCGACGACCTCGCTCGCCGGCGGCCTCGAGCTCGCTTTCAAGGCGGGCGCCATCACCGGCCTTCTGGTCGCCGGTCTCGCGCTGCTCGGCGTCACCCTCTATTTCGGCTTCCTGGTCCATTCGCTGAAGCTCGCGCCCGACAGCCGCACCGTGGTCGACGCCATGGTGGCGCTCGGCTTCGGCGCCTCGCTGATCTCGATCTTCGCCCGTCTTGGCGGCGGTATCTTCACCAAGGGTGCGGACGTCGGCGGCGACCTCGTCGGCAAGGTCGAGGCCGGCATCCCCGAGGACGATCCGCGCAATCCCGCCACCATCGCCGACAACGTCGGCGACAATGTCGGTGACTGCGCTGGCATGGCCGCCGACCTGTTCGAGACCTATGCGGTGACCGCGGTCGCCACCATGGTGCTCGCGGCGATCTTCTTCGCCAAGACGCCGATCCTCGCCAACATGATGACGCTGCCGCTCGCGATCGGCGGCATCTGCATCATCACCTCGATCATCGGCACCTTCTTCGTCAAGCTCGGGCCGAGCCAGTCGATCATGGGCGCGCTCTACAAGGGCCTGATCGCGACCGGCATCCTGTCGCTGATCGGCATCGCGCTGGTGATCTACTACCTGATCGGCTTCGGCAAGCTCGAGGGCGTCGACTTCACCGGCATGGCGCTGTTCGAATGCGGCGTGGTCGGTCTCGTCGTCACGGCGCTGATCATCTGGATCACCGAATACTACACCGGCACCGACTACCGTCCGGTGAAGTCGATTGCGCAGGCCTCGGTTACCGGCCACGGCACCAACGTGATCCAGGGCCTCGCCGTCTCGATGGAAGCGACCGCGCTGCCCGCGCTCGTCATCATCGCCGGCATCCTGGTCACTTACAGCCTCGCCGGGCTGTTCGGCATCGCGATCGCGACCGCCACCATGCTGGCACTGGCCGGCATGATCGTCGCGCTCGACGCCTTCGGCCCCGTCACCGACAACGCCGGCGGCATTGCCGAGATGGCGGGCCTGCCCAAGGAGGTGCGCAAGTCGACCGACGCGCTCGACGCGGTCGGCAACACCACCAAGGCGGTGACCAAGGGCTACGCGATCGGCTCGGCCGGTCTCGGTGCCCTGGTGCTGTTCGCGGCCTACAACCAGGACCTCAAGTTCTTCGTTGCGGACTCCGCGAAACACGCCTACTTCGCCGGCGTCAATCCGGACTTCTCGCTCAACAACCCCTATGTGGTGGTGGGCCTACTGTTCGGCGGCCTCTTGCCGTATCTGTTCGGCGCGCTGGGCATGACCGCGGTCGGCCGTGCGGCCGGCGCGATCGTCGAGGAGGTCCGCCGTCAGTTCCGCGAGAAGCCGGGCATCATGCAGGGCACCGACAAGCCCGACTACGGCAAGGCGGTCGACCTGCTCACCCGCGCGGCGATCAAAGAGATGATCATCCCCTCGCTGCTGCCGGTGTTGTCGCCGATCGTCGTCTACTTCCTGATCTACGCGATCGCGGGCGGCGGGGTGGCCGGCAAGTCGGCGGCATTCTCGGCGGTCGGCGCGATGCTGCTCGGCGTGATCGTGACCGGCCTGTTCGTCGCGATCTCCATGACCTCAGGCGGCGGCGCCTGGGACAACGCCAAGAAGTACATCGAGGATGGCCATTTCGGCGGCAAGGGCTCTGATGCCCACAAGTCGGCCGTCACCGGCGACACCGTCGGCGATCCCTACAAGGACACGGCCGGCCCCGCAGTGAACCCGATGATCAAGATCACGAACATCGTGGCCTTGCTGCTGCTGGCGATTTTGGCGCACTGAGCGGCGGCGGCGACACAAGACAAAACCCCGCGGCGCGAGCCGCGGGGTTTTTGCTTGGCAGGCCGAGCCCTCTCACCACGTCATTGCGAGCGCAGCGAAGCAATCCAGAATTTTTCGGCAGAGGCAGTCTGGATTGCTTCGTCGCAAGAGCTCCTCGCAATGACGAAGGTGGCGATCACTGCACGTCCATCTGCAACCCTTCCTTCTGGATGATGCCGGCGAACTTCTTCGTCTCGGCGTCCACGAAGGCGGCGAATTGCTCTGGCGTGCCGTAGTCGGCGCGGGCGCCCATGGCGGCGATCTGCTTCTTGATGTCGTCGCGCTCCAGCATCGCCTTGACCTGAAGATTGAGCGCGTTGAGCACCTCGGGTGAGACCCCCTTCGGCAGGAAGACGGAGAACCACGAGGATACGTCGAAGTTCGTCAGCTCCGGCGCGCTCTCGCGCATGGTCGGCAGGTTCGGCGCGAGCTCGCTGCGCTCGGTCGTGGTGACGCAGAGGCCGTTGAGCGTGCCGTTCTGCACCTGCGGCAGGCTCGGATAGAGATTGTCGAACAGGATCTGGATGTCGCCGGCGAGCGCGGCCTGGAGCGCGGGGCCGGCGCCGCGGAACGGGATGTGGGTCATCTTCAACCCGGTGAGCTGGAGAAACCAGGCGCCGGTGAGATGCGGGCTCTGGCCGACGCCGGAGGAGGCGTAGCTGAGCTTGTCCGGATTGGCCTTCAGGTACGCGATCAGCTCGGCGATCGATTTGATGCCGGTCTTCGGATGCGCCGAGACGATGTTCGGGATCCGGATCATGTTGGAGACCGGCTGAAGCTGGTCCGGCTTGTAGGTGAGATTCTTGAAGATGCTGTAGGCGATCGCGTTCGGTCCGGGGTTGCCGACCAGGATGGTGTGACCATCAGGCTTGGCCCGGACCACCTCGGCCGTTCCGATCGTGCCGCCGCCGCCGGAGCGGTTTTCCACGACCGCCGACTGGCCCCAGGCGGTCTGCAGCTGCGCGGCGAGCAGCCGGCCCATGACGTCGGTGGAGCCGCCGGCCGCCGCCGGCACGACGAGGCGAACGTTCTCGGTCGGCTTCCAGTCGGCCAGGCTCGATCGCGGCAGGATGGCTGCGGCCGACAGACCGGCAACGCCGGTGAGCACGCGACGGCGGGACAACGAAATGTTCTGAAGTTTCTTGGGCACGAATCCTCTCCCTGCTTCTTGTTTTGCCGGGAGCGTAGGGAACCCGGCGCGCGGCGGCAAGCCGCGCGCGAGGGCAAGTGCCGCGCGGAGGGCGGCACGACGCCGCAGGTTCAGTTAAAGCTGAGCAGCTTGAACAGCGGCGCGAGGTAGCTCATCTCCTGGCCCGACGTCGCCGTGGTGCGGCTGATGAAGTCGAAGATCTTGCCGTCCTGGAGGCCATAATTCGCCAGCCGGCGCACGCGGCGGTTCTTGTCGAAATAGATCGCGATGACGCGCTGATCGACCACCTTCTGGTTCATGAAGGCGACCATGCGCTCGGAGCGCTGCGAGATGTAGTAGAACACTTCACCGTCGAGGGTCGCGACCGTGGAGGGCGTGCCCATCACGATCAGCACCTGGTCCTGGCTCGCGCCGATCGGAATCTGCTCCAGCGCGCCGGGCGGCAGGATGTAGCCCTTCTGGAACTGCTCACCGGTGCACCCGGCGAGGGCGGCGCCGACCAGAGCCACGGCCGTGAACATGCGCAGGCCGCGCCAGCGTGCATGAAGGCCGCGCTTGTCCGCGCGCAGGCCAGTCTGGTTCGTCATCGTCATTGCGGAATTGATTCCGTCCCCTTGCGTCGCGCGAGGCGCTGAAGTACCGGGCGGAGGCTCTGAATGCAACACGCGCGCGCCCGCTTGCGGAAACCACAATGCTTTGGCCGTTCAATCACTTCAGGAAACCCCGGCTAACCCCGCCGGGCACCATTGAAGCCATCTATGGCATGATCGTGACGCAGGCGCGAGAACCCATATTTTACCGTGACTTGGACGTACCAGATACGGTTAACGGGCGTTTCGACCTGTTGCTGCTGCATCTCTGGCTGCTGCTGCGCCGCCTGCGCACCGTCCAGGGCGCCACCGGGCTGTCGCAGGCGCTGTTCGACCGCTTCTGCGAGGACATGGACGACAATCTGCGCGAGATGGGGGTGGGCGACCAGACCGTGCCGAAGCGGATGCGGGCTTTTGGCGAGGCGTTCTATGGCCGCGTCCAGGCCTATGACCAAGCCATGGAGGGCGGGCGCGAGGCGCTGGCATCGGCGATCTGCAAGAATATCTTGAATGGGACCGGCATGGATCAGGCGCAGAGGCTCGCGGCCTATGCCCGGGCCACGGAAGCCGATCTCGGCCGGACCGACGAGGCCGCGCTTCTGCGCGCGTCCTTCAAGTTTCCCTCGGCACTCCCAAAGGATGTCACGCCATGAGCCGACCGACGACCGGATCCCAGCCCGATCCCTGGCGGGCGCCCGTGATCGTGGCACAGGTCCCCGACACCGGCCTGCATCGCGAACTCGAGGCCTCGGCGGCCGAGCGGCAGGCTATGGCCGAGATCGCGGGCCTGCGGGAGATCCTGTCCGCTCATGCCAGCTTCGATGTCGTGCCGAAAAGCGGCGGGCGGGTCGAGGTCACCGGGCTGGTCCGCGGCCGGATCGGCCAGACCTGCGTCGTCACGCTCGATCCGATCGAGAGTGAGATCGAGGAGGAGGTGGACCTGATTTTCGCTCCCGAGGCCGAGGCGCGCCGGCTCGCCGACCTCATCGAGGAGGGGCAGGACGATCAGGAGCCGCCTGATGTCGCCGACCCTCCGGAGGCGATCGTCAATGGCATCATCGATCTCGGCCGTCTCGCCACTGACGCGCTGTTCCTGGCGATCGATCCCTATCCGCGCAAGGAGGGGGCCGTGTTCGAGGCGGAGGTCACGGCCCCCGATCCGGAGGACCATCCATTCGCAGCCCTGAAGGCACTTCAGGACAGGAAAAAGGGCAAATAGCTCGGCATTTCCGGCGGGACCGCTTGGGGCGGGACACGAGCCGTTTGCTGCGATGGTTTGAAGAACGGTTATATCCGTTTGATTTCAAGGCGTTCCCTGCCGATCCATGGGTTCGCTCGCGGATCGTCCTGAATGCAAAAGGCTGGGGGCAAGAGGTTGTTTCGGGGTAACAAAACGCTATTGTCGCGCCCCGGTTCGGGTGCGGCGTGGCGCTTGGCCAGTCGCCATGTCCGTGGCGAACCCATTTTGCGGCCCCGCTAGCTCAAGACCGCACGAGACCAGGTTTCCAGGACTTTCATGCCAAGCAAGGTTCGCATCGCGCTGGACGCCATGGGAGGCGATGTCGGCCCCGCCGTGGTGATTCCCGGTGCTGCCATCTCGCTGGGCAGGCACCGCGATAGCGAATTCCTGCTGGTCGGGGACCGTGCCAAAATCGAGCCCGAGCTCGAAAAGCACCCCGCGCTCAAGGCCGCCTCGAAGATCATTCATACCGACGTTGCCGTCAGCGGCTCGGACAAGCCGAGCCAGGCGCTACGGCGCGGCCGCAAGACCTCCTCGATGTGGCTCGCGATCGATGCCGTGAAGAAGGGCGAGGCGGATGTCGCGATCTCCGCCGGCAACACCGGCGCGCTGATGGCGATGGCTCGCTTCCACTTGCGCACGCTGCCGGGCATCGACCGTCCGGCTATCTCCGCGATATGGCCGACCAGGCGCGGCGAGTCGGTCGTGCTCGATCTCGGCGCCACCCTTGGCGGCGATGCGCACCACCTGGTGTCGATGGCGGTCATGGGCGCGGCCAAGGCGAGCGTGCTGTTCAACAAGACGCGGCCCACGGTCGGGCTGCTCAACATCGGCGCCGAGGAGATCAAGGGCCACGAGGAGATCCGCGAGGCCAGCGAGATCCTGCGCGCGAGGAACCTGCCCGAGCTCGACTACATCGGCTTCGTCGAGGGCGACGGTATCGGCAAGGGGCTGGCCGACGTCATCGTGACCGAGGGTTTTAGCGGCAACATCGCGCTGAAGGCCGCCGAGGGAACCGCGCGCCAAATGGCGGAATTACTCCGCAACGAGATGCAGCGGAGCTGGCTGTCCAAGCTCGGCTATCTCTTTGCGCGCAGCGCCTTCCAGGCCCTGCGCGACAAGATGGACCCCAACAAGTCCAATGGCGGCGTGCTGCTGGGGCTGAACGGGGTGGTGGTCAAGAGCCACGGTGGAACCAACGCCGAAGGCTTTGCCTATGCGATCGATGTTGGCTATGAGATGGCTCACTACGATCTCCTGAACAAGATCAATCAGATGCTCAACCGCGAGGGCGGTGCACTCAGTTCCGTGCAGGCCGCGCAGGAGGCTGTTTCGTGACGAAAATCCGTTCGGTCGTGCTCGGCTGCGGCTCTTATCTGCCGGAGCAGGTGGTGACCAACGCCCAATTGGCGGCGCGCATCGACACCTCCGACGAGTGGATCGTACAGCGGACCGGCATCCGTGAACGGCACATCGCGGCCGAGGGCGAGTTCACCTCGCACCTGGCGCTGAGGGCAGCGCAGGCTGCGCTCACCGATGCGGGCGTTGACGCGCAATCGATCGAGCTGATCGTGCTGGCGACCTCGACGCCGGACAATACGTTCCCAGCAACCGCGGTCGCCGTGCAGCACGGGCTCGGCATCAACCATGGCGCGGCGTTCGACCTCCAGGCGGTGTGCTCGGGCTTTGTGTTCGCGCTCGCCACCGCCGACAATTTCCTGCGCACAGGCGCCTATAAGCGCGCGCTGGTGATCGGCGCCGAGACCTTCTCGCGCATCCTCGACTGGAACGACCGCGGCACCTGCGTGCTGTTCGGCGACGGCGCCGGCGCGGTCGTGCTGGAGGCGCAGGAGCAGCCCGGCAATGCCGCGACCGACCGCGGCATTGTGACCACGCATTTGCGCTCCGACGGCCGCCACAAGGCAAAGCTGTTCGTCGACGGCGGACCGTCCTCGACCCAGACCGTCGGCCATCTGCGCATGGAGGGCCGGGAGGTCTTCAAGCACGCGGTCGGCATGATCACCGACGTGATCGTCGACGCCTTCCAGGCGACCGGGCTCAACGCCGACAGCATCGACTGGTTCGTGCCGCACCAGGCCAACAAGCGAATCATCGACGCCTCCGCCCACAAGCTGCATATCGCGCCGGAGAAGGTGGTGCTGACGGTGGACCGGCACGGCAACACCTCGGCGGCCTCGATTCCCCTGGCGCTCGCGGTGGCGCGCAAGGACGGCCGCATCAAGAAGGGCGACCTGGTCCTGCTGGAAGCCATGGGCGGCGGCTTCACCTGGGGCTCTGCCCTCGTGCGCTGGTAGCAACAGTCGATAAAATTTTGCCGGAATCAGCGCGATTATCGATGCCTCTGCATTGATGAGCGCTGTTGACCGCCGTATCGTAACCTCCTAATTTCAGACAACAATTGTTCGCCGTGATGTGGGGCAGGGCGATGACCGAGACCAGCAAAACCGTAACGCGTGTTGATCTGTGCGAAGCCGTCTACCAGAAGGTGGGACTGTCGCGCACGGAGTCGTCCGCCTTCGTGGAACTCGTGCTGAAGGAGATCACCGACTGCCTCGAGAAGGGCGAAACGGTGAAATTGTCCTCGTTCGGCTCGTTCATGGTGCGCAAAAAGGGTCAGCGCATCGGCCGTAACCCGAAGACCGGCACCGAGGTGCCGATCTCGCCGCGCCGGGTGATGGTGTTCAAGCCGTCGGCGATCCTGAAGCAGCGGATCAACGCCCAGCACCGCACCAACGGCGATGGCAGCAAGGTTCAACCCGAGGCGTAACCGCCTATCGGAAAGGATTGGCATTTGGACAAGGCGCCGGATGCGTTCCGAACCATCAGCGAAGTAGCGCAGGAGCTCGACATTCCGCAGCACGTGCTGCGGTTCTGGGAGACCCGTTTCTCCCAGATCAAGCCGATGAAGCGCAGCGGCGGCCGCCGCTATTACCGCCCCGACGACGTCGACCTGCTCAAGGGCATCCGCCGCCTGCTCTACGGGGAGGGCTACACCATCCGCGGGGTGCAGCGGATCCTGAAGGAGCACGGCGTCAAATCGGTGCAGGGCCTCGCCGACAGCGCCGCCGCGGTCTCGTTCGGCGCCATCGAGGACGCCATCGGCGCGAGCCTGATGGAGCCCGAGGACGAGGCGCCGATCAAGGGCGTCACCGACACCGACGATGACGACTATCAGGGCAACGAGGAGGAAGGCATCGACTTCCGCTTCGCCGAGATCGACGACGAGGACATCCTCACCACCTTTCGCAAGGGCGGCGCCGCTGCCGCACCCGCCGGCCCCAGCGCGCTCGACCGGGAACGGCTCGGCCGTGCGCTCGCCGACCTCGTCGCAGCCAAGGAAATGCTGGATCAGGCTCTGAAGGACGGGTGAGGGGCCGCTTTCCGCCGGCTTTGCGGGGAGTTCCGGGGGCGGTGGGCGGATAAGCCAAAATGCTGCAGCCTCGCCTTGCGCAAAGCGGCGATCCTAGCTAATGGAACGGCATTCGGAGCGTGGCGCAGCCCGGTTAGCGCACTAGTCTGGGAGACTAGGGGTCGGAGGTTCAAATCCTCTCGCTCCGACCATTTTTCTCAAACGACCTGTCGGGTGGATTAACCGTCGGCGTGGGGGCCTGCTCCCAGCCGCGACGGATACGTGTGCGCCAGAGGCGCTGGCCGCTTCGGTGGCCGGTGCATCAAAAAGTCGAAAAACAACCCCATGCACAGTAGCGATGTCATTGGAGAATAACGTTTTTCCGAATCGATTTGACGCGTCGGGCAAAACAGGGGCGTAATGTCAGCATGCCAGCGGTGTCGTGATGGGAAAGTATCTCCGACAGCCGGCTCCGTATCCCGTGTTGGTGATGCGCGCGGAATTCGGAGTGCGCCATTTGCGAAGCGTCGGCGCGCTCGCCAAGTTCGGATGGCGCGAAATGCAAACAGCGTCAAAATAACGATCATATTGCGATCGTTGCGCGCCTCAACGTTGTGAATGGGCGATCGCTTGCGACCCAGGATCGGAGGACCAAACGGTTGCCTTGACCCGCAACTTGGGCAGGCAGCAGCGTTCCCAAAGACCGAGTGTCCGCAGTCGTAGCAATCGATCGGTTTCTTGAACTGTCCCATGCCGGGGGCGGTGTTACTCTGCCGCCCCTCTTTTAAAGCGATTGCGGATGGCGATCATAAAATTGACTATATATAATTTATTTAATGTGATTTAATATTGGAGCGTTAATTGTGCAGTGCCCGTGCCTGAGCTTGGCCTAGAACGCTGGGCATCTCCTCAGCCACGCATCTTGGGGTAATCTGCAGGGACCCGGGTGGCATGGATCGAGATCACCTTGACGCGATGTCCATTGATGAGTTGTGGGCGCTGCACACCGACGTGGGGCGCGTCCTAGCTGTCAGGCTGATCGCAGCAAAGCGCGAACTTGAAGAGCGGCTTAGTCAGCTCGGCAGGAGCGCAGACTGGAAGGAACCGGGGAAAAAGCACTAAGGCGCACGACAGAGCCTCCGGCGCGAGTGTTATAATTCGTGATTAATTTGAATTAACTTTATTTATTTTTTTTGGCTTGCTGTGTGATTTAATTGTTGCCTCGCTATGCAAAAAGCGCGGCGCTGCCTTCCTACTCCATTTCCCATGCGCCCGCTCGGAAGGTCCGGCCATGACTGGTCTCCATCATTTCCAGAATTCCCCAGCGTCAATGCGATCGGCAGCTCCCTTCGAATGGGCCAACTTGCCCGAGGCGGGCAATCGCGGAGGTCGAGCAGATACAGCTGCCGCTGTTCTTCGGCACCGCTTCGAAGCGCTCGCTGCTCAGATTGCCGAATTGGAAGCACTGCGCGAACGCGTCCTTGAGGCTGAGCAGAAGATCGCCTTTTGAGTTGGCAGCTACCTCCGCTCACGTCGGCCGTCCGCGCCAGATGAAGCGCCTGCCACAGCGCAGCAGCACCAATTGCTCGTGCCATGAACGACGATCAGCGCACATAAGCAGGTGGGCACCGTCACTTCTGCGCCAGCTTAATCGTTGCCACAGGCCACTTTCCGGGATGGCCAGCAATGGAAAGACGCAAGCCGTGCGCTTCGTCCAAGTACAATTCCTCGACAGTCCCTGCTGTACCGTCCGTGAGCACCACCGCCTTACCGATCAATTCTGTCTCGGCTTCGTGATATTCGCGTAGAATAGCAGAGGCGTGAGCTTCAGCCCGAGGCATCTGCCGCATCTCGTCCTGGCTATGCGAGCAAAACCGTCGAGACTGAACTGCGTTCCTTTCGCCTATCGGAGTAGAAAGGGTCGGCGAGACGGAGATCATAACTCCCGATCAATCGCAGCAGCATGGCTGCGGTTCTTCACCTTGATCCAGTGCTTCTGCCGACCGCCTCGGTACGGCCGACGCGCTGTGCAGAGCGTTGAAGCCGCTGATACCGTCGACGCCGAGGATCACGGCCTCGCCATCGATCACAAAGCGCCTCTGCCGGTTTTTCAGCGCGGCCTCAGCAATCCAGAGATAGCGCTTCGTCCAGTCGGTGCCGTTGCGAGAGAGGAGGCGCACGCGCTCATCCCGACACAATGTCGATTAACTTGGATTATTGTTTAAATTTTAAACTGCAGATAAACTGACATTTAATTGGCAGGGACTGCTCGGGGGAGCGCAACCTGAGAGAGGAGAGATCCATGAAGCTCACCTTTGGCGTTCTTTCCGCAGCGGCATTTGCGTTGGCTCTTGCGATGACGACCGTGCCACCTGCCTCGGCTTGCAACGGCAATGGGAATTGTCCCAACGCGCCCGGCCAGAATAAGCCTGGTCATGTCAGTGGAGCCCCCGGACCGATCGCAGGTGCCGGCCTTCCTATTCTCGCGATTGGATACGGCGTGTACTGGCTGGTAAAACGGCGGCGGACCCGCTAGGTCCCCGCGATCGCTCTCACCGATGCAGCTGGCCAGCAGCGAGAACTCCAAGCAACCTCCAAGCGGCCCCGGCCTTTCTCGACGCCCAAAAGCCCCACGGCCGGGGCCGTTCCACTCGGGCTTGATGCAAAGCAATCGGAAATTAGTTTAAAAGGATCTCATAGCGACGTTTGAGCCGGTCGCTTGTGGTCTTTGCTGCGTATTGAATGCGTGCAAGGTCGCAGCCTTCTTGCGCGACGACATGCAGCTTCCACTCTGAGGTGCCGGGTCGGTGATCGGGCCCGAACTCAACTTCGATGGACACGACCTTCTCTGTGCCTGGAAAACTTCGGATCTCCTGCAGCGCAATCCGCTCGAGCTCGTCCTTCGACACCGGTGATCTCGACACCGTTCGCTCCTAAGGATGGAGGCGGCTGCTTGAAGCCGCGCTCAGCTCAATGCAGTCAGTGACCTCGACGTTCCTCCTCAAGATGAGAAGGCGCATCGCGAATCGCTGTAAGCTCGCGCGGATCTTATGATCAGCGCAATTGCTGCAGAGCTTCCGGAGTCAGCTCGTATCGACCCCCCACCTTTTTCAACCAGCGTACTTTAAGCATACGCCTTGACCCGCACAGTGGACGGTTGCCTCCTGGATGAAATAGAAGGCCATCGCGTTCGATCAGATAGCCGTACAGCTGTGCGCTCCGCAGCGGCCTCAGCATTCCCGGTCTCGGGGCGGCCTGGACGCATCCTCTCTGGCGCTGTGAGCAGCCCGAAGAGGAACGGGGAATCGTCCGCTCTGGAACTGGAACCTTGCTTACCCCGTTTGGCTAGCGGGCAGAACAAGGAGAAGGAAACCATGCCCTGCTTTGGGCTGTGCCTACGGTTCTCGTGATCGGTGGCGTCAGCTACTATTTTCTCCGTGTCGTGCACTGATCCTGTTGCTTTGAGCGTTCGGGCGATGCTCGATGGCGCCTAGGTCGACGCTGCAGCACTGCCGGAAGCCCAGCGCACTCCCATTGCCCGGCGCTGGTCTGAAAAGGTCGAACCATGAAGCACGCGCTTCCGACAATCGGAATTGTTCTCGGGCTAGTCGTGACACCTGCATCCGTCGACCCCTGGAAGGATGAGAGCGGCAAAGGCCGATGGGGCTACGATCGTGGTCCTTACCGCGCCTACAACTACGACCGCGAATACAAGCAGGAGTATCACCGAGGCCACTGCAAGATCGAGCGCAAGTGGGGCAAGCACGGCGAGTACAAAGAAGAGACGAAGTGCAAGGGCTATCGCGACTGACGGGCGAGCTCCGGGCCTGCCGCGACTGGTTTACAACCCCAATGAGTCGTGTCGGCTCAGTCAGAACCAGCTCAGTAGTTTCCTGAATTTTCCTTAGTGGAACAAAGGTCTGCTTGCGCCTGGGAGACTGGGGGGAGGTTCAAATCCTCTCGCTCCGACAATTTTTCTCAACATCTGTCGGGTGGATTGACCGTCGGTGGGAGCCTGCTCCCGCCGGCGGCGGATGCGCGCTCACCAGCCCCATGCACAGTAGCGATGTCATTTGGTTTTTCCGAGTCGATTTGACGCGTCGGGCAAAACAGGAGCACGCAGTAGCGTCGGAGTTCTTTTAATTGCAGGCAATTTCGCTTCGGCGCCGGTTGTGTGTTCACAACACCTCGGCACGAATCTGAGCCACGCCACGATCCGTAATCCCCAAGCTGCGCGCAGCAGCGAGCGAAAGGTCGAGGACACGACTGCGGACGAACGGACCGCGGTCATTGACTGTGACGATGACGCTTCGGCTGCCGTGAGTGACGCGCAACTTGGTGCCGAAAGGCAGGCGGCGGTGCGCCGCTGTTAGCCGATTACGATCAAACGATGAACCGCTCGCTGTCTTGCCTTTGAAATAAGAATAGTAGGAGGCTTTGCCGGAAAAGACTCGATTAGAAGATTGGGCTCCTAAACGATCTTTCGAGGGCTCTTCCGGAGTCAGAGGTTGCGCTTGCTGTGGGGTCGAAGGTTGCGTCTGCGTTACGTCCTTCTTTGTCTGGTCGAGGCCTTCAGGAGCTGGCTCCGCCTGAGCTTTTGGAATGATGAACCACCTATCATCGAAAGTTTGTGCGACAGCAGGAGTCGAGTACATCGCCATCCAAGCTGGGATTGTTGCAATCGCGATCATTCTACAAAGAACTTGCATGATCGGCCTCACGCATGAAACTGACGGACAATGCAACTCATCGGCCTGTGTTCCTGCACACGCATTCTCGTGCAGACAAAGGTGAATGCATACCGATCGTTATATGCGTAGTTCCGAGAGTGCTTAGGCGCAGCGCAGCAAGCAATTGTCTCGCTGCGGCGCATCACGGCCGTAGATCTGCAACCCGAGGCACGAGATTGCCGCTCCAGCAGCCGCTGCTTGGCTTTTTACTCCAACAGTGTAGTCCTTCGATCTCGAAACTGCTCGAGCTTCGCAATTTGCGTTAGCTGCCAGAACTCTCAGTCGGGCAAGGTCGAGATCAATAACCTTCTGGGACTTGTCGACGCTCTAGCAATGAGCGCTTGCAATATCGACTGCTAAGCGGTTGGTCGCAAATATCCCACCACCATCCGAGTCGTCTCGTCCACCAGCGTCCGCACCATTTTCTCCGACAGCATCTCGGCCTGGTTCAGCACGGTGTTGTGCGCGACCGCTTCGATCGCGCTGACGCAGATGAACGTCGCTAGGGCCGGGTCGATCTTGCGCATCTCCTTGCGGCGGCTTTCGAGATAGGCGCGCACGAGAGCGTGGACCTCGCGGTTGAAGGCTTCGACGTCTTTGAGCTGGCCGGTGCGCGGGATCTGCTCGGCGAGGACGCGGTGCAGTTTCGGGTCGATGCGGTGGGCTTCGATCGCGACGGTGACGAGCTTGCGCACGGCATTTTCGATCGGCAGGTCGGCGACTTCGGACAATGCGGCGCGGACGAGGCCCATGATCTCCTCGTTGTGACGGTCGATCACGGCGGCGACGAGCGCCTCCTTGCTCGGAAAATACTGATAGAGCGAACCGACGCTGACGCCGGCGACCTCGGCGATGCGGTTCGTGCTCGCCTTCTCAAAGCCTTCGCGGACCAGAATGCGAGCGGTTGCCTCGACAAGTGCGTCGACGGTGGCGCGGGATCGCGCTTGCGAGGCGTTTTTCCGGGGTTTTGTCGGCGGTTTGCGCGCCATGATGTCGAATCCGAATGCGAGTAGGAAAAGCGAGCGAATGCTCGCATTATAGCCGCAAGTGGCGGCGGGTCGGCAAGAGTCTTTGTCGCCCTGAGAGATCAAGCCAGGCGGAGAGAAGTGGCCATGAGCGTCGCAAAGATGTTGTCGTCCCTGCAGTTTTGCCCTGACTTCGGTGCCTTGCGCCGCGGCGATCCCGCACCGAGCTTGCAGAGCCGTTGCTTCAATGCGTTGCTGCGTCAGCTTCCGTTCAAGCAGCAGCTCGCCTCAGCCGAAGCCGTGCAGGCGCATGTTCAGAAGCTCGCATTACAGCCGGCCTCGTATGAGCCGACGGGACTGGGCCGCGGCGTCGAGGTGACGTTGACCAAGATGGGCGGCTGGCCCGTGTATTACACCGTGCCGTCGTCGGGCCATGAGGGCTGCAATCACGTCATGTTCCTGCATGGCGGTGGCTTCATCAACGAGATCGTGCCGGCGCATTGGCGCTTTGTCGGGCAGATGACGCGGAAGGCGCGCGTCGTTTGCGTCGTGCCGATCTATCCGCTGGCGCCGCGCGCGACCGCGAAGGAGATCGTGCCGGCGACGGCCGAGCTGTTGCGCATGCTGCTGGAAGACGCGGGGTCCGCAAAGGTCACGGTGGTCGGCAATTCCGCCGGCGCGGGTCTTGCGCTCGCCGCCTGCCAGTGGCTGCGCGATCGCGGGCACCGGCAGCCGGCTCGCCTGGTGCTGATCTCGCCTGCGGCGGATGCCTCGGTCAGCCGTCCGGAGCAGGTCGCGCTTGCCGCCCGCGATCCCATTCAGGACATTCCGGGGATCGTCGAGGCGGGACGGCTCTATGCCGGCGAGCTCGATGTCGGTCATCCCTTCGTCAGCCCGCTCAACGGCGCGTTCCGCGCGCTCGCGCCGATGACGATCTTTTCGGGCACGCGCGACCTTCTGTATCCCGACAGTGTCGATCTTGTGGAGCGGGCGAGAGCGGTGGGTGTGGCGGTCGAGCTGCACCTGCTCCGTGACCAACCGCACAATTATGCGCTGATGCCGACGCCGGAGGGGCGACGTGCGCGTGCGCTCATTTTGCGCACAGTGGCTTAAAGGAAGGGCGTGACCATTGTCACAGAGCGCGGCGGCTCAATGAGGGTGGCGCTATCGAGCCCATGCGGAGGGAGAATGGGCGCGCCTCCGGGGCGTTTCCTCGACGTCGTAATTCTACGGGCCTACGCGTGGCCCTTGATCTCGTAGTGGCCCGGCACGCATTTGTAGCGCTCGAGGCGCCAATTGGCGTGATAGATCGGATGCTCGCCCATCCATTTCGCCAAGGGGGCCTGCGCGCCGATCGCGCATTGCATCATCGACATCTCGGGCGTCATGTTGCTGTCGGTCACGATTTCCTCGACGCAACTGCCTGAGCTGACTGCGCTTAGCCGGCAAAGCACGGCAACGACGGTCACGAACATTCCTGTCACCTCATCGGTTTTTTCTGACCACGAAGAGGATGCAAGCGGAGTGCCAGAGCCTGTGACACGCACACAACACGCTGGCCTGGCCGAATCGCCCCAGCGTCCACGCCAATTTGGCGATTCGGACTGTAAAAAAATTCCCCCTAACCCGAAGCCGGACAAATACGGGAACGGGGCAGTCATCCCCCGATTGTGGGACCAGCGCCACGCGGCAGCCTTTCGCGAGGCGCGCCCGACGCGCTGAGCCAGCCGCGCGTCGACGCGGCGGAATAGTCCGTCCGCCGAAATAACTGATGTCGGACCTGGCTGGACGCCGCTTTTACCTGCGGATGCGGCGCTGCTACAGTTTTGCGCGCGTTGCGGTGAGCGACGCTGTGACGAAGAAACATACCGACAAGGGGAGGGACCGAAGTCCCATGAAGGATTTTGCAGGAAAGATCGCGGTCATCACCGGCGGCGGCACGGGAATGGGGCGCGAGCTGGCGCGGCAGCTCGTGGCCGAAGGCTGCAACGTCGCGATGTGCGACGTCTCGGAAGCGGCGATGGCCGAGACCAAGCGGCTCTGCGAGGTCGAGAAGCTGCCCCAGGGCCTGCGCGTCACGACGCATGTCGCCGACGTCGCGATCGAGGATCATCTGAGGCGCTTTCGCGACGAGCTCGCCGAGCAGCAGAAGACGGACAAGATCCATCTGTTGTTCAACAATGCCGGCATCGGCGGCGGCGGCAGCTTGTTCACCAACACGCGCGAGCAGTGGGAGCGCACCTTCAACATCTGCTGGGGCGGCGTCTATCTCGGTGTGCGCACCTTCCTGCCGATGCTGGTCGCCGCGGACGAGGCCCACATCGTCAACACCGCGAGCGTCAACGGCTTCTGGGCCTCGATCGGCATGAACCAGGCGCACACCGCCTACAGTTCGGCCAAGTTCGCGGTGAAGGGATTTACCGAAGCGCTGATCAACGACCTCCGCCTGCACGCGCCACACGTCAAATGCTCGGTGGTGATGCCCGGTCACATCGGCACCTCGATCGTCTCCAATTCGCGCAAGGTGCAGAGCAGGGACGGCTCGGACCGACTCAACGCCGACGAGGTCGCGCTGACCCGCAAGCGCATGGTCGCGGCCGGCGTGCCGGATGCCGACAAGATGTCGGACGATGACATCCAGGCGGCGTTTGCCGAGCGCGCCCGCAGCTTCCTGGAGGATGCGCCGACGACGGCGGCAGAGGCCGCGAAGATCATTCTCGATGGGGTCAAGGCGGAGCGTTGGCGCATTCTCGTCGGCGAGGACGCCAAGCGCCTCGACGAGCGCGTGCGCGCCACGCCGGAGCAGGCCTACGACCGCGCCTTCTACGAAAGTTTTACGCAGGAGGTCGGCTGGCGGCTTGGCTGACCGCCCAAGAGGCGCGCGAATGTAGGTATGATAATCGTCATGGCAAGAGGTGCGCCGGTGATAATGCGTGCCACCTCTTGCCAGTTTTCTTGCCAATGTTCAGCGCCTTATGCCGAATTCGAATGTCACGCATGCGACGCGTCCGTGCGTTCAAGCGATGGTGATCTTGAATGGGTCTCATTTGACGCACGCCAGCTTGGTTGGCCAACCAAAATAGTCTAGTCAATCAGGGGTAACGCGACGATAGAGCGTAGCTCCCGATGATACCCGCATGCCTCTCCGACGACTGGACCCTTTGCCCGGAGAGAGAGGACATCTCCGCTGAATTCACGCGGCTGCTCACCGCGGCCCAGGAGGGCGGTGCCACGATCGCCGAATGCCTGATGATTGCGCGGCAGCTGAAGCGGGGCAACGATCAATCCTGGCATCGCGAATGGAAGAAGCTGGCGCAGGCCAACCGGCAGCGTGCCGAAGCCGCCTTCGCGGAAGGCCATTTGGCGACGGCACAGCGCAACTGGCTGCGTGCGACGAACTACTATGGTGCAGCGGCGATGCCGCTCGACCCGGCCGACGAGCGCCGCTGGGTCGCAGTGCTCGCGATGCAGGAGTGCGCCCGCCGCTATTTGTCGGCGCGCGGCCCGGCCGGCGAGGTCGTGACCATCCCCTGGATCGACGGACATGCGCTGCAGGGCTACTTCCTGCCTGCGTCGTCGGGAAGTGGGCGGGCGCCGACCGTGATCTGCATTGGCGAGCCCGGCCACCGCAAGGAGGAGTTTCTGTTCAAGCTCGCGCCGCATGCGCGCGAGCGCGGATTCTCGATGCTGGCACTGGACCTCTTCGGCGACCAGCGCGACGATTTTCTCGACGAGCTGCTGCGACGCCGGGATCTCGAGAGCTCGATTCCCTGCGTCATGGACTATCTGGAGATGCGCAGCGACGTCGATTTCGGGCGCGTCGCGATCGTTGCGGACGGCTGGGGCTCTTCCTTCGTCGCGCGCGCGGTGTTGCAGGAGCCGCGGCTTGCCGCCGCCGTCTGCGACGGCGGGCTGTGGGATCTGCACGAGCGGGCCTTCTTCGCCAGCCGATTCGCGATGAGCGACGTCAGCATCGTGCCGGTGCCGCATGCCCCGCTGATGGCTTCCAGCGCCGACTGCCCGGTGCTGATCACGCTCGGCGAGGACGGCTGGCTCAAGGCCGATCGGGCCCGTCAGCTCGTCCAGAAATCTCGGCTCGGAAGCTCGGACGTGATGCTGAAGGTGTTCACTGCGGCAGAGACCGGCGCGGCGCAGGCGCATGCGGACAACCCCAGCCTTGCCAACGAATACATCTTCGACTGGCTCGAATCGCGGCTCGGCGCGGCCGGGCGGATCTGATCTAAAGCGCGCGTCAGAAATCGAGGGTGAGGCGGACGCAGGCCTTCTCGAGGCGGGACTTCAGCATTGCGAGCTTGGCGGTGAATTCAGTGAGCTCGTGCTCGTCGAACTCCTGGAAGACGAATTCCTTGATGGTCTTGTACTGCTCGTTGAGGCTCGCCAGGTGCTTCTGCGTCTTCTCGGTCAGGGACAGTCGCACCACCCTGGCGTCGGTCGGCGAGGGACGACGGCGCAACAGGCCCTTCTTCTCGAGGAGCTTGGACTGGGTGGTGACGAACGAGGGATCGACGTGGAGGAGCTTGGAGACGACGTTGACCGGGATGCCGTCGTCCTTGTCGAGGTCGGAGATGGCCATCAGGATCAGCCATTGCGGGCCGCTGATGCCGAGCGTCCTCGCCCAGAACTGACGCAGCTCCTCCAGATACATGTTGATCGACGATATCTCCCAGGTGAAGCGCCTGATGATATCCAGATTTCCGATGGAGCGCAGGCGCGCACCCTCTTTCCTCGTTGCGGACACAGCGTCACTCCCGTGAACTGATTCTTCAGGCCGGTGTTCATGGAGGGCCATAGTCCACGCAAGCCTGCCCTGACGCAAGTGCAGAGCAGGGTAATTTCGTCACTAAAACTACAAAGATGATCAGCTCAGCAGATTTGGCTCACCCTGGTGTTGCGCGCGGGGCACAGGTTTAGTGAAACAATAAAGCTGACTAAATAAACTATTTTGATTAGCGGAACAGCGTAGGCATATTGGCTGGGACGGTGGGGGGTACTCGATCGTCCCGTTGCAGGTGGTTCGCTCACGTCCCTCGCGTTGCAAGCGGGTGCGTCCGAAAGCGCGAAGCGGCCGAGCGGATTGAAGAGGCGGGGACCTGGGGGGCCTCACGGTCCAGTCTCCGTAAAATGAGCAACTTGGAGGTTTTAAATGAAAGTAGTGAAGAGCCTTTTGCTCGGCACTGCGGCGGGTCTGATCGCCGTAGGTGGAGCCCAGGCGGCCGATCTTCCGGTCAAGGCCAAGGCGGTCGAATACGTGAAGATCTGTTCGCTCTACGGCGCGGGTTTCTACTACATCCCGGGCAGCGACACCTGCATCAAGCTGGGCGGCTATCTGCGTGCCGAAGTCGCGCTCAACGCGGGCGGCAACTATAGCGCCCAGTACAACGGCGTCTTCGCGGCGAACAACCGCCTGACGAACTACTACTCGATGCGTGCTCGTGAGGATCTCAACATCGATACGCGCACCGCGACCGAGTACGGCGTGGTCCGCACCTATTTCGACGCGGTCTTCACCTGGACGACCGGCAGCTATGTCGGCACCGGCTCTGCCACAGGTGCGACCGGCTACAGTGCCACGACGGCTGGCTCGTCCACCATCAACCCGACGGACGGCGGCATCTCGGGCGGATCGCTCGGCGTCTACTACGCCTTCATCCAGTTCGCCGGCTTCACCATGGGTAAGTCCGTGTCGCAGTTCGACGCGCCCTGGATCAATTATCCCGGCAACAACTTCGACCAGCTGGTCGGCGGCAGCGGCTCGACCAATGGCGTCGCCCAGTTCACCTACACGGCTGATTTCGGCCAGGGCGTGACGGCGACGATCTCGGCGCAGGACCAGACTCAGTTCTTCACGACCAACATCTGGAACACGGCCGGCATGAGCACCACCGGCGTCCTCGGCGGCGCCTACGGATCGAACGACATCGGTGGCACCCGGTCGCCCGACATCGTCGGCGTCGTCCGTGTCGACCAGGCCTGGGGCCTGTTCCAGGCGTCGGTCGCCGCGCACGACAATCACGTCGGCTACTACGGCGCCACTGAAGTCACCGGTCATCCGGAAGACAAATGGGGCTGGGCCGTCCAGCTCGCTCTGTCGATCAAGAACATTCCGACCGGCGCAGGCGACGTGATCAACGTGTCGGGCGTCTACACCGAAGGCGCGAGCCGCTACAACTTCCAGTCGCTGGCTGCGACCAGCTACTCGATGTTCGGCAGCTCGAATGCGGCGTATCAGAGCATCGGCTTCGCCGGCGTGTCTGACGCGGTGTTCGGCCCCGGCGGCAACCTCGAGCTGACCAAGACCTACGGCTTCCGTGGTGCCTACACCCACAACTGGAGCCCGTACTGGAACACGGCGCTCTACGGCGCGTGGGCTGCGGTCAACTACAGCGGCACGGCGAAGGGCCTGATCTGCGGCAGCGCCGCGTTCGCGACCCTGACCGGCACCTGCAACCCGGACTTCAACATCGGCCAGGTCGGCGTCATCACCCGCTGGACGCCGGTGAAGAACCTGACCTTCTCGGCCGACTTCACCTACAGCCATCTCGACCAGAAGTATTCGGGCGCGATCACGACCGGAGCACTGACGAGCGTCGCCAAGCCCGCGGCAACGTATGAGCTGAAGGACCAGGACACCTACAGCCTGCTGCTGCGCGCCCAGCGCAACTGGTAAGCACGGTCTTCGGATATGAAGCAGCCCCGGCGGGAAACCGCCGGGGCTTTTGTTACGATGAGAGGTTCGGAAATCCGGCAGCTTTCCACGCAGCCAATGAAGGCAAGCCATGCGATTCGATCGTCCTCAGACTTATTTACTTACCTGAGTTACTAAGCTATATACTCCCAGCCGATGACGAAAGTTGCGGCTCTTAGCTTCACGCTAAGCCTCCAAGAACCTCCGGTGATGCCCCGCCGGAGGTTTTTCGTTTTCTAGAGCATGATTGAGATGCGGCTTGATCGCTGCAACACCGGAGGTGCACTCCCTCTCCCGCTTGCGGGAGAGGGTTGGGGAGAGGGTGTTTCCGCAATGGGACAATCCCTAAGAGGAGACAGCCCTCACCCGGCGCTTCGCGCCGACCTCTCCCGCAAGCGGGAGAGGTGACCGAGCCGCGGCTACACACATTTCATGCTCAAGAGATCCCGCGGTTTCAGCCGCGCATGGCGCGGCTGCGCGAGTTCGGCCGGTAGGCGAGGCGGCTGTGGCCGGCGCAGTAGGACTGGCCGTCGGGTGCAGCGTTGCCGCAGAAGCAGAAATCGTCTTCGCCCGGCGTCGAGATCGGCCAGCGGCACCGGTTCTCGGAAAGCTCCAACAGCGAGCAGCGGTTGGCCTCGTCGATCGGCCCTGTGATCACGGGCGCGTCGGTCTCGCCGTAGATCGTGGCGAGCATCTCATATTGCAGCCGCGGCACGGCCCTCGGTGCGCGCGCCGGCGCAAAGCCCCTGTCGTGAACCTTGCGCTCGTCGGCCGTCCGGCCCCGCGTCAGATTCAATCGGGACAGCTTGCCGATCACGGCGTTGCGGCTGACGCCGATGTCGGCGGCGATCTCGCGGCAGGAGAGGCCGGCCTCGAAATGCCGCTTCAAGAGTTCAATGCGTTCGTCGGTCCAAGTCTGTGAAGCAGTCTGTGAAGCAGTCGGGGAAACAGCAGGCATGTGTAACGGTCCCAGGTTGCGAGATGTCGGCCATCCGCCGCTCGAGATCGGTCCGCCTCACGTCCGGCGCGCGCTCACGTCCTGCCATTGTCGCGGATCGACAAAAGCCCGTCCTTGATGGCGAGACGGATGCCTTCCTCGATCAAGGTACGTGCGACGCCGGGGACGCTGGTGCCGTGGGTGCCCTGTCTCACCAGTTTCTCCAGATAGGTGATGGTCGAGAGCGCCAAGGTTACGGGAATACGGTCAGTCTCGGCTTTTTCGGTGGCCATGGCCCGAACGCTAGCCTCTTACTCGGGTACATAAAAGTAACGATTAAGACTCTATTTAGGTTCAGGGGTGGAAGTCAAATCCGGGCCATGCCGGTGCATCAGCCCATTGGAATCGCTGGAGAAGTTCGGGCATGGCGCGGCGCGCCGCCCGAAAGCCGGGCGGCGGGATGCATCGACACGTCAGGGAAGGGTGGCCGGCTCAGCCGTGCACGATCGCCTTTTCGATCATGCAATGGATGCCCTTGGCGCCGTTGACGGTCTGGGTCACCCGCAAATCGGCGGCCAGGCTGCACAGCGTGTAGGCGTCCTCGCGCGACAAGTTTCGCGTCTCGCCGAGCAGCGCGATCATGTCGCGCAGCGCGCGCACCGCGCACTGGTCGAGGTTGGGGTCCATCGCCATGGTCATGTAGTGTGTCGCCGTCTCGGCGCGGGGATAGTCGAACTTGAGGTCCTTGCGCAGCGTCAGGCGGAAGCGGCCCCGGAGTGCGGTCTCGATCGCGGTGACGCAGACCTCGCCGTCGCCTTGCACGCCGTGGCCGTCGCCACAGGAGAACAATGCGCCCGGCACGAACACCGGCAAATAGAGCGTCGCACCCGCACCTAACTCCTTGTTGTCGAGATTGCCGCCCATCGCGCGCGGGATCAGCGAGGAGATGCGGCCCCAGCTAGGTGGCGGCGACACGCCCATCACGCCGAAGAACGGTTTGAGCGGCAGGTCCAGGCCCCATGGCATGCGGCCGACCATCCGCGACCGGTCGAGCGGGATATTCAGGATACGCGTCTCGTGGAAATCGTCGGGCAGGGTGCCGGACAGCGGCTTGATCATGTTCCAGCCCCAATCCTGCCGGAGCTGGACGTCGAGGATCTCGACCGCGAGCACGTCGCCGGGCTCGGCGCCTTCGACCGCGATGGGGCCGGTGAGGATGTGGCCGGGCAGCATGCGCTCGTTCCTGGCATGAACCTCGAACATCTCCGGCGGAATGTGAAACTTATTGCGGTCGGGCAGCATGTCCGGACCGCCGCTGATGGTGTCGACCGTCACCTCATCGCCGCTGGCGATGGTGAGGACGGGCTTGAGCGCGGCTTCGAAGAAGCCCCAATGACAGGTTTCGGGGCTGGAATGCAGGTGATGATGGGTCATTTGCCGCGCCCGGTTGGTTTCATCGGCCGCGGGCTTGACCCGACGATCGATCCTCTTTCAAGAAGATTTCTGAAGAAGGCCGGGCCGGTCAAGCCCGCGCATGACAGGCACGATCATTTCAGCGAGGCTCCCCTGTTTTTCGCTCTTTCCAAGACCCTCGGCGTCGCGCTGCTGCCGATCAATCTCCTGGCCGAACTCGGAATCCTGTCTGTCGTGCTGATGGCGACGCGCTTTGCTGCGCTCGGCCGCAAGCTCGCCGTGACGACGCTGGTTCTGCTCGCGCTCGCCGCGTTCTCGCCGCTGGGCAATCTCCTGATCTATCCGCTGGAGTCGCGCTTTGCGCCCTGGGATCCGTCGCGCGGTGCGCCCGACGGCATCATCGTGCTCGGCGGCTCGGTCGACACCGATCTGTCGGCGGCGCATCGCACGCCGGTCGTCGCCCACGCGGCCGATCGTCTGTTTGCGCCGGCCGAGCTCGCCCGCCGCTATCCCAATGCGCGCATCGTCTTCACCGGGGGCACGTCGAACCTGGTCTCGACCAACGCGAGGGAAGCTGATTATTCCGCGCCAGTCCTGGAGAATGCCGGCATTGCGAAGGAACGCCTGATCCTCGAGCGGGACTCCCGCAACACCTGGGAGAATGCCATCTTCACCAAGCAATTGGTGTCACCGAAGCCGGGCGAACGCTGGCTCCTGGTGACGTCGGCCTTTCACATGCCGCGCTCGATGGGAATCTTCCGCAAGGCCGGATTTGACGTCGAAGCCTATCCGGTGGACTGGCGAATGGGCGGGCGTGACGATCTCTTCTCCTTCACCAATATGGGTGCGGACGGCCTTGGCCGAACTGACGTCGCTGTGCGCGAGTGGATCGGCCTCGTCGCCTACCGCCTGATGGGCAGGACTGGCGAGTTGCTTCCGGGACCCACCAAGGACTAGAACGAGAGCCGCAAAACAAGAACAGACGGCGCGCGCGATCGCCGGCTCGGAGGACGCCATGCAACAGCAGAGTGCGGACAGGATCGATCTTGCCGGCCTCGTCGCCGATCTCAACAGCCTGCTGCGGCTGAAGACGACGGTGATCGGCATGAAACTGTTCGCGCGTGCCGCGGACATGGAGGCGATCCCAAAAATCCGGCGGCCGAACGCGATCCACACCACCGATCAGATCGTCAGCATGGCCGCGCGTCTCGGATGGACCGTCGGCATCGCGGCCGACGATCTCGTGGGCGCGCAATGCCGCGCGGTGATCGGCCTTGCGCCGCAGGATGAAAAATGGCTCGCCGGCGAAAATTACGTCGGCGTGTGGCACGGCACGGCGGAGGACGCACGTAAGCGCCAGGAGGCGCTGGACGTGGTGCCGTTCGGGCAGTATCAGGCGCTCGCCGTCAGTCCGCTGGCGAGCGGCCGGCTCGATCCGCCCGACATCTGCCTCGTCTATGCGACGCCCGGGCAGATGATCATCCTGATCAACGGGCTGCAATATACCGGCTACAAGAAGTTCGAATGGGGCGTGGTCGGGGAGACCGCCTGCGCGGATTCCTGGGGGCGGGCGCTCAAGTCCGGCGAGCCCAGCCTGTCCTTGCCATGCTATGCCGAACGGCGCTATGGCGGCGTGCCGGACGAGGAGATGCTGATGGCCTTGAAGCCCTCGCATCTTGCGAAGGCGATTGAGGGCATGAAGGCGCTGGCTAAGAACGGCCTGCGCTATCCGATCCCGCCCTATGGCATTCAAAGCGACGTCCGCGCCGGCATGGGCGTGAGCTACGCGAAAAAGTAAAGGCCGATCATGAGCTCTGCGAAATTCGACATCGTCGTCTATGGCGCGACCGGTTTCACCGGCCAGCTCGTCGCCGAATATCTGGCGGCGCATTACAAGGATGACAAGGCGCTGAAATGGGCGATGGCGGGCCGCAGCCTCGACAAGCTGAAGTCCGTGCGCGAGGCGATCGGCGCGCCCGTGGATACGCCGCTGATCGTGGCGGATGCGGCCGATCCAGCATCGCTGAAGGCGATGGTGGCGCAGACCAAGTCGGTGATCACGACGGTCGGTCCGTACCAATTCTATGGCGAGGGCTTGCTCGCGGCCTGCGTCGCTGCGGGTTCGGATTATTTCGATCTCTGCGGCGAGCCGGTCTGGATGCGGCAGATGATCGACAAGTACGATGCAGCGGCCAAGGCCAGCGGCGCGCGCATCGTGTTTTCCTGCGGCTATGATTCCGTGCCGTTCGAGCTTGGCACCTTCTTTGTGCAGGAAGAGGCCAAACGCGTGTTCGGCGCGCCGGCTGCGCGTGTGAAGGGCCGCGTGCGCGACATGCGCGGCACGCTGTCAGGCGGCACCGCGGCGAGTGCGAAAGCGACCTTCGATGCGGTTGCCAAGGACCTCAGTCTTGTCGCCATTCTCAACGATCATTTTGCGCTGACGCCGGGCTTCACCGGTCCGAAGCAGCCGAAGGGTAACAGGGCGGTCTATGAGGAGGATCTGCAATCCTGGGCCGCGCCGTTCATGATGGCGCTGATCAACACCCGCAACGTGCATCGTTCCAACATGCTGATGGACTTTCCCTACGGCAAGGACTTCGTCTACGACGAGATGGTTCTGACCGGTCCCGGCGAGAAGGGCGAGGCCAACGCGAAGCGCGTGATGGCGGCCAATGCCGAGAAGACCGGGCCGAATGCGCCGAAGCCGGGTGAGGGGCCATCGAAAGAGGAGCGCGAGAACGGTCTCTTCAATCTGCTCTATGTTGCCATCGCACTGGATGGCCGCCAAGTGCGCGCCGGCGTCACCGGCGACCGCGATCCCGGCTACGGCTCCACCTCGAAGATGATTTCCGAATGTGCGATCTGCCTGCTGCGCGATGCGGCCGACGTTCCGCGCGGCTTCTGGACCCCGGGCGCAGCGATGCAGCACAAGCTGATCAAGCGGCTGCGTGACAATGCGGGGCTGACGTTCGAGGTGGAAGGGTGAGCGCGGGTGCGCATCACAACCACGGTGTCATCGTCCGGCTTGACCGGACGATCCAGTATTCCAGAGACGGTGTGATTGAATCGAGAGGCCGCGGCGTACTGGATGCCCCGCCTGCGCGGGGCACGACAACGTCCGCCGTCACACCGCCCGCGCGTCATAGGCGTACATGAAGTCCATGCCCTTGGCGCCCAGCGGTAGCAGCCATTTCAGCATCTGATTTCTGATCCACGCACCGGTCGCGCTGAACTCGCGCTTGCTGTTGCCGTTGCGGCGGGCCATGGCGACGATCTTTTCGGTGCGCGGGCGCCGCTCGGCCTCGAAAGCCTGGAAGGTGGCGCTGAGCTCCTGGCCCTCCTGCATCAGCCGCGCGAGCCGCATCGCATCCTCGAGCGCCAGCGAGGCGCCCTGGCCGGCATGGGGGCTGGTCGCATGCGCGGCATCGCCGATCAAGAGCGAGCGCTTGCGCGACCAGGTCGGCAAGGTCGCGACGTCGAGCGTATCGGTGACGACGATGTTCTCGGCCGCTTCGATGATGTCGGGAATCGGATCGTGCCAGCCGCGGTGGAAACCGCGCAGATGCTGCTTCAGCGTCGCTGGGTCGAGCGCGCGGAACATCGTGGCGTCCATGCCGTGCGCCGGCTGCGTGCTCCACCACATCACGCCGTCGTTCGGATCGGGGCTGCAATAGCCGTAGCCGAAGAAGCCGCTTTGTCCGAACGTGGTCTCGACGTGACGGCCGATCGGCCTGCCGTCGAGCACCGCGTGCGGGACGAAGCCGCCGAAGCCGATCAGTCCGGTGTTGAACGGTTGCGGTCCGTCCGGCAGCACCTGACGGCGCGCCACCGAGTGCACCCCGTCGGCGCCGATCAGGAAGTCGCCTTCGGCCGTGGTGCCGTCGGCGAAGTAGGCGATGATCGGCTGGTCGCCGCGGTCCTCGATCTTGATCAGGCGCTTCTCGAAATAGAGCGAGACGCAGGCGCACCAGGCCTTGTCGATCAGGATCTCGTTCAGCGTGGCGCGACAGACGTTCACGGCCGGTTGGCCGAAGCGCCGCGCCAAGTCGTGGTTGATCGAGCCGAGCCGTTCTCCGCGCTGCGAATAGAAGTCGAAGGATTCCGCGACCGAGCCGCGGCTGATCAGTTCGTTCGCGAGGCCGATCTCGTCCATGACGTGCATGCCGTTCGGCGCGATCTGGAGGCCGCCGCCGATGCCTTTTGAATAGGGCCAAGCCTCATAGATCGCGGATTCGATGCCGGCGCGGCGCAGCAGGATGGCGGCCACGGGCCCGGCGATACCGGCGCCGATGATCAAGGCCTTGCGGGGACGGCTGGACATGGCTTGCTCCCGAGGTTTCCGTGGTGCTAGGAGAAATTACGGTTGCTAAATCTCTTAGCAACTAAGATGTACATCGAGTAAGAGAAGAGGCCGACCTTGTCAAGGACGAAGGCGCGCACGGCGTTGTTGCAGGAGCTCGAGGCGGCGATGCGCAGGTCGTCCGCGCAGGGCGTGCTCTATGGTCAGACCGTTGCGAACGTTGCCGGAATTGCCAATTCCGACCTCGAATGCATGGACATCCTCTATCTCGAAGGCCGCGTCACCGCGGGCCGGCTCGCCGAGGTCACGGGCCTCACGACGGGCGCGATCACGGGCGTGGTCGACCGGCTCGAAAAGGCAGGGCTGGTGCGCCGCGAGCGGGACGAGACCGATCGCCGGAAGGTCTTCATCGCGGTCGTGCCGGACGCGGCGATGAAGATCGGTCAGTTCTACGTGCCGATGCAGCAGGCGATGGAGAAGGTGTTCGGCGGCTATTCCGACGAGGAATTGCGCTTGCTGCTACGCTTCGCCAATGATGGCTACAAGGGCGTGCTCGCAGCCACAGAGGCGCTCAAGAGCCTGCTCGACACGCCGCCGGAAAAGCGGCCCGCTCTCAAGCTGAAGAAGCTTCGTCGCTAGCCGCCTTGTAGACCTGCGCGGCCGCGATCATGCCCCACATCGCGCCCAGCATCATCCAGAAGTGCCGCCAGTGGTCGGTGTCGATCACAAAACTTTCGCCGACAGTGCCGACGAAGGCTGAAAATATCGCGAGATAGGCGCGCTGCCAGGGCACACGGACGAAGATGTGGCGGAAGCCCATGATGACGGTGGTGAAGACCAGCGCGGGATAGCATACGCCGGAGAGCCAGCCGCCGGACATGAAGGCGTTGAGGTAGGAGTTGTGGGTGTCCTCGGGGAAGTAGCGGTGGAATTGCAGGGGTCCGATGCCGAGCGGCAGGTCGAGCGCCATCTCCGCACCGAGGATGTGGCGGCCGAACCGGCCGAAGCGGCCCTCGTCATAGCTCTGGTCGAAGCTGGCGCGCTGCTTGAACATTTCGGCAGTGGAGTCGAATGACAGCAGTGCTGCGATCAGCGCCAGCCCCAGCACCGCGGCGACGATCGCCATGATGATGATGCGCGAGCGCTGCGCGTTGGTGCGGCTGGTCAGCACCATCAGCGCCAGCATAAAGGCGGAGGTCAGCACCAGCCCGCCCCAGGCGGCTCGGGAGAAGGCGAGCAGGATCGCCAGCGACATGATGCCGAAGGCGATGACGTTGCGGAAGGCCTTGCCGAGCTTGTCGGAGACCACGCTCTGGAGCGCAAACAGTGCCGGCAGGATCAGGAAGGCGCCGAGCACGTTCGGGTCCTTGAACGTGCCGCGTGCGCGTCCGTAGAGCGTGAGGAGGTCGTTGCCGCCGGGAACCAGGTGGAAGTAGCCGGCGACCGCCAATAGCGAGGCGACCATGGCGCCGACCACGAGCCCGCGGCGGAGCATGTCGAGCCGGACCGCCGTATCCTCGGAGGTGACCATCGCGAAGAACACCACGGTCACCGCCATGTACCAGGATGTCGCGATCCAGCTCACCACCTCGGACTGCTCGAACAGCGGGATCGCGCTGATCGTGTAACCGACATTGAGCAGGACCAGCAGCGCGACCAGCGGCATCAGCGCGAGCCTCAGCCGCAGGCCGGTGGCGAAGAAGAAGACGGTCGCGAGCAGCGTCGCGATCTCGTAGGGGCTCGGCTCGATGAACACGATCGCGCCGGACGCGCCGACCAGCCACACCAGCGCGCGCTGCAGGGCCAGCACGCCGGGCGCAGCCGGTGCGGCTAATTTCACTTCATCGGCTGTCGCCGCATAGGCCATCACACGCTCATACGCTTACGCTACTGGTACGCCACAAATACCGCTGTCGTCGCCCGGCTCGACCGGCGATCCAGTACTCCGCGGCGCCTATTGCGGAAAACGATTGGCGCTGCGGAGTACTGGATGCCCCGGTCAAACCGGGGCATGACCACAACTCAATACGCGTTCTCGTTCTTGGTCAGCAGCGAGATCGGCGTCTTCAGGAGAATGTAGAGGTCGAACAGCACCGACCAGTTCTCGATGTAATAGAGGTCAAACTCGACGCGCTTCTGGATCTTCTCTTCATTGTCGATCTCGCCGCGCCAGCCGTTGATCTGGGCCCAGCCGGTGATGCCGGGCTTGACCCGGTGGCGGGCGAAATAGCCGTCGACGGCTTCGTCGAACAGGCGGCTCTGCAGCTTGCCCTGCACCGCATGCGGACGCGGGCCGACCAGCGAGAGATTGCCGGAGAACACCACGTTGAAGAGCTGCGGCAGCTCGTCGAGGCTGGTCTTGCGGATGAAGCGGCCGACGCGAGTGACGCGTGGATCGTTCTTGGTCACGACCTTCGAGGCGGTCGGATCGGCCTGATGGTGGTACATCGAGCGGAACTTGTAGACGTCGATCCGTTCGTTGTTGAAGCCGAAACGCTTCTGGCGGAACAGCACCGGGCCGGGGCTGTCGAGCTTCACCGCCAGCGCCACCAATCCCATCACCGGCAGGGCGGCGAGCAGCGCGAGACTGCCGACGACGCGGTCGAACAGCCATTTCATCACCAGATCCCAGTCGGTGATCGGTGCCTCGAACACGTCCAGCGTCGGCACCTCGCCGAGATAGGAATAGGAGCGGGGACGGAAGCGCAGCTTGTTGGTGTGTGCGGAGAGGCGAATGTCGACCGGCAGCACCCAGAGCTTCTTCAGCATCTCCAGGATGCGCGTCTCCGCCGAGATTGGCAGTGCGAACAACACGAGGTCGACGCGGGTGCGGCGGGCGAACTCGACGATGTCGTCGACCTTGCCCAGCTTGCGCGCGCCGGCGCAGGTGTCGAGCGCGCGGCTGTCGTTGCGGTCGTCGAATACGCCGAGCACGTGGATGTCGGAATCCTCCTGCGCCTTCAACGCCTCGACGAGCTGCTCGCCGTTCCTGTCGGAGCCGACGATGATTGTACGGCGGTCGAGCCGACCTTCGCGCGCCCAGGCGCGCACCAGCGAGCGCAGGACGAGACGCTCGGCCATAAGGGCGGCGAGCCCGAGGAAGTAAAAGGCGGCAAGCCACAGCCGCGACACTTCGCTGCCGAACTTGGCGAAGAACGAGATGCCGATGAACAGCAGGAAGACGACCGACCACGACCAGATCATCCGCGTCATCTGCCGGAGCTGCCCGCGGAACAACTGCACCTGATAGATGTCGGCGGCCTGGAAACAGACCACGGCGGCGACCGCCACCGCGATGATCTCCGCAGGATAGACCCAGCTGAAGGCACCGGCGAGCGGCATGACATAGCCGACATAGAGCGCAATGCCGACGAGGCTGAGCAGCGCGAAATCAGCCAGGCGGACGAAGCCGGCGATCACGATCGGCGAATAGGCGCGGGCGACCTTCTGATTGACGACCTCGAGCGCAGCGGGCGAGAGCCGGCGGCGGCGCTCCACAAAGGGTTGGGCAGCGGGCGTCGCCGCGGCGCTGGCCGCGGCATCGAGCATCGAGCGTGCGTTGAGCGGTTCCACGGGCGTCCACGTCCATTCCAAAGCCCCGCGGCACGGCCTTGCGCGCCCGGGCGAGCATCCCCTGGGCCTTCGATTATCGAACAAATCGGAAGATTTTCTAAAGCGGACTTAAGGATGGTTAATGATTGGCAAATGCGTCGCGATAGGCGGCGAGCACGCCGTCGACCATCGCGGCTTGCGAGAAATGCGCCGAGATGCGCGCGCGCAAGGCGGCCGCGCGCTGCGCCGTTGCTTGCGGATCGTCGAGTGCGGCCGCGATCGCCTCGGCCATGGCCTCGGAATTGCTCGGCGCGAACAGGGCCGGACTCTCCGCCCCGAAGATCTCGGGAATGCCGCCGATGCGGGACGCGATCATGGGAATGCCGGCCGCGCCCGCCTCGATCACGACATAGGGCATGGAATCGCCGCGCGAGGGGACGACCAGCAGCCGCCCCTTGGAGAAGCCGTAGCGCGCCTTGACGTGGCCGATGAAGCGGATCGCGCTGGAGAGGCCGAGCCTCTCGACCTGAGCCTTCAGCGCCGCGGTTTCCTCGCCATCGCCGCCGAGCGTCAGCGTGACCTTCTTGCCGCCCTCGTGCAGGCGCGCCACGGCATCGACCAGCAGATCCGCGCCCTTGATGTGCCTGAACTCGCCGACATAGGCGAGGTCGGTGGCATCGTCGGCGATCACGACCGGCTCGAACTCCTCAGGGGTGACACCGTTGAAGACGCAATGCACCACGCCCTTGGGCGTGCCGACGATGCGTTGATAGGTGTCGCGGGCAAAGGCGCTCTCGAACAGAAACAGGTCGGTCGCGTCCATCAGCGTGCGTTCGAGCCGCGCGTAGAACTCGCCCTTGAAGGTGTTGAGGGGATAGTGCAGCGAGCCGCCGTGCGGGGTGTAGATGCGGATGGTATCGTCCGAGCGCCGCCGCATGCGGATGAAGGCGCCGGCCTTGGCGCCGTGGCCGTGCATGACGTCAGGCTTGAGCGTCGCGATCAGGCGCCGCATGCGAAGCCACACCAGAACATCGCCAGGTGACGGTTCGCGGTGGATCGCCAGCCGGTGCACGCCGAGCTTCAGCCGCGGCGCGAGCTCGGCAAGCGCCTTGTCGGCGCGCTCGCCGCCGGTGAGGCTGTCGGCGAGGATGCCGACATGATGGCCGCGGTCGACCTGGCCATTGGCGACGTCGAGGATATGGCGGAAGATGCCGCCAACGGGTGCGCGCACGGCGTGCAGGATGCGAAGCGGCCGGTCGGGAGAGGGGGGCATGATCAAAACCAGCGCTCGACGGCGGCTACCGAACAAATCTCGCGAAATAATCGAGATGGATTAAGGGGCCTCGTGGTTAACAAACGGTGACGAGCGCGCGTGCGCCGGTCGCCGGACGTTGCGATTAACCCAGCGGCAACCTTAATGGAGTGTAATCGCTCCGGTTGAGATAGAGTCGCAGCGTTGCCCTGCGGGAGTGTTCGATGCGTTTAGCGTTCTGGCGTGCCGGCAAGGACAAGGCTGTGATCGAGCGGGCTGTCTCGAAGTCCAAAGCCGAAGTCGCGCCCAAGATCGAAGCCAAGATTGAAGCAGGGCCTGCGCCCGTTGTCGTGAAGCAGGCGCAAATCCAATCCGGCGACATCGACCTGCACGCGCTCGGCGCGGCATTGACGCGCAAACGCGGCTGGATCGTCGTGCCGACGGTGCTGGTGCTCGTCGCATCCATCGCCGTCGTGAATCTCGTCACGCCGCGCTATAAGTCCGAAGCCCGCATCCTGATCGACGGCCGCGAGAACGTGTTCCTGCGCCCGAACAGCGATCGCACCGAGGAGCGGCAGGCGCTCGACGCCGAAGCCGTCACCAGCCAGGTGCAGCTCGTGCTGTCGCGCGATCTCGCGCGCGAGATCATCAAGAAGAACAAGCTCGCGGAGCGACCCGAATTCGATCCGGTGCTGCAAGGCATCTCGCCGCTGAAATCGCTGGCGGCGCTGGTCGGCATCGGCCGCGATCAGTTCTCGATGACGCCGGAAGAGCGCGTGCTGGATGCCTATTACGAGCGCCTCCAGGCTTACGCCGTCGACAAGTCGCGCGTGATCGTGGTCGAATTCCAGTCCGCCGATCCCGAGCTCGCCGCGCGTGTCGCCAACTCCATCGCCGACGGCTATCTCGTGCTCCAGCAGGGTGTGCGCCAGGAGCAGGCCAAGAACGCCAGCCAGTGGCTCGCGGGCGAGATCGAGAATTTGCGTAAGAAGGTCTCCGACGCCGAGGCCAGGGTCGAGGATTTTCGTTCCAAGTCGAGCCTGTTCGTCGGCACCAACAACACCACGCTGTCGAACCAGCAGATGGGCGAGATCAATACCCAGCTCAACAACGCGCGCTCGATCAAGGCCGACGCAGAGTCCAAGGCGCGCCTGATCCGCGAAATGCTCCAGAGCGGAAAGCCGATCGAGGCATCGGAGGTGGTGAACTCCGAATTGATGCGGCGGCTGTCGGAGCAGCGGGTGACGCTGCGTGCGCAGCTCGCCGAGCAGTCGTCCACGCTGCTCGGCAATCACCCGCGGATCAAGGAGTTGAAGGCGCAGCTTGGCGATCTCGACAACCAGATCCGCGACGAAGCGGGCAAGATTTCGCGTTCGCTCGAAAACGACGCTCGAATCGCCAGCGGCCGGGTCGACGGGCTGACGACGAGTCTCGAGCAGCTCAAGAAGCAGGCGGCATCCACCAACGGCCAGGACGTGCAGCTCCGCGCGCTGGAGCGCGAAGCCAAGGCGCAGCGCGACCTCTTGGAAACCTATCTCGCCAAGTACCGCGAGGCCAACACCCGCGAGACCATCGATACCGCGCCGACGGATGGCCGCATCATTTCGCGCGCCATCGTCTCGAACACGCCGGCCTATCCGAAGAAGCTGCCGATCGTGCTGATCGCGACCATCGCGACGTTGCTGCTGTCGTCCGGTGTCGTCGTCACCGGCGAGCTGTTGCGCCAGACCGCGCCGCGCGCGGTGGGTGCGATCCTGCCGTCGCGGGTGGCGGTGCGTCATGAGCCGGTGGTCGAGCCGATGGTCGATCCGGTCGTCGACGAGCCGGGGCCGCTTCAGCCAGCGATGACGGCTGAGGCCGACATCACCGAATTCACCGAGATCGAGCAGTTGGCCGAGCGCCTGCGCGCAGCGGGCGCGGCGGCGAAGAAGATCACGGTGCTCGGCACCGCGGCCGGCGCATCGATCACGCTCACGGCGCTGACGCTCGCCCGGCATCTCGCGCGTGACGCTCGCGTCGTCGTGGTCGATCTTGCTGCGTGCTCGCCGACCATTGCCGCGGTGGCTGTCGATGCCTCTGCGCCTGGCCTTGCCGAGCTGATGCAGGGCGAAGCGTCTTTCGCGCAAATCATCACCCGGGACAAGCTGTCGCGGCTGCATCTGGTCATGGCCGGCCGCCCCGGCTTCGATCGCAGCTTGCTGCAATCGCCGCGGGTGACGCTCGCGATCGATGCGCTCCTCCGCGCTTACGACCACGTGCTGCTCGATGCCGGCAGCGCCTCCGACCTGCCGGCGGAATTGCTGACGACCCATGCTCGCGCCGTCGTGGTGCCTGAGGCGTCGATGGCAGCGGATGCGCGTACGTTGATGTGCGAACAGCTGAGGGCGGTCGGCTTCAGCGACGTGACGATGCTGAGCAAGCCGGTGCAGCCGTCGGATGCGAGGGAGACGCCGCGCGTCGTGGCGGCATAGGCTTTTCTTTCTCTCTCCGCGCGCTCGGAATCGTATCGTGGGCAAAGGCGCGCTTGCGCCGTGCCGACCATCGATCCAATACCGCAACAGAAGTGGTGGGCACGCTTTGCTTTGCCCACCCTACGATACTTTCCTTTGCGGGAGCAGGGCAGCTCGCAAGCGGAGAATTGCTACCCGAACGCCTGCCGCAACGTACGCGCCAAATCGAACAGCATCTGGTTCTGCTTGACCATTCGCTTGCCGCGGCTCAGTGAGGACATCGCCATCGCCGCAAGCTTTCCGCGTGAGGTCAGCGGGACAAAGCTGTCGAAAATGTCTTCGTCGTCCTTGCAGAACATCCGCTTGTAGTCGTCCGAGCCGATGCCGAGGTCGAGCGAGCAATAGCCGCGCTCGGCGCAGCCATCGATGATGTAGCGCATCAGGATCAGGCCCGGGCTGTAGCGGGCGTGCTCCGACATCGTGTAGGTGTTGAACATCATCGAGAGGCGCTGGCCGTCGGCGACGCCGGCGAAAATCGCGATCACGTCCTCGTCGCATTCGAGCGCGTGGATGTCGATCACGCGTCCGTCTCCGCGCCGGGCAAGGCAGGCGCTGCGGATGAACTGTTCGATGCCCGGTTCGGCGAAGACGTTCGGCAGCTTCTGCTCCGCCATCCGCGCCGGCTTGACGCGGAAGAACCAGTCGAGCAGGCGCACGATGTCCGCATCCTCGGTCGCAAGGTGGTAGCGGTAGCCGGCGAGGGCCTGGAGCTTCTTCTCCTTGCTCTTGAGACGGCGGCGGAACGAATTGCTGATCCGCGATGCGGGCGGGCCGGCCGGCTCCATCGCCAGCAACGGGCAGCCGTTGACCGAGCTCTGCAGCGGCAGCAGCGCAAACGGGTTCTGTTGATCGTGCCAGCGCTTGGGTTGCTGCGTCAGCGAGAGGACGTCGACATGCTCGTGCAGCGGCGCAAGCAGCGCATCGAGGTCCGCGAGGACGGCCTGTGCCGCGAATTCGGCGTTCCACAGGCCCATGTTGAAGGTGGTATGCTTGCCGCCCATGAAGCAGGCCGTGCGCACGCCGTGGCTTTGGCGCAGTGACAACGGCAGCAGCAGGAGCGGCCGTTGCTCGGCGTCGCGGGCGATCACGATGAACGGGCGGGCGCCCTCGCGTTCGCCGACCAGCTGCTGCCAGGGAGCAAGCAGGTCAAAGCGCTGATAGGGCGTGAAGAGGTGGCCGCTCTCCTCGAAGGCGCGCCAGGCCGCCTCGGCCTCGCCGAGATCGGTGACGATGTCGACCTGGGCGATGCGGCTCGTTTTCGACCGCGCTGGCGCTTCTGCCGTCCGGCTTTGCATCGCCGCAGCCATGGTCATTCGCGAAACCTGTCGAGAAATCAAAAATATACGTATTTCGGCCCGTGGCCGACCTTTGCAAAGAAGTGTCAACAAAGGGTAATGATAATAGGCGGGGGGAACAGGCGCCGGAGGGAGGTGTAGACCTTGGCATCCGACGACAGATGGCCGGCGCGTCTGCGGCTTGAGCTGGCCTGGTTCAGCGGTCAGGCTGCGCTGCGCAGCCGCGGTGCCGGCGCCATCCTGCGCTTCGCGCATGTGCGGCCGCGGCGGCGTGGCCGATTTCAGCCGCTAGGCCAGCACGAGATCACGCCGCAGTTCCTCGATCGCGCCATTCGCGCGCTGAAGCAGTGGAAGTACGATTTCCTTGGCATGGACGAGGTCTGCCGCCGCGCGGTGACGCTGCCGGAGAAGCGGCGCTTCGTGGCACTGACCTTCGATGGCGCCACTAAGGATCTCATCAACTTCGCTTATCCGGTGCTATCGCGCCACGCTGTGCCGTTCACGATCTATGTGCCGACCGCGTTCCCCGATGGCGTCGGCGAAGCTTGGTGGCTCGCGCTCGAACGGATGATCGCGCGCGAGAGCCGCATCAGCCTGATCATGGACAACCAGGAGCAGCGCTTCACCATCACTGACAATGCCGAGAAGCAGGCGGTGTTTTCGTATCTCGAGGGCTGGCTGCGTTCGCTGCCGCCGGCGGATCTGTCAGCGGCGATCGCCGATCTCTGCACGCGCTACCGAATAGACCTCGCCGCGCTCTCACGCGAAGCGTCGATGGATTGGGAAGACCTGACCAAGCTCGCCGCCGATCCGCTCGTCACGATCGGTAGCGCGACCGTAAACTATCCCGTTCTCGCCAACATGAAGGATGCGGCCGCGCTCCGCGAGATGACGATGGGCAAGGCGGTCGCGGAAGCGGCCTTCCGCCGCGAGATCAGGCATCTCGCCTTTCCGTTCGGCGATCGCTCTTCGTTTCGGCGCAGCCACGTCGTGATGGCGGAGGAGGCCGGCTTTGCCAGCGCCGTGTCGACGATCCCTGGTATCGTAGATGCGGAGGGACGCACCAATTTGCGCGCGCTGCCGCGGATCTCCTGGGACGGCCGGATCCAATCGCTGCGCAGGATGCGCGTGCTGATGTCAGGCGTTGCCTTTGCGCCGGTGAAACCGACGGGAAGCGCCAGGAGCTAGACGTTACGAGCTAGCCGCTACGAGCTGGATTTGGCGCGATCGGGACGCTGCATCCAGCTCACGATCGGCATCGCCGGCAGCACCCAACCCATGCCGACCACCACGTAGTAGATCGCCTGCCGCCAGCCGGACTCGGCGATCCACGGCATCTGCGCCAGCGCCATGCCGAGCAGAGCCCAGACCGTGGCCAGCACCAGGAGCAGGATGGCGCCGAGGAACTTGCGGGTGCGGATCGTCATGGCGGAATGTTGCGGCTTTCGCGTAACTTGCGCTGCGGGAGCGGGGGACTATAAGGGGCGCGCAGTCCGGTTCAAGCCTGGTTTTTGCTCCCAATGACGACGATTTCCGCCCCGTCCCAACCGCATCGCGCCGTGCGCGTGTGGCTGATCGCCGTGGCCGCGCTGATCGCGCTGATGGTGCTGGTCGGCGGCGCGACGCGGTTGACGGAATCCGGCCTCTCGATCGTCGAATGGAAGCCAGTCACGGGCAGCGTGCCGCCGCTGACCGAGGCGCAGTGGACCGAGGCGTTCGAGGCCTACAAGAGGATCCCGCAATATCGCGAGCTGAATGCGGGCATGAGCCTGTCCGAGTTCAAGGAGATCTTCTGGTGGGAATGGAGCCACCGGCTGCTCGGCCGTTTCATTGGCGTCGCCTATCTGCTGCCGTTCCTGTTCTTCCTGTGGCGCGGCGGGCTGCCGGGTGAGCTGAAGCGGCGGCTGTGGCTGTTGTTCGCGCTCGGCGGCCTCCAGGGCGCGGTCGGCTGGTGGATGGTAGCCTCGGGCCTGTCGGAACGCATCGAGGTGTCGCAATATCGGCTGGCGACCCATTTGATGCTCGCGCTTCTGATCTTCGCCGGCATCGTCTGGACGGTGCGGCGGCTCAAGGAGCGGCCGCAGATCGCCGTGCCGGCGCGGTTGAGGTTCACGAGCGCGCTGCTCCTCGTTGTGACCTTCGTGCAGATTTATTTCGGTGCCCTGGTCGCGGGTCTGCGGGCCGGGCGCGCCTACAACACCTGGCCGCAGATTGATGGTGCGTTCATTCCCTCGGCGGATCGGCTGTGGTTCGAGACGCCGTGGTGGCGCAACCTGTTCGACAATGTGCTGACGGTGCAGTTCGAGCATCGCATGACGGCCTATGCGCTGTTCGTGTTGGCGGCGCTGCACGCGATCGACGCGGTGCGCTCGCGCGCAGGTGCGGCGGCAAGCGGCGCGCTCTGGTTGCTTGCTGCGGTGAGCCTGCAGGCGGTGCTCGGCATCCTGACGCTGCTCAACCAGGTTCCGATTGGACTGGCGCTGGCGCATCAGGCGGTCGCGATCGGCGTGTTGACACTCGCGGTGATGCAGACGGAGCGGCTGGCCTCGCGGCAGTTGACTGAGGTGCGGCCGCGCGGTGTTCCGCTGGGTCAGGCCAGCTGATCAACAATAGCCGTAGACTCCGCACGCGTAAGGCAGGCGCCAGAAATAGTCGACCTGCTTCCCGCCGTAATACGAGCCCTGATAATCGTAGTCCCAGGGGCGACCGTAATAGCCCGGCAGCGTGTGCGAGCCGGGCAGGAGCGGGGTGCCCGGCAGGTTGCGGATGTAACTGCCGATGCCATAGGCCGGCGAGATCAGCGCGTCCGGATCGGTCTCGACATAGACTCTTGGTGCTTCCTGCGGCGGAACAGCGGCGCGCCGCTTCGGCGTGGCCGGCAGATCGGCAGCCAGCGCCGTTGAAACCGTCAGCATCGCCGCAAGGGCAGGCACCATCCAGCGCAGCATCGTCGGCTCCGAATCAAAGGGGCGATCCAAAGACGATGTATGCGGCAGATGTGGTTAATGACTATTAACTGAAGCGATCAATCCGGGGCGGCTTTGTACTCCGCCCCGGAATGATAAGAACTAAGCGCCCAGCGCCTGTTCCAGATCCGCGATCAGGTCTTCCTTGTCCTCGATGCCGATCGAGAGCCGCACCACGTCAGGGCCGGCGCCGGACCTGACTTTGGCGGCGTCGTCGAGCTGGCTATGCGTGGTCGAGGCCGGGTGGATCACCAGCGAGCGGGTGTCGCCGACGTTTGCCAGATGCGAAAACAGCTGCAACTTCGACACCAGGCTGACACCGGCGTCATAGCCTCCCTTGAGGCTGAAGGTGAACACGGCGCCCGCGCCCTTCGGCGCGTATTTGCGCGCGAGCTGATTGTACTTGTCGCTCGGAAGGCCTGCATAGCTGACCGAGGCCACCGCCGGATGGCCGGCGAGGAATTCGGCGACCGCCTTGGCATTGTCGCAGTGCTTCTGCATGCGCAGCGGCAGCGTCTCGATGCCGGTCAGGATCATGAAGGCGTTGAACGGGGAGAGCGCCGGTCCGAGGTCGCGCAAGCCCAGCACGCGGCAGGCGATCGCGAAGGCGAAATTGCCAAAGGTCTCCTGGAGGCGAATGCCGTGATATTCCGGCCGCGGCTCCGACAGCATCGGATATTTGCCGCCTATGGACCAGTCGAAGGTGCCGGCATCGACGATGATGCCGCCGAGCGAATTGCCATGGCCGCCCAAGAATTTCGTCAGCGAGTGCACGACGATGTCCGCGCCATGATCGATCGGGCGGATCAGATAGGGCGAGGCGAGCGTGTTGTCGACGATCAGCGGCACGCCGGCCTTGCGCGCCACCGTCGAGATCGCCTCGATGTCGGTGATGCTGCCGGCGGGATTGGCGATGGACTCGATGAAGATCGCCTTCGTGCGCGGCGTCACCGCGCGCTCGAAGCTTACGATGTCATCGGGGTCGGCCCACACCACGTTCCAGCCAAAGCTCTTGAACGCATGCGTGAACTGGTTGATCGAGCCGCCATAGAGCTTTCGCGCTGCGATGAATTCATCGCCGGGCTGGAGCAACTGCTGCAGCACCACGACCTGTGCGGCATGGCCCGAGGCCACCGCGAGCGCGGCCGTGCCGCCTTCGAGCGCAGCGACACGCTCCTCCAGCACCGCGTTGGTGGGATTGCCGATGCGGGTATAGATGTTGCCGAACGCCTGCAAGCCGAACAGCGAGGCGGCGTGGTCGGCATCGTTGAACACGAAAGACGTCGTTTGATAAATCGGAGTTGCGCGCGCACCGGTGGTGGGGTCGGGCTGTGCACCGGCATGCACGGCGAGCGTGGAAAATCCCGGAAGGCGATCGCTCATTGAGGGCGTCCTGTTCTCTTGGTCTGAAATCGCGCGGCATGCTGATCGCCACGGCGTCCGCCGTCAAGCTGCGGCTTCACATCGAAAACGATCGTGCTACGCATTGTCGCGATCGCGAAATGAATCCTACGCGATCGCGTCAGCTTTGCTCGGTCTTGTTTTTGGCGGCGCGATCTGATGCCGCGGTGTCGCCACCGCCGACACTCATCCGATTGAGGGATAGCCGCATGCCTTGCGTCGGTACCGGAGCGCGCTTGGAGCTGAGCGTGCGTGAATTCACGCCCATCCAGGAGATCTCGGACGACAAGCGGCCGTATTCGATCTTGGGGCAGCGGTTCATCACCACCTTGATACCGACGGACTCTGCCTTCGCCGCCGCAGCGTCGTCGCGCGCGCCAAGCTGCATCCAGATCACCTTCGGCAGTGGATCGAGCGTGAGCGCCTCTTCGACCACAGGCATGATGTGGCTGGAGTTGCGAAAAATGTCGATCATGTCGATCGGACGGCCGATGTCTGAGAGCGAGGCGACGAAGGGCTTTCCGAGCAGCTCCTTGCCGACGTGTCCGGGATTGACCGGGATCATGTCGTAGCCGCGCTGCGCTAGATATTTGAACGCAAAGTAGCTCGGCCGCACGTTGACCGGCGAGGCGCCGACCATCGCGATCGACTTCACGCTGTTGAGGATGCCGCGGATGTAATTGTCGGGATAGGCGTCGTGGTTCATCTCATATCTTTTCTTATTGTCATTCATCCCGCCATGTCGGCGTACGCTTTGCGATGAAGGCGCCAATGCCTTCCTCGGCGTCGCGCGCCATCATGTTCTCGGTCATCACCTCTGCCGCATGGCGATAGGCCTCGGCAAGACTCATCTCGGCCTGGCGATAGAATGCCTCCTTGCCGAGCTTGACGGTGTAGGCAGATTTCAGTGCGACCTGCTGTGCGAGCGCAATCGCGGCCTCGCGCTCGGTGCCAGCGGGGACGATGCGATTGACGAGGCCGATCTCGCGGGCGCGCGCGGCCGGGATCGGCTCGCCCGTCAGCAGCATCTCCATCGCCTGCTTGCGCGGCACGTTGCGCGACAGCGCCACCATCGGGGTCGAGCAGAACAGGCCGATGTCGACGCCGGGCGTGGCGAAGCTCGCCGCCTCCGAGGCGATCGCCAGATCGCAGCTTGCCACGAGCTGGCAGCCCGCCGCGGTGGCGATGCCTTGGACGGCAGCGACCACGGGCTTGGGCAGGCGCACAATCGCCTGCATCATGGCGCTGCACGCCGTCATGATCTGCGCAAAATAAGCCCGGCCGCGATCCGGATCGGTGCGGCGCGCGGTCAGTTCCTTCAGGTCGTGGCCGGCGGAAAAGGCGGGGCCGTTGGCTGCGATGACGGCCGCACGGATGTGCTTGTCTTCCGCGATCGCATTGAGGCTCGCATGCAGCTGTCCGATCATCGCCTCCGAAAGGCTGTTGCGCGCGGCTGGTCGGTTCAGCGTGAGCACGGCGACGCTGCCGACGATCTCGCGCAGCAGGATCGGCGGTTGCGGGGGGGGGGCACGGGCGGCCTGGGCGGACATCGAAGCGTTTCCAGTTGGATTATTGCAATTGGATGATGCAGATAACTTAATGTAACAGGGCAAGCGAAGCGAGGGTGGGAACAGCATGGCATTGGCGAAAATGAGCGTGGCGGAGGTCGAGCAGTTTCTGCGTGACGAATTTCCCCAGGCCTTCAGCGGCGATGACATCACGATCGAAAGCGCCGATGGCCAGACCTGCCTTTTGCGCCAGCGCTACAGCGAAAGGATGCTGCGACCGGGTGGAACCGTGTCTGGACCGACGCTGATGGCGCTGGCCGATTTCGCCATGTACGTGGTGCTGCTGTCCGCAATCGGGCCGATCGGGCTGGCGGTCACCACCAATCTCAACATCAACTTCCTGCGCAAGGGCCAGCCGGGGCAGGACGTGCTGGCCGAGGCCCGACTGCTCAAGCTCGGCAAGCGCCTGGCAGTGGGGGAGGTGAATCTCCTGTCGGGCACATCAGCCGATCCAATCGCCCATGTCACCTCGACCTATTCCATTCCAAATGTTTGAACTTTTTGCAGGTAATATAGCACCATATTTTTAAGTTATTGATTCTACGAATATAAATTCCGTCTTGGGGCATTGACCGCTGCGCCTCTCTTCTCTAGAAACCCGCCCAGTCCGGTGCGGTGTTCGCGCCGATGTCTCCCTCACGGAAATTCTGACATGAAAACCTTTTCGGCAAAGCCGGCCGAGGTGACGAAGAAGTGGGTGCTGATCGACGCCAAGGGTCTGGTCGTCGGCCGTCTCGCCACCATCGTCGCCATGCGGCTCCGCGGCAAGCACCTCCCGACCTACACCCCGCACGTCGATTGCGGCGACAACGTCATCATCATCAACGCCCAGCATGCGGTCCTCACCGGCCGCAAGCGCGAGCAGAAGACCTACTACAAGCACACCGGCTACGTCGGCCACGTCAAGGAGCGCACCGCGCGCCAGATCCTCGAAGGCCGTCATCCCGAGCGCGTGCTCGAGAAGGCCGTCGAGCGCATGATCCCGCGTGGTCCGCTCGGCCGCGTGCAGATGGGCAACCTGCGTGTCTACGGCGGCGCCGATCATCCGCACGAGGCGCAGCAGCCCGAGAAGATCGACATCGCCAAGTTGAACCGCAAGAACACGAGGGCCGCATAACATGGCCGAATCCATCCAGTCGCTCGACCAGCTCTCGCAGCTCAAGACGGCGGCCGCGCCCGAGGCGCCCAAGCACGAGAAGAAGGTCGACAAGTTCAACCGCGCCTATGCCACCGGCAAGCGCAAGGACGCGGTCGCCCGTGTCTGGATCAAGCCGGGCGCCGGCAAGGTCACCGTCAACGCGCGCGAGGTCGAGGTCTATTTCGCCCGTCCCGTGCTGCGCATGATGATCGAGCAGCCGTTCTCCGTGGCCCAGCGTTCCGGCCAGTACGACGTGATCTGCACGGTCGCCGGCGGTGGCCTGTCCGGCCAGGCTGGCGCCGTCCGTCACGGCATCTCCAAGGCGCTCACCTATTTCGAGCCGGAGCTGCGCAGCGTGCTCAAGAAGGGCGGCTTCCTCACCCGCGACTCGCGCGTGGTCGAGCGCAAGAAGTACGGCAAGGCCAAGGCCCGCCGGTCCTTCCAGTTCTCGAAGCGTTAATCGTTTCGATCACATTTGCCGCGAAAGCGGTTTCAATGAGATGCAAAAGGGCGCTGTTTTCAGCGCCCTTTTTGTTGTTCGTTTGTACGCAAATTGATGACGTGTTTCCCGAAAACTTGGGTCCACGCGAAAACCTGAATGGAACCCGCGAGACATAGCGTCACATTCGGAAGGGCGCGCAAATCGGCTGTGCCGATCGCGTAACTGCTATGTTTTAGAGGGGGCCGACATGATGTCGCTCGATAGCATCACGCTCTATTTGGTCGCCACCATGGTTGCCGCACTGCTCGGCGCCATGATGGTGTTTTTCGGCAGGCAGGAGAACAGCCCCGCGCTGAAATGGTGGGGCACCGCCTATCTCCTCGGCGCCGTCTCCGTTGCGCTATGGACTGCGGCCGGCGACAGGCTGGGGCCGCATCTCTATCTGGCGTTAAATGCCGTCGGCTTCGTCGCCTGCGGCATGGTGTGGAATGCGGCGCGCGTCTTCCATGGCCGCAAGCCGAACTGGCCCGGCCTCGTGCTCGGCGCGCTCGCCTGGGTCGCCGCCGTCACGCTGCTCGCCCCTGAGGCGTCCATGCTGCGGATGATCGTCGGTGCCGGCATCGTCTCGGTCTATGCGGCGCTGACCGCGAGCGAGCTCTGGACCGAACGGCGCAAGAGCATGCAACGGCGCTGGCCGGCCTTCGTGATGCCAGTGATGCACGGCTGCGCATTGATGCTGCCGATCGTGCTCGGCAGCTTCCTGCGCCCGCACGATGCGACCTTCTCGTCGAGCATCTGGGTCACCGTGTTCGCGGTCGAGCTCGTGCTTTATGCCGTCGGCACCGTGTTCGTGATCTTCATGCTGGTGTCCGAGCGCACGGTGACCGCGCACCGGACCGCCGCGTCGACCGATCCCCTGACCGGCATGCTCAACCGGCGCGGCTTCTCCGAGGCCTGCAGCCGGGTGATCGAGCGCGAGGCCAAGGCCGGGCGGCCGGTGACTGTGATGATCTTCGACATCGACCACTTCAAGTCGATCAACGATCGGTTCGGTCATCCCGCGGGCGACGAGATGCTGAGACTGTTCTCGACCGTCGTCGTCAGCAACTTGCGCATCTCCGATCTCTCGGGCCGCATCGGCGGCGAGGAGTTTGCGGCCTTGCTGCCGTGCTCGCTGGAAGAGGGGGTGCTGGTCGCCGAGCGTGTGCGCGAAGCGTTCGAGACCTCCGGCGTCGTGGTCGATGAAGGTCCAGTCGATACTACCGTCAGCATCGGCGTCGCCGGCGGTCCGGCCGGCACCGAGCTCGAGGTGCTGCTGGCTTCGGCCGACACCGCGCTCTACCAGGCCAAGCGCGGCGGCCGTAACCGCGTCGAGGCGGCGGAGGAGCTGCCGCTGTCGCTGGAGAACTGGCGTCGCCAAAGCGCTGCGCGGCCCGGTGCGCCGCAGGCGCGTCCGGCTACCGCCTGAGACGACAGGCGGCCTTGCGGTAATCCTCTGTTTACCATTCGATCCCTACCATCATGGTCATGGAATCGATCCGTCGACAGACCCCGCAGGCCGCCCTGATGTCACTCGAAGCCCAAGCTGCCTCGGCACGCGGCGGTTTCGCCTGTCTGTTCTCGACGGCGGACGAATACGAGAGCGCGCTGATCACGGAGCGTCGTGCGCAAGGACGATACGGCCAAGCCCGCAGCTACTGGCCGTTCGTGCTGTTCGTCGGCTGCGCGTTCATCGTGGCGGGCACCGTGCTGCTGCTTGCCTGAGAGGCTTGCATTCAAGAGACCTGCACTTTCCAGCCGTCCAGGCGTCGTTTCGGCGCCTTTTTCTTTTGCGCCGGCTGCGGTAGACACGCCCAGCGAACAAGAATGGGTGGAAACCGATGATCACAGAGATCGCGCAAATCGACGTCAAGCCGGGCAGCGAAAAGGATTTTGAGGCGGCCGTCGCCAAGGCCAAGGCCGCCTTCGGCCGCTCCAAGGGCTTTCACGGCTTCGAACTGCACAAGTCGATCGAGAAGCCGCAGCGCTACCGGCTGATGGTGAAGTGGGCGACCCTGGAGAGCCACACCGTCGATTTTCGCGGCTCCGAAAACTTCACCGAATGGCGCGGCCTCGTCGGGCAGTATTTTGCTTCGCCGCCCGAGGTCGAGCACACCGAGACCGTGCTGACGACCTGAGGCAGGCTCAGGCCACCTCGGCCAGAGACGGCGCCTCATATGTCTTGAAATGGTCGATCATGACCTTGGCGATGGCGACCAGTGGCAGCGCCAGCGCGAGGCCCCGGATTCCGAACACGACGCCAAGCAGGATCTGGAACGCGAACAGTGTGGCCGGCGGAATGTCCAGTGCCTGGCGCTGGAGGATCGGCGTCAGCACGTAGCTTTCCATGGCGTGGACGCCGAGGAACAGCAGCAGCGCGGACAGCGCCGCGATCCAGCCCGACGCAAGGCTCGCCAGCACCACGATGACCCCGGCGATGATGGCGCCGACGGTCGGGACAAAGGCGAGCAGGCCTGCCTGGATTCCCAGGATGAACGCGCCGGGGATGCCGATGACGGCAAGGCCGATCCAGGTCACCGCGCCGACCGCGAGCATGACCGTAATCTGCGCGATCAGCCAGCGCTCCAGCGTCTCGCTGATGCGGTCGATGATGAGGGTGATGCGCGTGCGATGTTTGGCCGGCGCGAGGAACAATAGGCCGTCGTGATAGACGCTGGGCTGGGCGGCGAAGGCGAGACCCAGGAACAGCACGATAAAAATGTTTCCGACACCGTGGATGGTGCCAAGCAGCAGCTTGAAGGTCTGGCTCACGATCGCTCCGCCGCTGGAGGCGAGCGCGCCGGCGCCGGGCAATGCACCGCGCGGGGGCGTTGCCGGTGAGGGCGTCGAGTCCGATGTTGTCGCCGCCGTGGCGTCAGGCGCCGCGTTGCCGAGATCGAAGAAGCTGGTGTCGATGCCGTGGCCTTCGAGGAAGGACCGGACGTTGGTGATCTGCGACTTGATGGTGTTGCTCAGCAGCGAGGCCTGCTCGGCGATGGTGGCACCGCCGAGATAGGCGACGCCCGCGAGCATCAGGGCGAGGGCGATGCAGACGACCGCGAGCCGGACGGGATGCGGCAGGTGCATGCGGCGGCCGAGCGCGCCCGTCAGCGCATTGAGGCCGAGGCCGAGCAGCATGCCGGTGAAGATCAGCAGCAAGGTGGCGGCAAAATACCAGGTGAAGACCAGCATCGCCGTGAACAGCACAACGCCGATGCCCCCGACCGAGATCGCCCAGGCGAGATCGGCACGGGGGCGGGGCCGTTCATCTGCGGGGATGGTCACATCGGGTCCTTTCGGCGGCTGCGGGGAGGCACTCTTTCGCGAAATCCCGCCTTGGATCAAGCCGGCCGATAACCGCCGGTTTGACGTTGTCCACGGTCTCGTCGGGCGAACGCCACCGGCGTGAACGGCGCCGCGGCCGCCCTCCGATCGGGCATTTGCGCGAAAATAGCATTGCCGTCCCGCGATCCCTTCTGTTGAATTTGTTCCACCCCAAGGGCATGTTTGGAGAATCTTCTTACGGAGGAGGTCGGAACGGGAGATGAGAAAGCCGGTCGTCGGCGTGATCGGGAATGCCCATCGCGTCGAAAATCGATTTCAGGTCCAGATGGTCGGCGAGCGAAATCTGCGCGCCGTGGCCGAGGTCTCCGGTGGCTTGCCGGTGATGTTCGCGGGCTCGCCCGACATCACCGATATCGGGGCGCTGCTCGATACCGTCGACGGCGTCATCCTCACCGGCGCCCGGGCCAACGTGCACCCGACGCGTTTCAACGTCGATCCCTGCGAGAAGCACGAGCCCTACGACATCCACCGCGACGAGGTCGCGCTGGCGCTCTCGGTTGCCTGCGTCGCCCGCGGCATCCCCCTGTTCGGCATCTGCCGCGGCCTCCAGGAGATGAACGTCGCCTTCGGCGGCTCGCTCCACCCCGAGATCCGCGAAATCCCCGGCCGCATGAATCACCGCATGCCCCGGCTCGAGAACGGCGAGATCCATCCCGATCCGACCGTGGTGTTCGCCGACCGTCACGACGTCGACCTGACGCCGGGCGGGGCGTTCGCGAAGATCCTCGGCTGCAAGAAGATCCGGGTGAATTCGCTGCATGGCCAGGGCATCCTCGAGCCCGGCAAGCGCGTGCTGATCGAGGGGGTCGCCGAGGACGGCACCATCGAAGCGATCCGCATCGCGGAAGCCCCGACCTTCGCGCTCGGCGTGCAATGGCACGCCGAATACGATCCGCAGCACAATCCGATCAATCGCAAGCTGTTCGAGGCCTTTGGCGAGGCGCTCGTGGCGCGGCAGAAGGCGGTGGCGTAGGCTAAGCACACGTCGAGGCTTTGGGGCCGACTCTCGGCACGCCGTCATTGCGAGCCAACGGGTCCGACGAATTCAATTCATCGAGCTCATGCTAGGCATGTACGCTGAGGAGCCGATCAATTCGATCTGCCGGAACGAGCTCCATTAGGTCTGCATGGCTGCTACACCATCGATCGCTGCGGGCCTATAAAGGGGCTGGACCGCCGCGCGCGGTGAGCGCCCGTGCGTACCACCCATTTTCATAGAACTAGATTGTAACTGCCCCACGTAGCTTAATTCGGTTGTGAGGGCTTAACTCATGACGAAGCACTTTTCGAAACGCATCGTGACTGATGTGTTCGTAGTCGTCATATCGGTGGTGACAATCACGATTGCAGCGACCTCATTGGGTGAGCCCATTTTGTCAAGCATCGCGGCTTCTATTCCGGGCCCATTTCATCTTGCGATGGAAAACACACTTGGAAGTGCCGGGCCGAGCACACCGAAGCAGGCCTCCGCGCAAACAGGTTGTCGGCTTCGATCTGCTCCTCCGCAATGGAACGTGGACTGGCTTTTCCGGCCGCCTGCCGCTCCCGCACGATGAATTGCGATTCCAATTGAGGGCGCGGCAAAGGTGGGCGGCCCGTGTTTCGCCCATGCGCCTTCCAAATCTCGGGCGGCATAAACCAATCAGTAGGAATTGGTCCGTCCCGATTTTCGCGGCGCTGATTTGTTCTTTGAGAACGAAGTGGAGTCAGATGCAGAACGAAAGCTGACGGTGAGGTGCAAGTTCATCCAGTGCGGTTGAATCGTAGGCGCGCTCAGTTGGTCGTCTGGCGTCAGCCTCACACCGTCCGCTCCACCCGCCGCGTGCGGTAGGCCTGCGGCGACATCAGGGTCAGCTTGCGGAATGCCTTGCGAAAGCTGCTTTCGTCCTCGTAGCCGGCCGCCCGCGCGATGGTCTTGACCGGCTGAGCCGTCGTCTCCAGCAGCGTGCGCGCGTGCTCGACGCGGCGGCGCGTGATGAAGGCCTGCGGCGGCTCGTGCGCGAGCTCTTGAAACTTCCGGTTCAGCGTGCGCTCGCTGAGGCCGAGTGCGTCGGCGAGGCGCTTGACCGTCATCGGACGCTTGCCCGCGCGCCGTACCAGCAGGTCGGCCCTGGTCAGCAGCGGATCCTGCGACAGCAGGTAACCGACGGGCATGAAGATCGACTGGCTGCGCTGCGCGGTGTCGATGACGACGTAATCGGCGCACAACTTTGCGATCCCCTTGCCGTCGACCATCTCGATCAGTCTGAGCAGGAGGTCGACCCACGACATCGGTCCGGCCGCGCAGACGAGGCGGTCCGCGCAGGTGATGACGGCGTCCGGGGCGAGGTCGATCGCGGGATGGCGTTGCCGCAGCTCGTTTTGCAGCCACCAGGTGATGGTGGCGCGGCGGTTGTCGAGCAGGCCGGCGCCGGCCAGCAGGAAGACGCCGCTGCAAAATGCCCCGATCAGCCGGCCATTTGCGTGCTGCTGCCGGAGCCAGGCGCCAGCGCGGGCATATTGCGGTTGCAGCCGCGCGGCCGTGACGTGGTCGACGAGATTGCCGGGGACGATGATCGCGTCGAAGCTGCCGCGGCTCGTGATCGCGCCATCGACCGAAACCAACTGGCCGCCGCCGGCGCGCACCGCCTTGCCATCGAGCGAGAGCGTCTGGCAGGCGAAGCGGGATTTTGCTCCGCTCTGCTGCATCACGTGGTTGGCGAGCGACAGGATGTCGGCGACGCCGGCGATCGCCGAATGCATGCAGCCTTCCAGCGCCAGAATTGCGAGCTTCATAGGACCTCCGGGCGATGCGACGATCCTATCCGATCGGCGTACGGGTGCGTGGCGGAAATTGCCCGATCTCTGTCTTATCCGCCACTGCCTGGCCGCCGCTGACCGGTCCAATCTGCCGCCGTCGTCACACGACATGATTGGAGAAAGACATGCCTTACGTCACCATTTCCACCGTCCGCGGCATCCTGGACGCCGCGCAGAAGAAGACGCTGCTCGAACGCGTCACCGACCTCCTGGTCGAGGTCGAAGGGCAGGGCAACCCCGATTTCCGCCGCAACGTCTGGGTGAGGATCGAGGAGCAGGAGCCCTCGCACTGGTCGCTCGGCGGCATGCAGCCGACGAGCGAGATCATCGCGAGCACGTTCGGACCGATCGGCGCGGACGGCGTGAGGGTGGCACGGTAGCAGCGCCTGGCGCAGGGCGGATCAGCCGTACGCAGGTCCGCCACTGCCTCTGCTCAACCGATCACATCGCCACCCTGCATGGCCATTTGCATTGCGTTGCACAATCGCGACGTTGGCCTCCACGCGCAGCATTGAGGTTCACAAGGGGAACACCATATGCTCTGCAAGGGAGCCCTTGCCGTGCAAACCATGAAGGCGGCCCTCGTTGCGGCGATCACCGTCGTGGCATTGACCTGCTGCCTCCTTCCCAGCTCAGCGGAGGAGAGCGGCCGCCTTGCACTGGTTGTTTCGATCGACGGGGCCATCGGCCCTGCGTCAGCCAGCTACGTGCGGGAGGCTTTGGCCAAGGCGAGCGAACGGCGCGCCGAGGTCGTGCTTCTGAGAATGAACACGCCCGGCGGTCTCAATTCCAGCATGCGCGAGATCATCGCGGATGTGCTCGCCTCGCCCATCCCCGTCATCGGCTACGTCGCTCCCTCCGGCGCCCACGCGGCGAGTGCCGGGACCTATATCCTTTATGCGACCCACATCGCGGCGATGGCACCAGGCACCAATATCGGTGCGGCGACGCCGGTGCAGATTGGCGGACCGTTGCCGGGCCTGCCGAGCGGCACACCCGACAAGGATGGCAAAGACAAGAAGGACGAGCCGAAGGATGCGATGACGGCGAAGGCCACGAACGATGCCGTCGCCTTTATCCGCAGCCTCGCCGAGCTGCGCAGCCGCAATGCGGACTGGGCGGAGAAGGCGGTCCGTGAGGCCGCCACTCTCTCTGCCAACGGCGCGCTAGAGGCCCATGCCATCGATCTCGTCGCGCGGGACCAGGCTGAATTGCTGCGGCAGCTCGATGGCCGTGCGGTGGAGGTTGCAGGCGGCAAGACGCAGCGCCTCGCCACGAAGGATGCGGTCGTCGAAGCCATCGAGCCGGGACGGATATCCCGCTTCCTGGCGGTCATCACCGATCCGAACGTGGCGTTCATTCTCCTGATGGTCGGCATCTACGGTCTGATCTTCGAGTTCATGTCTCCCGGAGCCGTCGCTCCCGGAGTCGTCGGCGCGATCTGCCTGCTGATCGGCCTCTATGCGCTCAATTTGCTGCCGATCAACTATGCCGGCCTCGCCCTGATGCTGGTCGGACTCGTGCTTCTCACCGTCGAAGCCTTCAATCCAACGGTGGTGATCGGTCTCGGAGGGATCATCGCTTTCGTGCTGGGTGCGCTGATGCTGTTCAGGGTCGAGGCGCCCGGCTACCAGCTGTCGTGGTGGGTGATCGGCATCACTACAGCTGTGTTCGTCGGCTTCGCTCTGGTCGTGCTTGGTTCGCTTCGGCGGGCCGCCAAGGCTCCTGAACGGGTCGGCGCGCAGGCCATGCGAGGCTTGTCCGCCGAAATTCTCGACTGGAACGGGAACGAGGGTCATGTGTTCGCCCATGGTGAACGCTGGCAGGCGCGCGGCGCCGACGCGTTCGAGCCCGGAGAGACGGTCGAAGTTACCAGCGTCGTCGACCTGACGCTGCTGATACGGCGCGCACCGGCGAGGACCGGTGAGGGAGGTACATCATGATGCTGGAATATCTGACCTATGCGGCGCTCGCGCTGCTAGTCGTCATATTTCTGTCCCAGGCCATTCGAATCCTGCGCGAATATGAGCGCGGCGTCGTCTTTACGCTCGGCCGCTTTACCGGTGTGAAGGGCCCTGGCCTCATCATCCTCATTCCGATCGTGCAGCAACTCGTCAAGGTCGACCTCCGGGTGATGGTGCAGGTCGTGCCGCCGCAGGACGTGATTTCGCGGGACAACGTGTCCGTCAAGGTCAACGCTGTTCTGTACTTCCGGATCGTCGACCCCGAGCGCGCCATCATCAAGGTCGGTGATTACATGGCGGCCACCAGCCAGCTCGCCCAGACCACGTTGCGTTCGGTGCTCGGCAAGCACGAGCTCGACGAGATGCTTGCCGAGCGCGACAGGTTGAACGCCGACATCCAGGAGATCCTCGACAAGCAGACTGACGTCTGGGGCATCAAGGTCACCGGCATAGAGATCAAGGACGTCGATATCAACGAAACCATGGTGCGTGCGATTGCCAAACAGGCCGAGGCCGAGCGCTTGCGGCGGGCCAAGGTGATCAATGCGATGGGCGAGCAGCAGGCCGCCGAAAAGCTCGTCGAAGCCGGCCGGATCCTCGCGCAGGAGCCTCAGGCCATGCAGCTGCGTTACTTCGCGGCTCTGCACGACATAGCCGGCGAACGGTCGTCGACTGTCGTGTTTCCGCTGCCGACGGGCTTGCTCGACCATTTGATGCCGCGGCCTAACAACCCGTAGCCGTAAGCCGCGAAGATGACCCATCTTCGGCCCAAATGGGCGTGTCGAATGTTGATGCCTACTTAAACGGGAGCAACATTCGATGACCAAGCACGCCGTCAGCCCACCAAGCCGCCGCCAACGTCGGACATTCATGCTTGCCGTTCCGCTGGTCGCCTTCGCACTTTGTTCGTGGCCGATCGGCGGAGCGGCGCATGCCGCAGAGCCCGGTAAGGACACCCTTGCCGCCAATCTGCCCCGCATTCTCGTGCTGGCGACGGGCGGCACCATCGCGGGCCAGGCCGACCCGCGCGCGACGGGTGCGTACAAATCCGGCCAGATCACGGGCGAGCAGCTGATGCAGTCAGTGCCGGGCCTGGACAAGCTGGCGAAGCTGAACGCCGAGCAGATTTCGTCGATCGGATCCCAGGACATGAACGACAAGGTCTGGTTTGCGCTAGCCCGCCGCATCCAGGAGGCCTTCGACAAGAATGAAGCCGACGGCGTCGTCATCACCCACGGCACCGATACGCTGGAGGAGACCGCGTTCTTTCTCGACAACGTGGTGCGCGGCGACAAGCCCGTGGTGATCGTCGGCTCGATGCGGCCGGCCACGGCGGTGAGCGCGGACGGCCCCGGCAATCTCTACGAGGCGGTGCAGGTGGCCGCCGATCCGCGCTCGCGCGGGCGGGGCGTCATGGCCGTGTTGAACGACAAGATTCAGGGCGCCCGCTCGGTCACCAAGACCAACACCACGAGCATCGAGACGTTCAATACGTCCAATGACGGGCCGATCGGCTATGTCGACACCGCCGGCGGCATCCGTTTCATGACCCAGGCCGCCGGTTTCAAGCGCGCGACCTATCAGCTGCCGGCAGGCGAGCAATTGCCGCGCGTCGCGATCGTCTACTCGCACGCCAATATGGATGCCGTTCCGATCGAGGACGCCATCTCGCACGGCGCCAAGGGCATCGTGCTCGCCGGCGTCGGCGACGGCAATACGTCCAAGCCCGCCCTCGAAGCGCTCGAAGCGGCGGCGAAGAAGGGCATCATCGTGGTGCGCTCCACGCGGGTTCGATCCGGCTTCGTGACGCGAAACGTCGAGGTCGACGACGACAAGAACGGATTCGTCGTGTCCGAGGACCTCAATCCCCAGAAGGCGCGCGTTCTCACCCAATTGCTGATCGCGAGCGGTGTGACGGCGCCGGCTGATCTGCAGCGGGCGTTCACGGCAACGTGGTAGCGGCTGGCTCGTATCTTAGCTTAGCGGGTTGCGCAAAGCGCAAATCGCTAGGCGTAACCCACCAACTTCGTTCTGCATTTGCTGAAGCATGGTGGGTTACGCCAGCGGACTGCGCTTCGCGCAGCCGCCAGCTAACCCACCCTACAGACCCAACGGCCCAAACGAAAAGGCGCTCCTTTCAGAGCGCCTTTTGCTTGCCGTATGGCGTTCGGGCCGATCAGCCCGAATAGTACATGTCGAATTCGATCGGATGCGGGGTCATCTCGAAGCGCTCGACTTCGGTCATCTTCAGCTCGATATAGGCGTCGATGAAATCGTCGTCGAACACGCCGCCGGCCTTGAGGAAGGCGCGGTCCTTGTCGAGATTCTCGAGGGCTTCACGCAAGCTGCCGCACACCGTCGGGATCTGCTTCAGCTCTTCCTTCGGCAAGTCGTAGAGATCCTTGTCCATCGCCGGGCCCGGATCGATCTTGTTCTTGATGCCGTCGAGACCGGCCATCAGCATCGCGGCGAAGCCGAGATAGGGGTTGGCGAGCGGATCGGGGAAGCGCACCTCGACGCGCTTGGCCTTCGGCGAAGCGGTGTAGGGGATGCGGCAGGAGGCCGAGCGGTTGCGCGCGGAGTAGGCGAGCAGCACGGGGGCCTCATAGCCCGGGACCAGGCGCTTGTAGGAGTTGGTCGAGGGATTGGTGAAGGCGTTGATCGCCTTGGCGTGCTTGATGATGCCGCCGATGTAGTGGAGGCAGGTCTCCGACAGGTCGGCGTATTTGTTGCCGGCGAACACCGGCTTGCCTTCCTTCCAGATCGACTGGTGCACGTGCATGCCCGAACCGTTGTCGCCATAGACCGGCTTCGGCATGAAGGTGGCGGTCTTGCCGTAGATGTGCGCAACCTGGTGGATGCAGTACTTGTAGATCTGGAGGTGGTCGGCCATCAGCGTCAGCGTGTCGAACTTCATGCCGAGCTCGTGCTGGGCGGAGGCGACCTCGTGGTGATGCTTCTCGACCTTGACGCCCATCTTGGCCATGGCCCCGAGCATCTCCGAGCGCATGTCCTGCACGGAGTCCTGCGGCGGAACCGGGAAGTAGCCGCCCTTGGTGCGGACGCGGTGGCCGAGATTGCCGCCTTCATATTCGGTGTCGGAGTTGGTCGGCAGCTCCGAGGAGTCGAGGCGGAAACCGGTGTTGTAGGGGGTCGAGGAGAAGCGCACGTCGTCGAACACGAAGAACTCGGCCTCGGGTCCGACGAAGACGGTGTCGCCCACGCCCATCGACTTCACCATCGCCTCGGCCTTCTTGGCGATGCCGCGGGGGTCGCGGTTGTAGGGCTCGCCGGTGGTCGGCTCGAGCACGTCGCAGGTGATGACCATCGTGGTCTCGGCGAAGAACGGATCGATCGTCGCAGTCACCGGATCGGGCATCAGGCACATGTCGGACTCGTTGATCGCCTTCCAGCCGGCGATCGAGGAGCCGTCGAACATCGTCCCTTCGGCGAAAATGTCCTCATCGATCATGCTGACGTCGAACGTCACATGCTGCCACTTGCCGCGCGGATCGGTGAAGCGCAGGTCGACGTATTTGACGTCGTTGTCCTTGATCGATTTCAGGACGTCTTTGGCGGTCTTCATGCATACCCCTTTTGGCTCTGCGGGTCGGTTTCCAGATGAGCAAGATTATTCTCGCTTGGGCGAGTTTGGCGCGACCGCACAAACGAAATCAGGCCGCCGAAGCAGCCTTATTTCCTGTCAGAGTGTCGCAAAACGCGGGATAGCACCCGGCTCAGATAGCGTCCAGCCCGGATTCGCCGGTTCGGATGCGGATCGCCTCTTCGACGTTGGAGACGAAGATCTTGCCGTCCCCGATGCGCCCGGTCTGCGCGGCGCGGCGGATCGCCTCGATGGCGCGCTCGACCAGATCGTCGCCGATCACGATCTCGATCTTCACCTTGGGCAGGAAGTCGACGATGTATTCTGCGCCGCGGTAGAGTTCGGCGTGACCCTTCTGCCGGCCAAAGCCCTTGGCCTCGGTGACGGTGATGCCCTGAAGGCCGACTTCCTGAAGCGCTTCCTTCACCTCGTCGAGCTTGAATGGCTTGATGATGGCTTCGATTTTCTTCACTGCGCGCCTCCCGGCCTCTCGATCAAATAGCAACGTCTTCGTCAGGATGCGCTTTGTCACGCACGATCTTGTCTTCGCTATGCCGGGATGCCTGACCAGCCCGGCAACGACGGCCGGCCACACCCTGATGAATGCCAGTGAGCACGACAAACCGAAGCGGCTTCCTCGAAAGCAGGGTCTATGCCAAGTTGCAAATGCCCTGATTATTGGAGCGTTATCAGCCTTTTAACGAGCACAATCTGATAGGTGGCGCCGACCGGCCCAAAATACCGAAGACTACGAAATAGGCAAACGGTTCAATATGTGTGCAGATCATTGTTCCGTGGGATGGGTCGGCACGGAACGTGCCCGTTGAACGGGCGTTTGGACCAGGGAAGTGGCATGGAAGTTCTGACCAACACTGAAATGCAGCGCGCCGATCAGCTCAGTATCGCGGCAGGCACGCCCGGCTTCAAGCTGATGCTCAGCGCCGGCCAGGCGGTCGCCGAGGCGGCCAATGCGCTGGTCGAGGAGGGGCCGATCCTGATCGTCGCCGGCCCGGGCAACAATGGCGGCGACGGTTTTGTCGCAGCCGCCGAGCTCGCCGCCCAGGGCCGCGAGGTCTCGGTGATCCTGATGTGCGAGCGCGACCAGCTCCAGGGTGACGCCGCTTCCGCCGCACGCGGCTGGAAGCACCCGGTGCTCCCGTTCAATCCGCAGGCGATCGGAAGGCCGGCGCTGATCATCGATGCCCTGTTCGGCGCGGGCCTCAGCCGTCCCGTCGTTGGCGAGGCGCGCGCCATGATCGAGGCGATCAACGCCAACGGCGCCTTGGTGCTGGCCGTCGACCTGCCGAGCGGCATCAACGGAACCAGCGCCGCCGTGATGGGCGCGGCCGTGAATGCCACCGAGACCGTGACCTTCTTCCGCAAGAAGCCGGCGCATCTGTTGCTGCCCGGCCGCATGCATTGCGGCCGTGTGCGCGTCGCCGACATCGGCATCGACGCGAGCGTACTGGACGAGATCGCCCCGCAGCTCTTCGAGAACGATCCGGATTTCTGGGGCGCCGCCTTTCCGGTGCCGCGCATCGACGGCCACAAATTCGCGCGAGGCCATGTGCTGGCCGTCTCCGGTGACGCAGCCGCGACCGGCGCTGCGCGGCTCGCCGCGCGCGGGGCGCTGCGGGCCGGCGCGGGCCTCGTGACGCTGGCGACCCCGCGCGATGCGCTCGCGATCAATGCGGGCGCGCTGACTGCGGTGATGGTTCGCCCGGTCGACACCGCAATCGAGTTCGGCGAGATCCTCGGCGACAAGCGCTATAACACCTGCATGATCGGCCCCGGCGCGGGCATTGGCGAGCGCACCTGCGATCTCGTTCATACCGCGCTGACGGCGCAGCGGCATCTGGTGCTGGACGCGGACGCGCTGACGAGCTTTGCCGCAAAGCCCGAGCGGCTGTTCGAATCGATCAAGTCCTCGCAGGACAATGCGGTGGTGCTGACCCCGCACGAGGGCGAGTTTCCGCGGCTGTTCTCGGATCTCAGCAACAAGCATCCCGGCCGGTCCAAGCTCGAGCGCGTGCGTGCCGCCGCCGAGCGCTGCGGCGCTGTCGTGCTGCTGAAGGGACCGGACACGACCGTCGCGGCCCCTGACGGCCGCGCCACCATCGCCGCCAACGCGCCGCCCTGGCTCGCCACCGCCGGTGCCGGCGACGTGCTCTCGGGCATCATCGCTGGCCTCCTGGCGCAAGGCGTGCCGGCCTTTGAGGCCGCCAGCATCGGCGTCTGGATGCACGGCGAGGCAGGAAGCGAAGCGGGGCCGGGGCTGATCGCGGAAGACCTCACCGAGACGCTGCCGGCCGTGCACCGGCGCGTCTATGATGCGCTCGGGGTGGAGTACTAGTGCTGCGGCAGCTCGCGCTCGCGGACATGGATGCGGCCGCCCAGGTCCATCGGATTGCGTTCGACCAGGCGATGCCGTGGCTCGCCGGGTTGCACAGGCCGGACGAGGACCGCTGGTTCTACCGCGAGCGTATTTTTCCGACCTGCCGCGTGTGGGGACGCTTCGACGACGCAGTGCTCAGCGGGATCATTGCGTTCCGTAAGGGCTGGATCGAGCAGCTCTACGTGCTTCCGGTTGCCCAAGGCGATGTCGGGCCGGTGGGCGATGGAGTGAGCGAACTGCGTATCCATTACGGCCCCGGCTATCGCATCTATTTTCAGAAGCGGGGCAACACGATCATTGTTTTGGCTGTGTGGTGGCGACAAGAGCACGCAGGCCAAAGACATTTCGGCGGCCAAGCGCCTTGCCGAGATCTGGAGCGAATGAGAAGGGCGAGACGCTGACGACTTACGATCCGGCCGAAGACCTTCAGTCCGACGAAGCCATTGCCGTGTTCATGGAAGAGGCGTTCAAGACTGAGGACGCCGCCTACATCGCGCACGCGCTTGGCGTCGTTGCCCGTGCCAAGGGGATGACGCAGATCGCCAAGGAGACCGGTCTTTCTCGCGAGCAGCTTTATCGCTCGTTCAGCACCAACGGCAATCCGACGCTCAAAACGACGATCGCGGTGATGAAGGCCCTCGGAATCGAACTGACGGCCAAACCGCACGCTTAGCCGGAGCGCTCACTCCACCGCGTACCAGCGCACCAGCCGCGGGGCCGCCCAGTCAGTCAGAACCGATTCGATCAGCCATCGTCCGGGTGAGGTTGCGGCGAATGCGATGCGCTGGGTCTGGCCGGGCTCGATCGCGAGCGTATCAAGCCAGTAGGGCTTCCAGCCGTCGTCGAGCTTGTCTAGCAGGCGGAAATGGTGGCCGTGCAGGTGGAACACGGTCGTGATGGGGGCTGGGTTCTTCAGGGCCAGCACGATCGTGCGGCCGGCCTTGGCGCGGAAGGTCGGGGCGGAGGCGGTGGAGAAATTTGCCGGCCGGGTCCAGCCGGCGTCGGCTGCGCCGAGCGCGACATCGAACCGCAGGGCGCCTCTCAGATCGAGTTGATCGGGCAGGTCATTGGAAGGGAGCGGCTGTGGCGGCACTGGCGGCGCGCGCCGCTCCAGCCTGCCTGTGACCGAGAGGCTGCCGACCTGGCGGGCCTCCTTGCCGTCATGCAGCAGGAATGGGGCCGACGTGGCCGCGTCTACAAAGACATCGGCCCGCGCGCCCGGGGCTAGCACCAGCGCCCCGCTGCGCGCCGAAAACGGCTCGGCCGGTTGTCCGTCCAGGGCCATCACGCGGACGTCGTGGCTTTCCAATTTGATCGCCAGAACAGTACGTTGGGAGCCGTTGATAAAGCGCAGCCGCAGCCGCTCATTGGCCGCGGCTGAGAGTTCGAATGAAGTCTGTCCGTTGATCGTATAGAGCGGCGTCGTGTCCTTGGGATCGCGCCCCGGGGGAAGCGCGGTCCCATCCGGCCGCACGCGCCATTCCTCGATCAGCAAAACCTCATCACGATCAACAGTGACCCGATTTGCCTCCTCCGCGATGATCGGAAGCGGGCGCGCGGGTTGCTTCAGGCCGTCCTCGAAGAGGCGGAAGTCGGCCAGCAGGGTTCCTGCATTAGATATTGAAATAATTGATGTTTCCGTCGTGTCCGGGGCGGTCGGCGCGCGCCCCCGGAGGGGATCGGAAGTGGCCGGGCCGGTCAGGCCGTACCAGACTGGTGCAAGTGGCACAGGCAGTTCGTTCCGGAACACCACCTCGCAGCGGTTGCCGCGTTTGAGACGGACGTTTCCCAGGTGGCTTACGGCGGCCAGCTCCCAGATTGGTGTCGGCGGCTGACCCTGCTTCAAGGCCAGCGTGGCCGGCCTTGCCTGGAGCGCGAGCTGGGCGGTCACGAGCGGGCCTGCGCCGCCGCCGATCAGCCCGGCCGCCGAGGCGCCAAGTCCAGTCAAAAGTCCAGCCAAAACCTCACGTCGGCTCGGGTCAAAAATCCGCGTTGTCATGGCCGATCCGGACCATGCCGCGCTGGATAAGTCCAGCCGTCGTGCCTACTTGAAGCTTGCCTCCAACCGGCCATTTTTTTGCTGCGAACAGTCAGGCACATGCTATAAGCCCGGCCGCCCGCGGCATCGCGGCCGGTCTTGATGCAAATTCACGCGGGCGTGGCGGAACTGGTAGACGCGCTGGATTTAGGTTCCAGTGACGAAAGTTGTGGGGGTTCGAGTCCCTCCGCCCGCACCAAGCGCTTTCAGCGTTTGCACGGATTACGAGACCTGCTTCCGCGCGGATGTTGTCCGCTTGGAGCCGGTCCAATGAACCACCGGCGTTGAGGCGTTTGCCTCGTGTCGGATCGATTAATGACAGCGTCCCGACGCATGCGCGCCGGGACCGAACGAGAAGAAGATTGGACGCCATGCAGGTCACAGAGACCCTCTCGGAAGGTTTGAAGCACGAGTTCAAGATCAGCGTCCCTGCGTCAGATCTCGACGCCAAGGCCGATGCCAAGCTCGTCGATCTCAAGGACAAGGTCCGTCTCAACGGCTTCCGTCCCGGCAAGGTGCCGGTCGGTCACCTGAAGAAGGTCTATGGCCGCTCGGTGATGGCCGAGACCATCGACCAGACTATCCGCGACACCAACACGCAGCTGTTCTCCGAGCGCGGCTTCCGCCTCGCGACCGAGCCGAAGATCACCATGCCGACCGAGCAGGCCGAGGTCGAGGAGCTGCTGAGCGGCAAGACCGATCTGACCTACACGGTCGCGATCGAGGTGGTGCCGGCCATTGCGCTCGCCGATTTCAAGACCTTCGAGGTCGAGAAGCCCGTCGTCGACGTCACCGAATCCGACGTCGACGAGGCGATCAAGCGCATCGCCGATTCCAACCGCACCTTTGCCGCCAAAGGCGAGGGCGCCAAGGCCGCCTCCGGCGATCGTGTCACCATCAACTTCAAGGGCACCATCAACGGCGAAGCCTTCGAGGGCGGCACCGGCGAGGGCATCCAGGTCCTGATCGGGTCCAACACCTTCATCCCGGGCTTCGAGGAGCAGCTGACGGGCATCGGCGCCAACGAGTCGCGCACGCTGAAAGTGTCGTTCCCGAAGAACTACATGAACGACAAGCTTGCCGGCCAGCCGGCCGAGTTCGAGACCACAGCGACCTTGATCGAGGCGCCGCAGGATCTCGCGATCGACGACGAGTTCGCCAAGACGCTCGGCCTCGAATCGCTCGACAAGCTCAAGGAAGCCGCGCGCGAGCGGCTGGCCGCCGAATTCGCGACCGCGACGCGTCAGCGCGTCAAGCGCGCGCTGCTTGATCGCCTCGACGAAGCGCATCGCTTCGATGCGCCGCCCTCGCTGGTCGACGAGGAGTTCAATCTGATGTGGAACTCGGTCAAGGCCGAGATGGCTTCGGCCGGCAAGACCTTTGCCGACGAGAACACCACTGAAGACGCCGCCAAGGAAGAGTACCGCAAGATCGCCGACCGCCGCGTGCGCCTCGGCCTCGTGCTCTCCGAGATCGGCGAGAAGAACAAGATCACCGTGACCGACGACGAGGTCGGCCGCGCCGTGATCGAGCGGGCGCGCCAGATGCCCGGCCGTGAGAAGGAAGTGTGGGACTATTACCGCAACAACGCCCAGGCGCTGGCCCAGCTTCGTGCACCGATCTATGAGGACAAGGTCGTCGACTTCATCCTCGAGCTCGCCAAGGTGACCGAGAAGAAGGTCTCGCGCGAGGAGCTCTACAAGGATGACGAGGCGGAAAAGAGCGCTGCCTGAAGGCGTTGAGAAAGCCTTCCATTAAGGATGATCAGCGAAGGGGCTCAGCTAGCCAGATGGCCGGCTGGGCCTCTTTGCGCGAATCAGCTTCAACTGCCCGACGGGTTAAGCCTTAATGCGCTCCGCACTTGTCAGGCGCGAATTGGGCTATATCTGTCGGTACACCCTGTACCCAATGTACTATCTCTACCAAGTTCCTGCATCACAGGACGTCCATCCGCCTTCAGGCAAATCCAGCCAAACTGGCGATGTCCGTCTCCGAAACCCTAGGTGACTCATGCGCGATCCGGTTGAAACCTACATGAACCTCGTGCCCATGGTGGTCGAGCAGACCAACCGTGGCGAGCGCGCCTACGACATTTTCTCGCGCCTGTTGAAGGAGCGCATCATCTTCGTGACCGGTCCGGTCGAGGACGGCATGTCGACGCTGATCGTCGCGCAGCTGTTGTTCCTTGAGGCGGAAAATCCGAAGAAGGAAATCTCGATGTACATCAACTCGCCGGGCGGCGTGGTGACGTCGGGCCTTGCCATCTACGACACCATGCAGTTCATCCGTCCGCCGGTCTCGACGCTGTGCACGGGGCAGGCGGCCTCGATGGGCTCGCTGCTGCTTGCCGCCGGCGAGAAGGACATGCGCTTCTCGCTGCCGAACGCGCGCATCATGGTCCACCAGCCCTCCGGCGGCTTCCAGGGCCAAGCCACCGACATCATGCTGCACGCTCAGGAAATCCTGAACCTGAAGAAGCGGCTCAACGAGATCTACGTGAAGCACACCGGCCAGACCTACAAGTCGATCGAGGATGCGCTGGAACGCGACAAGTTCCTGACTGCGAACGACGCCAAGGAGTTCGGTCTGGTCGACAAGGTCATTGACAAGCGCGCCGAGGAGCCGACGCTGGCGAAAGCCCCATTGTAGCACTACCGGGGCGTTACGGCGATCCCTCGGGATCGCCGCGTAGCGTCAGGGCGGTGTTCACGTTAAGGGCGCGTGCGCGCGCCGCACAACGCGGTTTTGCGCCCTGCGGCAGGCGGAAAGTTCCGCTTTCGTGCTTGTTTTTCGTGGCAATCCAGCAACGCCGGGGTGATTTCGATCACTTCGCTCGTGCCAAGACCGGAAATCACGGTATTGTCACGGGTAGCCGGCGAGCCCCGATTAGCGAATTCTTGATAGTCGGGTGACAGCATGGTTGGCTACGATTGATCGGCTATGATCGCGGAGAATCGAGCGACCGTGATTCGCACGGGATGTAACGCGTAGGGTCTTTTTTGGTACGGAATTTGCTCTACTTAAGCTTCATGCCGGCCATCGTGTCGGAGTGGAGCGATCGAGCGGAACGGGATCGAACCGCGGACGGAGACATGAATGAGTAAGGTCGGCACGAGCGACTCCAAGAACACGCTATATTGCTCGTTCTGCGGCAAGAGCCAGCACGAAGTCCGCAAACTGATCGCGGGTCCCACGGTCTTCATCTGCGACGAGTGCGTTGAGCTCTGCATGGACATCATCCGCGAGGAGAACAAATCCTCGCTGGTTAAGTCGCGCGACGGCATTCCGACGCCGAAGGAAATCTGCAAGGTGCTGGACGACTACGTGATCGGCCAGAGCCATGCGAAGAAGGTCCTGTCGGTCGCGGTGCACAACCACTACAAGCGCCTCAACCACCAGACCAAGCACAACGACGTCGAGCTCGCGAAGTCGAACATCCTGCTGATCGGTCCGACCGGTTCGGGCAAGACGCTGCTCGCGCAGACGCTCGCCCGCATCCTGGACGTGCCGTTCACGATGGCCGACGCGACGACGCTGACCGAAGCCGGCTATGTCGGCGAGGACGTCGAGAATATCATCCTGAAGCTGCTTCAGGCCGCCGACTACAATGTCGAGCGCGCCCAGCGCGGCATCGTCTACATCGACGAAATCGACAAGATCAGCCGCAAGTCCGACAATCCGTCGATCACGCGCGACGTGTCGGGTGAGGGCGTGCAGCAGGCGCTGCTCAAGATCATGGAAGGCACGGTGGCTTCGGTCCCGCCGCAGGGCGGCCGCAAGCATCCGCAGCAGGAGTTCCTGCAGGTGGATACCACCAACATCCTGTTCATCTGCGGCGGGGCCTTCGCCGGCCTCGAGAAGATCATCTCGGCGCGCGGACGGTCGACCTCGATCGGCTTCGGTGCCCAGGTGCTCGCGCCGGAGGACCGCCGTACCGGCGAGATCTTCCGTCACGTCGAGCCTGAGGACCTCCTGAAGTACGGCCTCATTCCTGAGTTCGTCGGTCGTCTACCGGTCGTGGCGACGCTCGAGGACCTGGACGAGACGTCGCTGAAGAAGATCCTCACCGAGCCGAAGAACGCGCTGGTGAAACAGTACCAGCGGTTGTTCGAGATGGAGAACATCGAGCTGACCTTCGCCGACGAGGCGCTTGGCGCGGTCGCCCGCAAGGCGATCGAGCGCAAGACCGGCGCGCGCGGCCTGCGCTCGATCCTCGAGGCGATCCTGCTTGAGACCATGTTCGACTTGCCGGGCCTGGAAGGTGTGGAAGAGGTCGTGATTTCGCGAGAAGTCGTGGAAGGCACGGCGCGTCCGCTCTACATCTACGCCGATCGGTCCGATCGCGCCGTCGAGAATGCCAGCGCCTGATTTTTTCGGCGCTGGAACGCTCCAATTGTCCGATCAAGGAGGGCTGCGGAAATGTATCTCCGCAGCCGGTGTTGCGTCGCTTACCTGCGTGCGTAAGCGCCTGATGGCGCGCGTTTTTCGATGACTTGACACCCCCCGGGTCGATAGCCACCTAATGTCGGCGGGCGAGCGAAAATTCTCTTCAAGATTCGCCTCAGTTCCGATCCGGCAAGCCGGTCCAACTCGCAAAAGGACCGACCGGTTCTGCGGATCACCTCGGCACCTCGTGGCGGTTGCGCATGATCAGCGGGCTGCGTGCGAGGGGGCAAAGCAAAAGGAAAAGGCCATGACTAATCCCAAACCCCGGCCAACCATCGTTCATGGCGCAACGCACGCTTATCCCGTGCTGCCGCTGCGCGATATCGTCGTCTTCCCGCACATGATCGTGCCGCTCTTCGTCGGCCGCGAGAAATCGATCCGCGCGCTCGAAGAGGTGATGAAGAACGATGCGCTGATCATGCTGGCGACGCAGAAGAACGCGTCCGACGATGATCCGGCGCCCGATGCGATTTACGAGACCGGCACGCTTGCCAGCGTGCTCCAGCTCCTGAAGCTTCCCGACGGCACCGTGAAGGTGCTGGTCGAAGGGCTCGAGCGTGCGCGCGTGCAGAAATACACCGATCGCGCCGACTATTACGAAGCGACCGCCGTCGCGCTCGCCGACACCGACGCGAAGTCGGTCGAGGCCGAGGCGCTGGCGCGCTCGGTCGTGTCCGACTTCGAGAGCTATGTGAAGCTCAACAAGAAGATCTCGGCCGAGGTCGTCGGAGTCGTGCAGGCGATCACTGACTTCGCCAAGCTCGCCGACACGGTCGCCTCGCATCTCGCGGTCAAGATCGCGGACCGCCAGGGTATCCTGGAAACGCTGTCCGTCACCACGCGCCTGGAGAAGGTGCTGGGCCTGATGGAGAGCGAGATCTCGGTGCTCCAGGTCGAGAAGCGCATCCGCTCGCGCGTCAAGCGCCAGATGGAGAAGACCCAGCGCGAGTATTATCTCAACGAGCAGATGAAGGCGATCCAGAAGGAGCTCGGCGACGACGATGGTCGCGACGAGCTCGCCGATCTCGAAGAGAAGATCTCCAAAACCAAGCTCTCCAAGGAAGCGCGCGAGAAGGCGCAGCACGAATTGAAGAAGCTGCGCCAGATGTCGCCGATGTCCGCGGAAGCGACCGTCGTGCGCAACTATCTGGATTGGCTGCTGTCGATCCCGTGGAACAAGAAGTCCAAGGTCAAGAAGGACCTGGAAGCGGCGCAAGCCATCCTGGACTCTGACCATTACGGGCTCGAGAAGGTCAAGGAACGTATCGTCGAGTATCTCGCGGTGCAGTCGCGCGCCAACAAGCTGACGGGTCCGATCCTGTGCCTCGTCGGGCCTCCCGGCGTCGGCAAGACCTCGCTCGGCAAGTCGATCGCGAAGGCGACGGGGCGCGAATTCGTGCGCGTCTCGCTCGGCGGCGTGCGCGACGAGGCCGAGATCCGCGGCCACCGGCGCACCTATATCGGCTCGATGCCCGGCAAGATCATCCAGTCGATGCGCAAGGCGAAGTCGTCCAATCCGCTGTTCCTCTTGGACGAGATCGACAAGATGGGCGCCGATTTCCGCGGCGATCCGTCCTCGGCGCTGCTCGAGGTTCTCGATCCCGAGCAGAACGCGACCTTCAACGACCACTATCTCGAGGTCGACTACGATCTGTCCAACGTGATGTTCATCACGACCGCGAATACGCTCAATATTCCGGGGCCGTTGATGGACCGCATGGAGATCATCCGGATCGCGGGCTACACCGAGAACGAGAAGGTCGAGATCTCGCGCAAGCATCTGATCCCGAACGCGGTGTCCAAGCACGGTCTGGACTCCAAGGAGTTCTCGATCGACGACGACGCGCTGCTGCTTTTGATCCGCCGCTACACTCGCGAAGCGGGCGTGCGCAATCTGGAGCGTGAGCTCTCCACACTCGCCCGCAAGGCGGTGAAGGAGCTGATGATCTCCAAGAAGAAGTCGGTCAAGGTCACCGAGAAGACTCTGGAAGAGCTGCTCGGCGTTCCGAAATACCGCTTCGGCGAGATCGAGAGCGAGCCGCAGGTCGGCATCGTCACCGGCCTTGCCTGGACCGATGTCGGCGGCGAGCTGCTGACCATCGAAGGCGTCATGATGCCCGGCAAGGGCAAGATGACGGTCACGGGCAATCTGCGCGACGTCATGAAGGAGTCGATCTCGGCGGCGGCGTCCTACGTCCGCTCGCGTGCGATCAACTACGGCGTCGAGCCGCCGCTGTTCGACAAGCGCGACATCCACGTGCACGTGCCGGAGGGCGCGACGCCGAAGGACGGTCCGTCCGCTGGCGTCGCCATGGCCACCGCGATCATCTCGGTCATGACCGGCATTCCGGTCCGCCACGATGTCGCGATGACCGGCGAGATCACGCTACGCGGCCGCGTGCTGCCGATCGGTGGTCTGAAGGAGAAGCTGCTGGCAGCTGCCCGCGGCGGCATCAAGACGGTGCTGATCCCCGAGGACAACGCCAAGGATCTCACGGAGATTTCCGATGCGATCAAGGGCGGCATGGAGATCATCCCGGTCTCGCGCCTCGACGACGTCGTCGCCAAGGCGCTGGTGAAGAAGCCGGTGCCGATCGTCTGGGAAGAAGACACCAAGGTGACGGTGAAGCCGGATGGGGATGAGGCCGCCGGCGGCCTGACCGCTCACTAAGGCTCAACAAGATGATAGAACGGCGCCTTCGGGCGCCGTTTTTGTTTTCGGGCCGAGGGGAGAGGGCGATGCAGATCGATGGGCAATGCCATTGCGGGAAGATCACCTTCGAAGCCGACATCGACCCCGAGGAGGTTTCGGTCTGCCACTGCACCGACTGCCAGACGCTGACCGGCTCGCCGTTTCGGGTGACGGCCGTCTGTTCCGGAGCGGACGTCCGCCTGACCGGCGGCACGCCAAAGATCTACGGCAAGCGGGGCGAGAACGGCCGCATGCGCTTCCAGCATTTCTGCGCGGATTGCGGTTCCCCGCTGTTCACGAGCGGCGAGGGCGATGACGCCGACGATTGGGGCATCCGCTGGGGCAGCATCCGCCAGCGCAACGCTCTTAGGCCGGTCCGGCAGATCTGGTGCCAGTCGGCGGTGGTCTGGATCAATGCGGTGCCGCTGCTGCCGGGAAGGCCGAAGGATTGAGGTTGGCTTGCCGAGCCGTAGTCGCGTCTGAGGGCCCGCCTTCGCCCGATGGGCTTCGGGGCGGCAGCCTTCGCTCACTTCGCGCTCATGATCTGCTGTGCTGGCCTGCCGAGCCGTAGCTCGCGAAGGCTGGTGGGCGGTCACGGATTCGAACCGCGGACCCTCTCGGTGTAAACGAGATGCTCTAACCAGCTGAGCTAACCGCCCAAGTGCGCCTTCAAGTGCGCCTCTTTAGCGCCCCGGCGGGTGCCGAAGCAAGGGCCGAGCGCGTCGCAAACTGGCTCCAATTTGCGGCCTGGTCAGGGCCTTCATGCCGAACACGAGCAGCCCTGCAGCAGGCCCGCCGCAGGGCAATCCTCTTTCGTAGCGCGGATCTCGTCGTCCGGCCGAGGAGGCGGCGATCGTGCTCGCGGCGGCCGGGCGGCGTCTCAACTCCCGTCCGATATCAGGCGGTCTTGGTGAACATCGTCAGGACTCCGTCGGCGATGTTGATCGCAACGACTTGGGACGAACTCAAGCCCTTGGCCTTGAGCACGGAGGCTGCCTCCGGTGTAGCGTCGATGGACTGCCGAAGCGACTGGATGTCTTTATCGCTTGTGTGCGCCACGAGTTCATCGACTTTCGCGCGCACCGCCGGCTGCAATTCCTTGACGTCCACGACCTGTATGCTCCGGATCACCGTGCTCGACTGAGTGGACGGCTGTTCCGCGCCGGGTTGCGACGATGCGCCCTGTGCCTGCACCAGAGTAGGTGTTCCGAGCGAGAGAGCTGCAACGATGACGGATGCCGTGAAGCTGCGCATGGTCTGCCTTTCCAGTTTGAGGAACGGCGAAGCTATCGAGGAAATCTGGTTGGCATCTGATTCCGATGTGGCCGTTCGGTGAAACCAATGCGGCCGCAATGCGCACAGAGGGTCCGCGGTTCGAATCCGTGACCGCCCACCAGTCTGCGCTCGCAGGTCGAGCGAGGCAGCGTCGTTCTCGTTGGGCTAGCTTCAAGTTAAGCAGTACTGCTGGACGGTTACACCGCTGTCAGTTGCAAACTTCGACGTCGCCAGGTCCACTGCCGTAGCCACGTACCCCGGCTCTATTTGCCTCGAGCCTGCAGCCCGATCGAATTGGACGGCAACCGGCTGCATTGCAAATTATCTGTCCTGACGATTTGGCTTGCGGAGATGGTGGCGCAGCCTCCGTTTGTTTCCGCTCGCTATCCCGCCCTTTCGAATTATCGCGCGTCGCTATCGGCTTTTCTCCTGCACCTTCTCGCACTCGTTCTCGTCATTGACGCGATAGCCCGCGCGGCAGGCGATCTTCACGCAGGCGTCGCCGTCGGCCTTGAAGCCGTGATCGCAAACCAGCGGGCAGACGCGGCCCGGCTTGGCCTTGATCGCGTCCAGCGGTCGCCGCCGTCGCCCCGATTTCGTCGCAGCCGAGCTTGTCGCCGCAGGAAATGACGAAGCTGGTGCAGTCAGAACTCCGCCGCGTCGGCTGTCTGACGGCTTCGGCGGACGGCGACTGGAACGCTTCGTCACAGCGCTCGCTGACGCTGTTCAACAAGTACGCCGGCACGAAGCTCGACCAAGCTGGCGAGCTTCGATGCGCATTGCAGCCCCAAATCGCAATGTGACCAGAGTAGTCGGAGCATGCCACCAAGGCAAAGCCTCCTATGTGACCAATGTCACAGGGGCTCCGCCGCGGTGGGCCATATCACGCCGCAAGCGACAACGGAGGGTTGGCCGATGCGTATTCTGCTGGATCTCATCTATCGAGATTGCTGCCGTGCCTGCCTGCGCGAAAGCCGACGCTATCGGACTGGCAAGGACGCTATCGGATTGGCAAGTCCTGGGGCATGACGTCGCCGGCGTTGGCAGCGACGGAGGATTTGACTGCCGCGGGCTGCCATTGGCGAAGCCAGGCGAGCGGGTGGGTCAGGAAGGCCGTCAGCGGCTTGATCGTGGGGCGCTCGACAAGTGCGTAGACCAGCCAGGCTATGCCGATAAGGAAACCCGGCAGCACGACGGCGCGAATGAGCAGGGCCGACCTGTGGTCCCGGCCAATGTGGGCCAAATGCAGGATCATGTTCCCGATGTCCTGATGCAGCAGGTAGAGCGGATAGCTGATGACCCCGATGAACGCCAAGGGAACGGCCAAGGCGCGAAACGATCGAAGCAGGACATGGTCATAACGCGCGGCAAGATAGACCGCGGCGGTGCCGGACCACAGCAGCAGCGACCGGTACATTTCGATCGCGACCGACGGCTGCTTGACGTTGAAATACAGATGATAGAGCTCGAGCGAGAACGCGACGACGATTCCCATGATCGCTTCCCTGCTGCGCCCCCTGATGAGGGCCGCCACGCTCATGCCGGCAATGAAGAACGGGAAGAAATCGTTGGACGTGGAATAGTCCGTGCTGGTGGTCAGGGTCCGGAAGATGGTCACCACGCAGAGCAATGCCAACAGGCGTTGCTTGAGCCCCAGCGCCATCATCATGAAGCAGAAGAGGTAGAACTGAAACTCGATCTGCAATGACCACTAGGCGCCGTCGGGCAGATGATAGTCGACGTGAAGGACGTTGAGCGCCGGAAGAGCGATGAGCGTATAGGCGTAGTCGAACCAGCTCACCCCACGGCCCGCTTCGACCAGCTCGGGCATGAGATTCTTGAACAGCGTCGTCAGCAGGCCACAAACAATCAACGCCGGCAGCAGGCGGCCGAGCCTCTTGGCATAGAAGTGCCACGCCGATTGCGACGTCTCAGCGCTGAACGCGATGCAATAGCCGCTGATGATGAAGAACAGCAGGACACCGAACGTGCCCCGGCTGAAAGCCTGACCCGGGACGAAATGATAGAGCAGCACCCAGATGATCGAGATGGCGCGCAGGCAATCGATGCCGACTGATCGTTCCGACTTCAAGGGGTGTTCTCCTGTTCCCTGAGTTAGCGCAGGGCCGCTTGGCTGTGTCAACTTGGCTTGGCACATCAGCATCGGCCGCCGCGTTGAAATCGGCCTTGCAGCAGGGAAGGACATGTGGATAAGCGTCTTGGGCCGGGCGCGGACGTTCGGCCCTGTCGCGGAGAGGGTTGATGGAACAGTCAAGCGGACACGAGCTCAACGCCGACCAGATCGCCTATTGGAACGGCCCGAGCGGGCAGCGCTGGGCTGATCGTCATGCCGTGCAGGAGACGCTGCTCGGGCCGATCGCGGACGTGCTGATCGACCGTGCCAAGCCGAAGCCGGGCGAGCGCGTGATCGACGTCGGCTGCGGCTCGGGTGCAACGACGGTCGCGTTCGCGAAGGCGGTGGCGCCTGATGGCTTTGCGCTCGGCCTCGACGTGTCCGAGCCCATGCTGTCGCAGGCGCGCGCGTTGGCGCCGAAGGGGCTGCCGCTCGATTTCGTGCTGGCGGATGCGACGGTTCATCCGTTCGAGCCGGCGAGCTTTGATCTGCTCGCCTCGCGCTTTGGCGTGATGTTCTTCGCCGACCCCATCGCGTCCTTCACCAATCTCCGCCGTGCGCTGAAGCCGTCCGGGCGGCTTGCCTTCGCCTGCTGGCGCGAGCCGAAGGAAAATCCGTGGATGATGGCGCCGCTGATGGCGGTCTACAAGCACGTGCCGAAAATGCCGCCGGTTGGACCGGAGGAGCCGGGCCCGTTCGCCTTTGCATCAGAAGAGCGCGTGATGCGTATCCTGAAAGGCGCGAGTTTCGTGGATGTGGCGATGCAGCCGCATAATCTCGCGATGGATGTTGCCATCGGCGGCGGCCTCGATGCCGCCGTCGACGGCGCGCTCCAGATCGGCCCCGCCAGCCGCGCGCTGCAAGGGCATCCGCCGGAGACCTATGACGCAGCCAAGGCTTCGATCCGCGACATGCTCGCCCCGTTCCTGAAGGGGCAGTCAGTGAAGTTGCAGGGCGCAATCTGGATCGTGACGGCGAAGGCGGCGTAGGCACGCTGCTTCCCCATCGTCATTGCGAGCGCAGCGAAGCAATCCAGGCTGTCTCAGCAGAGACAGTCTGGATTGCTTCGTCGCAAGTGCTCCTCGCAATGACGATGTGGATGGGCGTGTGAATTCTACACCACATCATCCGGCGCCAGCGCGCAGCCATTTTCGGGATGCGTCTCGACCTGAAGCGTGGTGTGGCCGATGCGGAATGAGGTCTTGAGCAGCTGCGCGGTCTCCATCAGGAATGCGTCGCCGGCCCCAGTGGGCATCACGAGATGGCAGGTGAGCGCCGTCTCGGTGGTCGAGATCGGCCAGACGTGGAGATCGTGGATCCCGGAGACACCCGGTCGCGCCAGCAGGAATGTCCTGATCGCGGCAAGGTCGGTGCCCTTGGGTGCGGCTGCCATCGACATGTCGATGGAGCCGCGCAACAGGCTGGTCGTGCTCCAGAGGATGGTGGCGCAGATGACGAGGCTGGTTAAGGGATCGAGCCAGAGCCAGCCGGTCCAGATGATCAGCGCCGCCGAGACCACCACGCCGAGCGAGACGGCGGCATCGGCGGCCATGTGCAAGTACGCGCCTTCGATGTTGATGTCGTCCTTGCGCCCGCGCGCGAACAGCATGGCGGTGAAGCCGTTGATGAGGATGCCGATGCCGGCCACCACCATCACCGTGACGCCGGCGACCGGCTCCGGCGCGCGCAGGCGCAAAATCGCCTCCCAACCAATGGCACCGGTTGCGACCAGCAGGAACACCGCATTCGCCAGCGCGGCAAGAATCGTGGAGGCACGCAGGCCATAGGTGAAGCGGCCGCTCGGCGCGCGCCTTGCCGCAATCGACGCGCCCCAGGCCACGACCAGGCCGAGCACGTCGGACAGGTTATGGCCGGCGTCCGCGAGCAGGGCGGTGGAGTTGCCGATATAGCCATAGACCGCCTCGGCCACCACCAGCGCGGTGTTGAGCGAAATTCCGATCGCGAACGCCTTGCCAAAGCTGGCCGGCGCATGGACATGCGCGTGTCCGTGGCTGTGGCCATGAGCATGGCCGTGGTCGTGACCATGATCATGCGAATGGCCGGCATAATCATGGTGGTGATGTCCGTGATGGTCGTGGCCGGCCACCTCTAGCGCTCCCCTGACGCTGTCAAATCAGGCGCCATTGTAGGCGTTTCGGCGCCTGCGTCACGGCGGAACAGCACGTAGAGCGCCGGCAGCACCAGCAGCGTCAGTACGGTCGAGGAGATGATGCCGCCGATCACCACGGTTGCGAGCGGCCGCTGCACCTCGGCGCCGGCGCCGGTCGCAAGCGCCATCGGCACGAAGCCGAGCGAGGCAACCAGAGCGGTCATCAGCACCGGGCGCAGCCGCGTCAGCGCGCCCTCGCGCACGGCATCCACGACGGAGTGCCCCTCGCTGCGCAGCCGCTCGATGAAGGCGATGATGACGAGCCCATTGAGTACGGCGACGCCCGACAGCGCAATGAAGCCGACACCGGCGCTGATGGATAAAGGAATGTCGCGCAGCAGCAGCGCTGCGACGCCGCCGGTCAGCGCCAGCGGCACGCCGGAGAACACCAGCGCCGCATCCGCAGCCGATCCCATGCCCATGAACAGCAGCAGGAACACCAGCAGCAGCGCCACCGGCACCACGATCGTCAACCGCTTGGTCGCGGAGACCAGCTGCTCGAACTGTCCGCCCCAGCCGATCCAGTAGCCCGGCGGCAGCTTGACCTTCTCGGCCACCGCCGCCTCGGCCTCGGCCACGAAGGAGCCGAGGTCGCGCGCGCGGACATTGGTGGTGACGACGATGCGCCGCTTGCCATTTTCGCGGCTGATCTGGTTGGGACCGGGCGTCGCATCGACGGTGGCGACCGACGACAGCGGCACATAGCGCATCTGGGTGAGCGGGGAGGCGGCCAGCGCAGTCCGAATGGCCGTGCTGGAGCCGGCCTCCTCACCGGGCGGCAGCGGGATCGGGATCGCCCGGATCGCTTCGAGATTGCCGCGCAGATGCTCCGGCAGGCGCACGACGATGTCGAAGCGGCGGTCGCCCTCGAACAGCTTGCCGGCCGACTTGCCGCCCACCGCGATCTCGACGACGCCCTGCACCTCACCGATGCTGAGGCCGTAGCGGGCGAGCGCCTGGCGGTCGAACCGGACGGTGAGGATCGGCAGGCCTGCGACCTGCTCGATCTTGACGTCGCTGGCGCCGCGGATGCCGCGGATCGCGGCCTCCACCTGTTTGGCCGCGCCTTGCAGGATGTCGAGGTCATCGCCGAAGATCTTGACGCCGACGTCGCTGCGCACGCCGGAGATCAGCTCGTTGACCCGGAACTGGATCGGCTGGGAGATTTCATAGGCGCTGCCGGGAATGTCGTCCGCGGCATGGTCGATGGCCTCGATCACCTCCGATTTCGGCTTGTTTGGGTCGGGCCATTCGGCGCGCGGCTTCAGCATGATGTAGCCATCGGTCTGCGCGGGCGACATCGGGTCGGTTGCGATCTCTGCGGTGCCGATGCGGGTGAAGAACTCCTTCACTTCAGGGATCTGCTTGATGCGTTTCTCCAGCGCCTTCTGAAGCTCAAGCGACTGCGTGAGACTGGTGCCGGGAATCCGGATCGAGGCCAGCGCGACGTCGCCTTCGTCGAGGCTCGGAATGAACTCGCCGCCCATGCGCGCGGCGGCGATACCGCTGGCGACCACGATGACGACGGCCATGATTGCGACGGCGAGCCGGTTGTCGATGGCAAATCGGAGCAGGGGAAGATAGGCGCGTTTCGCTGCCCGCATGAACAGGTTTTCGTGCTCCGACACCTTGCCGGTGACGAAGATGGCAATGGCAGCCGGCACGAAGGTGATTGAGAACAGCACGGCAGCGCCCAGCGCCATCAGCACGGTCAGCGCCATCGGCGTGAACATCTTGCCTTCGACGCCGGTCAGCGTCAGCACGGGCAGGTAGACCACCGCGATGATCAGCGTTCCGAACAGGCTCGGCTTGATGACGTCGCGCGAGCCGCGCAGAATCGCACGCAGGCGCTCGGACGTCGTCAGCAGCCCGCCTTTGTCGCGCTGGGCCGCGGCCAGCATGCGCAGGCAATTCTCGACGATGATCACGGCGCCATCGACGATGATGCCAAAGTCGATTGCGCCGAGACTCATCAGGTTCGCGCTGACCTTGGTCTCGACCATGCCGGTGATGGTCATGGCCATGGACAGCGGAATGACGCAGGCGGTGACGAGGGCGGCACGGATGTTGCCGAGAATTAGGAACAACACGGCCACCACCAGCGCCGCGCCTTCCAGCAGGTTATTCCGGACGGTGTGGATGGTGGCTTCGACCAGATCGGTGCGGTCGTAGACAGTCCGCGTCACGACGCCTTCGGGCAGCGACTTGGCGATGTCCTCGAGACGGGCCGCGACGCGGCGCGCCACGGTCCGGCTGTTCTCGCCGATCAGCAGCATCGCGGTGCCGAGCACGGTCTCCTCGCCGTCGCGCGTCGCCGCGCCCGTGCGCAGATCGCGGCCTTCGGTCACGGTCGCGACATCCCTGATCCTGACGGGATTGCCGCCGCGCGAGCCGATGATGATGTCCTGGATCTCGTTGACGTTGCCGACCTGGCCTGGGGAGCGAACCAGATACTGCTCGCCGTTGCGCTCGATATAGCCGGCGCCGACATTGGCGTTGTTGGCGGCAAGCGCCGTCATGACGTCGCGAAAGCCGAGCCGGTAGGCCATCAGCTTGCCGGGGTCCGGCAGCACGTGGAATTGGCGCTCGAAGCCGCCGATGGTGTTGACTTCGATCACGCCCGGCACGTTGCGAAGCTGCGGCCGGATGATCCAGTCCTGCACGGTGCGTAGATCGGTCAGCGAATAGTCGTGGCCGCCTTGCGTCTTGGCGCCCGCCTTGGCCTCGACGGTGTACATGAAGATTTCGCCGAGCCCGGTGGAGACCGGGCCCATTGCGACCTCGACGCCGGCCGGAAGCTGGTCCTTCACCTGCTGGATGCGTTCGCCGACGAGCTGGCGGGCGAAGTAGATGTCGGTGCCGTCCTTGAAGACGACCGTCACCTGGCTGAGGCCGTAGCGCGACAGCGAGCGGGTGTAGTCGAGCTTCGGCAGGCCGCCCATCGCGGTCTCGACCGGGAAGGTGATGCGCTGTTCGGTCTCGAGCGGCGAATAGCCGGGCGCACGGGTGTTGATCTGGACCTGAACGTTGGTGATGTCTGGCACGGCGTCGATCGGCAGGCGTTGGAAATTCCAGCCGCCGAAGGCGAGGGCGCCAAGCGCGAGCAGCAGGACCAGCCAGCGCTGATGCAGTGAGGCGGCGATGAGACGCTCAATCATGCTCGGCGTCTCCCTTGCCCATCTCCGCCTTGACCACAAAACTGTTCTCGGCGACGTAATGCTCGCCGGCCGCAAGGCCCGCCTTGATCTCGACATGGCGCGGATCGGAATCCCCAAGCTCCACGGGGCGCGCCTCGATCTTGTCGCCGTTCTCGCGGACGAACACGATCGTCTTGTTCTCCAGCGTCTGGATCGCGCTGCGGCGCACGGCAACCGCGACATTGCGCGCGGCAAGGATCAGCCGCGCCGTGACGAACAAGCCAGGACGCAGGCGTCCGTCCGGATTTGGCAGCACCACGCGGGCCAGCGCGGTCTGGGTCTCGCTACTGCCGATCGGCGCCATGTAGGAAATCGTGCCCTTGATCTCGCCGCGGCCATCGTCGAGATCGATCAGAACCTCGTCGTTGAGGTGGACGCGCCGCAGATCCTGCCGGTAGATCGACAGATCGACCCAGATGGTGGAGAGGTCGGCGACGACGAAGGCCGGCTTCTGCTCGGAAGCGTATTCGCCGAGCGAGATCTGCCGCTCGATGATGGTGCCGGCGATCGGCGCCTTCAGCTCGTAGACGGTAAGGCTCTGGTTGCTCTCGATCGCGGCGAGCAGATCGTCCTTGCCGATCTTGTCGCCGATGCGCTTCAGGATCGATTTGGCGATGCCCGGAAAGCGCGGCGTCACCTGCACCACGGCTTCCTGGTTGGCGCGCAGGATGCCGTTGAAGGCGAGCGTGTCGGTCAGCGTCGCGCTCGCGGCCTCCGCCAGCACCACGCCGGCGGCAGCGAGCTTGACGTCGGAGATGCGGATGCGGTCGGCGCCATGCTCGTCCTGCTCGACATGGTCGTTCGGCTTCTCCGGCTTCTTGTCCGCGGCATGCTCGGCGGGCGGGACCCTGGCCGGCGCCAGCAGGGCATAGCCACAAGCGCCGAGAGCGGCGGCAACGACAGCGACGACAATGGTGGAGGACGTCTTCATCGTGCGCTCTCCCGCGCCAGCGTGAACGGATTGCCGACCAGGCCTTCGATGGTCGCCACCCCCGCATGAAAGTTCTGCAGCGCCTCCTGCTCACGCAGCCGCGCCTGGGTGACGCTTGCCTGGGCGTCGAGCACTTCGAGCAGGGTGAAGCGGCCTTGGCCGTAGCCTTGCGCGATCGCCTCGGACGCTTCGACGGCCTTCGGAATCGCGGTCTCGCGCAGGACTGCGAGTTCGCGCAGCGAGCCTTGCAGCGAGTCATAGGCCCGGCCGGCGATCACGATCAGCGCGTTGCGGTTGGCCTCGCGCTCGGCTTTGGTCTTGGCGAGGCTTTCCTGGGCCGAGAGGATGTTGCCCTGGTTCTGGTCGAACACGGGAATTGGCACCGAGAGCGTGAGGCGCACAGCATCGTCATTGGTTTCGTTGTAATGGCGCCAGCCAGCCGCGATCCGCACGTCGGGGTAGGGCTTGAGCCGTGCCAGCAACAGCTCGGCATTGCGCTGAGCATAGACCGCGGTCCAGCGCACCAGCTGCGGATTGGCATCGATCGCGGCGACGACCGATTGGAACGTCGGCGGGCGTCCCGTGATATCGAGCCGGCCGGAGACCTCGCCGAATTTCGCGGCGGGATCTCCCATCAGCACCGCCAGCTCGCGCCGGGCGCTGGCCAGCGTCGCCTTGAAGCGCTCGCGGTCGGCCTTCACCAGGGCGGAGGCGACCTCGGCGCGGCCGGTTTCGGCCGGCGAGGAGGCGCCAGCCTCGACGCGGCGGCGGAGCAGCGGCGTCAGGCGGTCGATCGCGGCGATCTGTTCGTCCAGGATCTGGATGCGCCGCTGCGCGCCGAGCACGCTGAGGAAAGCGATCGCTGTCTCCGACAGCACCTCCAGCCTGACGGCCTTGCGCTGGATCGCGGCGACCTCGATGCCGGCTGCGCCTGCGGCAATCCGCGCCTCCCGTTTGCCGAACAGCTCGAAAGCCTGGCTGATCTGGAGCGTGGTCTCGGCCGATCGCGTGCCGCGATATCTGCCAGAGCCGAATGAATCGTCCTGCTCGTAGGACAGTTCCGGATTGAGCAGTGCGCCCGCCTGGATGCGCTGACCCGTGGCAATGCCGACGTCGCGCTCCGCCGCCGTCAGGCGCGGACTCGCGGCCAGCGCGCGCGACAGCGCGGTCCGCATCGTCAAAGTCTGGGCGTGAGACGGTGCAAGCGCCAATCCGACAAGCAGACACGTCGCCGCGCACGCGAGGCGCGCGGCCATTCCCCTGCAAAACATGAAACCGACCTGTGAAGGATGAACCTAATGGGCGCAGGGCGCCCGACCAATCCGTTCAGGCAATAGGTTTGGGAGGCGGGGAGTCGGTATCGGGGATAATTCCGGCGAGCCGGGGTGCAAGTTGCCGGCGCGATGCAGACACCAGCGCGACCAATGCGGCGGATAGTGCCGGCTGCGCCATCGTCACCGAGAAGCAGCCATGGCAATGATGGCCGCCGATCGCCTTGTGGTCGCCGTGGCCTGTGGAGCCATCGAGGATCGAAGCGATTTCCGAGCCGCCGGACGGGCTGGTCACATCGATGTCATGAGTGCCGTGGAGCGCGCCCGACAGCAGGTACATGACCGCAACAAACACAGCCATGAGCCCGCGCCAATTGCGCGTGTGCCTGAGTCTGAAGGGCCGGCGGTTCAAGACCACGAATTCACTCTCGCTGACAGTCAGGCTGGCCTAGCACGGCGACGGGAACAGTGTCGACCCGCAACAATGTTACGTGTGGGAACTTGATGTCGCGGGGGCCGGCCCCACCGTGATTGTCCGACGCGTGCAACCGCTCTATCTTGTGAGCATGGCTGATGCATGCTGCTCACCGCCGCCGCTCAATCTTGATCGTCATCGCGACAACAAAGCGTATCGTCGCGTGCTATGGGCGGTGCTCGCCGCCAATGCCGTCATGTTCCTCGCCGAGATCGGCGCGGGCCTTGCTGCCGGATCGGCGTCGCTCCAGGCTGACGCGCTCGATTTTCTCGGAGACGCCGCGAACTACGCCATCAGCCTTCTGGTGGTCGGCATGACGCTGCGCTATCGCGCTGCCGCGGCCCTGGCGAAGGGGCTGACGATGGGCGCCCTTGGCCTTTGGGTCGTCGGCACGGTCGTCTGGCACGCGGCCCATGGCACGCTGCCGAGCGCTTTCACCATGGGGGCGGTTGGTGTCGCGGCGCTTGCCGCGAACGTCGCCTCCTTCGGGCTGTTGTGGGCCCATCGCAAGGGCGACTCCAACATGCGCTCGGCCTGGATATGCACCCGCAATGACGTGCTCGGAAACATCGCCGTGCTGTTGGCCGCCCTCGGCGTGTTCGGGACCGGCACGGGCTGGCCCGATATCATCGTGGTCGCAATCATGGCCGGCCTCGCGCTTCAGGGAGCGGTTGTCGTGGTACGGCACTCCCGAATGGAGCTGAAGGTTGCTCCGGCCTAGAACGCGATGCCGCAAGTCGTGCCGCCGGATAGCAACGTCTGATAGGCTCCTCGGGTTCGTTATTTCTCGTGTTGGTGGCGGTGCATCGATGCGCCACCCGTGTAGCCGCGCAACGCGGCGTATTTATCCAATTGAGCCTTTTCGAGAACGGCCCGCGTGAGCAGATGGTACTTGAGATGCGCGTCTCGGAGCTCGCCCTGAATGACCGAGATTGCGGCCGTTGCCGCTCTGAGGCTTTCGGGGGTTACGCTTCCGCTGGCGAATTGCTGGTCTAACTCGGCTTCCTTGTTGATCAGCCGGGTCCCGAGAGGGATCGCTTCGGACTTCATGGCGGCAAACATCTCCTGCACCTTGCCCCGCTGCTCGGAGGTCAACCCCAATCGGTCCCCGAGCTCAAGAACGTGGGAAGGTCCCGGATAGCCGTTGATCTCGGCAGCGAGCGCCAATCCCATACCGCGGCCCGCGCGCAGGTCTGCGATCTCCTGATCCGAGAGCGCTTTTATCTGGCGGAGCTGCATCCCTGCATAAGGCGTCTGCGCCCACAGGGATGCCGAGACAAGGAAAATGACTGTCGCAGCGATGAACTTCATGGGGATGTCCTTCCAATGTTAGACAGTCTGTAGTGTGTAATTCGTGGTCGAGACCAGCCAAGACCTCAGCAGTGATCTTCTATCGTTTTGGAGATTTCGTTCGGGGCGGCGAAAATCACGTCCGCCCGGTCACCCATCATGCCGGCCGACACGATAGCGGGCGCGCCGCTCTGCGGTCCGTCTTCGCTGGAATCCGTCTTCAGACGCAGATTGCGCTCCCAGAAGGGGCGCGTCTTGCCGTCGGCCGTCGTCACCCGGTAGGTGTCCCGACAGTGGGTCATGCCGGTGACGCGCTGCGCGGGATTCAGATTCTTCAGATTGGGGGCGCGGCCGCTACCCATCATCCCTCCCATCATGCCGCCCCCATTCATGCGGTTTTCGGCCGTTCGCTCCGGCGCGGCCCCCGGCTTGGTGGCCTCCTTAAGGAATGCCAACAGATCCGCGCGAACGCGTGAGTCATCGATCCCCTCGAACGGCATCTCGTTGTGCGGCACCATGCGCGCAGGATCGGTCAACCAGGCGTCCAGCGAGCGGTCGTCCCAGATGATTCCCGAAGCTTTCAGCGCGTCGGAGTAGCGGTCGAAACTCGGCAAGCTGGCGGCCTTCCTCCCCCAGAGATTTGCAAGACTCGGCCCCGTCATGTTGCGGTCGGGCTCGAGCGAGTGACATGCCGCGCAGACGCGAAAATTGCGTTCGCCCCGAGCCACGCTGTCCTGCTGCGCGCCGGCCGGCGAGGAGACGAGGACGGCCGCGAATGCCACGAAGAGAAGGCGATCCATGTTCAATCTCCCCGATTTGAGAAGAAGAGATACTTGACAAGCGCTGCCGCCCCCAGCGCGAGCACGACAACGACCAGAACCGCGATCAGCTCCATGCCGCCCATCATTCCCGACATCATATCCTGCATCATGGCTCACCTCATTCGGCTGGCTCCTGGATTCGCGACTTTGTAACGATCGCTTTCGATTTTCCCGGAGGTTGTGGCTTGCCCGCAGAAGGCAAATGGAAGCCCTTCACGATGCCGAAGATCGCGGGGATCACGATCAGCGTCAGCAACGTCGAAGAGATCATGCCTCCGATCATGGGCACGGCGATGCGCTGCATGATCTCCGAGCCGGTGCCGGTGCTCCACATGATCGGCAGCAGGCCGGCCATGATCGCGACCACCGTCATCATCTTCGGGCGGACGCGCTCGACGGCGCCCTCCATGATGGCAGCATAGAGATCCTCGCGGGTCAGCGGGCGGCCCGCGAGCACGCAGCGCGCCTTGGTCTCGGCGAGCGCGTGGTTGAGATAGATCAGCATCACGACGCCGGTTTCGGCTGCCACGCCCGCCAGTGCGATGAACCCGACGGCGACCGCGACCGACAGGTTGAAGCCGAGCCACCACATCAGCCAGAGGCCGCCGACCAGGGCGAAGGGCAGCGAGAGCATGACGATCATGGTCTCGGTGACCGAGCGGAAGTTGAGATAGAGCAGGAGGAAGATGATCAGCAGCGTCACCGGCACCACGATCTTGAGCCGCGCGGTGGCGCGTTCGAGATATTCGTACTGCCCGCTCCAGACCAGATAGTAGCCGGGCGGGAATTCGATGCTTGCCTGAACGGCGTGCTGCGCATCGGCGACGTAGCCGCCGAGGTCGCGGTCGCGAATGTCGACATAGATGTAGGTGGCAAGCTGGCCGTTTTCGGTTCGGATCGAGGTCGGCCCGCGTGCCGGCGTCACGCTTGCGACCTCACCGAGAGGGACGGCGCCGCCTGATGGCATAGGCACCAGGATGTCGCTGCTGATCGCCTTCGGATTGTCGCGCAGGTCGCGCGGGTAGCGCATATTGACGGTGAAGCGCTGACGTCCCTCCACCGTCGTCGTCACGGTCTGGCCGCCGAGTGCGGTCGCGATCGTGTCCTGCACGTCCTGTACCATGATGCCGTAGCGCGACAGCGCCTCGCGGTTCGGCGTGATCTCGAGGTAGTAACCACCGAGGCCGCGCTCGGCATAGGCCGAGGAGGTGCCTGGGACCGCCTTGAGCACCTGCTCGACCTGCTTTGCAAGCTTGTCGATTCCGGCGAGATCGGTGCCGATGACCTTGACGCCGACGGCCGTTCGGATGCCGGTCGAGAGCATGTCGATACGAGCCTTGATCGGCATGGTCCAAGCGTTGGAGACGCCAGGAAATTGCAATGCCTTGTCCATCTCGGCGATCAGGCTGTCGACGGTCACGCCGGCGCGCCACTCGGTCGTCGGCTTCAGATTGACGATGGTCTCGAACATCTCCGACGGTGCAGGGTCAGTTGCAGTCGCGGCGCGGCCGGCCTTGCCGTAGACCGAGGCAACCTCCGGGAAGGAGCGGATGATGCGGTCCTGGATCTGCATCAGCTCGGCGGCCTTGGTCACGGAAATGCCGGGCAGCGTCGTCGGCATGTAGAGCAGGGTGCCTTCGTTGAGGTTCGGCATGAACTCGGTGCCGAGCCGCCCGGCCGGCCAGACCGAGACGGCGAGCACGCCGAGCGCGAGCAGGATCACCGGGATCTTGGCGCGCAGCACGCCAGAGATCACCGGGCGGTAGATCCAGATCAGGAAGCGGTTGATCGGATTCTTGTGCTCCGGAATGATCTTGCCGCGGACGAAGATCACCATCAGCGCCGGGACCAATGTCACCGACAGCAGTGCTGCCGCCGCCATCGCAAACGTCTTGGTGAAGGCGAGCGGGCTGAACAGCCGTCCTTCCTGAGACTCCAGCGTGAAGATCGGCATGAACGACACGGTGATGATGAGGAGGCTGAAGAACAGGGCAGGGCCGACTTCCGCGGAGGCCTCGATCAGGATCTTGACCCGCGATCGGCCGGGATCGGCGCGTTCGAGATGCTTGTGGGCGTTCTCGATCATGACGATGGCGGCGTCGATCATGGCGCCGATTGCGATCGCAATGCCGCCGAGACTCATGATGTTGGAGCCGATCCCGAGCAGCTTCATGGCGCCAAAGGCCATCAGAACGCCCACGGGAAGCATCAGGATCGCGACCAGCGCGCTGCGGACATGCAACAGGAACACGATGCAGACGAGAGCGACGACGATGCTCTCGTCGACCAGCGTATGCTTCAGCGTATCGATCGCTGCGTAGATCAGGCTCGAGCGGTCGTAGACCGGAACGATCTCGATCGATTTTGGCAGGCTGGTCGCGATCTCCCTGAAACGCTTCTTGACGTTCTCGATCACGTCGAGCGCGTTCACGCCAAAACGTTGGAGCACGATGCCGCTCGCGACCTCGCCCTCGCCATTGAGCTCGGCGATGCCGCGCCGCTCGTCGGGACCGAGCTCGATGCGGGCGACGTCGCGCAGCTTGACCGGAGTGCCGTCGCTGGTCTTCAGCACGATGTTGCCGAGATCCTCGATGCTCCTGAGATAGCCCTTGCCGCGGATGACATATTCGAACTCGGACAGCTCGACGGTGCGGCCGCCGACATCGGCATTGCTGGCACGGATCGCCTCGCGCATCTTCTGCATGGTGATGCCGAGGTCGCGCATGCGCTGCGGGTCGAGGATGACATTGTACTGCTTGACGAAGCCGCCGACGCCGGCAACCTCCGCAACGCCTTCGGCCTTGGCCAGGGCGAATTTCAGGTTCCAGTCCTGGATCGTCCTGGTCTCCGCGAGGTTCAGCTCCTTCGACATGATGGCATATTGGTAGACCCAGCCGACGCCGGTGGCGTCCGGGCCGATCGTCGGCGTCACGCCGGCCGGCAGCCTTGATGCCGCACCGTTGAGGAATTCGAGCACGCGCGAGCGCGCCCAGTAGATGTCCGTGCCGTCCTCGAAGATGACGTAGACGAAGGAGACGCCGAAGAAGGAGAACCCGCGCACCACCTTCGATTTCGGCACCGTCAGCATCGCCGTGGTGAGGGGATAGGTGACCTGGTCCTCGATCACCTGCGGCGCCTGTCCCTGATATTCGGTGTAGACGATGACCTGGGTGTCGGAGAGATCAGGAATGGCGTCGAGCGGCAGATGGACGAGGGCGTAGAGGCCCGCGGCGGCGGCAAAGCCGGTGCCGAACAGCACCAGCAGCAGGTTGCGTGCTGACCATGCGATGAGGCGCGCGATCATGGCTTGGCTCCCATCGCCTTGTCGCCGCCTTGCGCCGTGCCGGTATCGGCAAAACCTTTCAGCGCGGCCTTCAGATTGCTCTCGGCGTCGATCAGGAAGTTGGCGGAGGTGACGACGGCGTCGCCCTCGGCAAGGCCGTCGCGGATTTCGACATAGCCGTCGCCGCGCCGTCCGGGCTTGACCTCGCGCGGCTCGAAACGCCCCTGGCCCTTGTCGACCAGCACGGCCTGCCGGCTGCCGGTGTCCAGCAGCGCGCTCTCGGCGACGCTGAGCACCGGCACCGGCGTGCCGGTGTCGATCTCGGCGTCGACATACATGTCGGGAAGCAAAGCGAGGTCGGCATTCGCCAGCTCAATTCGCACCCGCGCCGTGCGCGTCTCCTTGTTCACCTGCGGATAGATCACGCTGATCAGGCCCTTGAAGTCGCGGCCGGGATAGCTGCGGGCCCGCACCATCACGGGCTGGCCGACAGCGACATTGCCGAGATCGCGCTCGGCCACGTCCACCGTCGCCCAGACCTGCGAGATGTCGGCGATGCGGAACAACACGTCGCCGGGCTGGGCGCGCATGCCCTCGATGGCGTTGCGCTGGAGCACGATGCCGTCGCGCGGCGACGACCACTGAATGGCGATTGGCAGGGCGTGGTTCTTCTCCATTTCGGCGATGACGGGTTCGGGGACGTCGAGATTGATCAGGCGCTGCCGGGAGCCGCGGCCATAGGGCTCGATACCCGCCGTCGTCTTCGAGGTGATCGTCGCGAGATATTCGGCGGCCGCCGACGAGACGGCGGGGCTGTAGATCTCCATCAGCGGCTGGCCCCTGGTCACGCGGGTGCCGGTGGTGACGTCGGCGACCTTCTGCACAAAACTGTCGGCGCGCATCGCGACCACCGAGACCCGGCGTTCATCGAGCTGAATCGTGCCGGGCGCACGCACCAGCGTTCTGATCCGGCGCAGCTCGGCCGGTTCGGATTTGACGCCGCTGCGCTGGATCTTGCCGGGCGACAGTTTCACCGACCCGTCGTCGCTGTCCTCGCCTTCGTAGACGGGGATGTAATCCATCCCCATCGAGTCCTTCTTCGGCACGGGCGAGGTGTCCGGCAGGCCCATCGGGTGGCGGTAATATTTGATCTTGCGATCGCCCTTGGCGTCGGTTGCCATGACGGCGGGCGCTTCGTCAGCTTCCTCGAAGGCGATGTCCTCGTTCGCCCGCACGGCGCGATAGTCGCGGCCGTCGGCGGTCTTCTTCGGGGTGAGGGAGTAGAACGGCCGGCCGTCCGGATCCCGGAAATAGATCGGTGCGCCCGCGTCAGCCGCATGCGCGGCGAAAGTCAGCGAGCTTGAATCCGACTGAGGCTGCATGGCGCGGCCGCCAATCAGCGCGACACCTGCCGCCGCGAAAATCGCAGCGGCAGTGCCTGCAATGGCGAGGCGGGTCATTTCTCGGCCGTGACGACGAGCTTGCTTTCGACCGTGCCGGTCTCACCCTGCACCTTGGCGCCGAGCGAGAGTTGCCAGCGTCCGGCCATGCTGAAATTGGCCTTGAAACGATAGGTCCCGGGTTCGGTGCCCGGCATCGGCGTGACCTTGGTGACCATCTCCTGCATGCCGTCAGGCGCCATGTCGAGCCGGCTGGCGAAGATCACCGCATCGGGTATCGCCTTGCCGCTGGTCTTGTCGACCAGCCGCACGGTCACGATGCGATCGGCCCCGGTCTTGATGGTCGGTTGAGCCAGCTGGAATTCGTAGTTCTTGATTTCGGCGTGCGCGCTCCCCGTGAACGCAGCGCCGATCAGCGCGGCGATGGCGGCGCGCGCGAGCTTGGTGGTCGTCATAATTTATAGTTCCTCGATGGGTCTGATGGAGCCGCCGGAGCTGCTCGCGGCAAGCCGACATGCAGCCAAGCGGCAGGTAATGGCGCGCACGCCGATGTCGGCGCGCACGATCATCAGGCGCGTCAGCGCCGATCAGGCCCGGGTTCGAGGAGGATGGTCGGGAGGTTTTGCCGCGAGGCCGTCGCGCAGGCGGTCATTGCCCGGCGCGAGCGCGCTCTTCTGCGGCTGCCGCTCGATCACCGTGCTCGCTCCGGAAGGAGTGGAGAGCGACAGGCCCAGCATGCACACCGCGACGAGCGGACAGGAATCGCAGGTCTTGCTCTTGGTCTGATCCGGGCAGCAGGGCATGTCTTCGGACATGCCTTGCGTGTCGTCCGACATCGCCGTCATGCTGCTTCCTGCACCCGATACCGCCATGGCAGATGCCGGCGTCGCCAGCGGTGCGAGCAGGAGCCCGACCGCCACGAGCAGCATCACGACAGCCTTGGCGAACCTATTCAGGTGCATGCCTCATTGTCGCATGGCACGACGGAACCTGTAAACCGGCCCGACATCACGATTTGGCCAGAGGCGGACGCGGCGGCATCTTGCGCGTGGGGCAATATAATTCGCGTTAAGCAAATTCTGAATTTTTGGAGGAGCGTGCGATCAGGCACTGCGCTCGGGGCGTTGCGACAACAACGCTTCAGCTGCCGCATCTTGAAGGAGCCAATCTTCTTTGGCTTCGATCGTGACCGCGACGCGGCGGCTCGCCTCCATTGCCCGCTCCAACCACTTGATGGCCTCGTCGATCCATTCGTCATGGTGCGCTGGATCGGCGATGGCCTTTTCCCGAAATGCGTCTGCCTGCTTCAGGCAAGCGGTTCTGCGGTCCACGCGGCTCTCCCGAGTTTTCCGCCCCGACCGCATCTTTGATGCATCGCGTAATGGACGTCGTTAACATAGGACATGTGACGCGCCGCAAAACTCGCGAATGTTTGTTCCCGCCGACGTCGGCATCGCGGGCGCGGCAACTGCGGTCATTACGAACGCGGGAGGGCTCGACCTTCATACATGAACGTCATCGGCTTTGGTCCCCGCATATAGCCGACATTGAGATCTTGGACGGCGAAGCCGTTGGTGCGGATCAGGTCTGCGATGGCGCGGTTGAGATGGCAGCCGCCCGCGATGACCTTCCAGGGCGGGGTCAAACGATCCTGCCACCATTGCACGCTGGGCTCGGGCGCGCGGCCATGCTCGACGAACAGAAGCTGTCCGCCCGGCTTCAGGATACGTCGAGCCTCCGAGAGCGCGCGATTGACGTTGGGGATGCTGCACATCGTCCACGTCGTCACGACGGTGTCCACGCTCGAACTCTCCAGCGGAATGGCTTCCGCGGAGCCTTCGATCAGATCGAGCCGGCTCGCATGCTGCCGACCGGCGTTGCGCGCGACCTCCAGCAGCTTGGGTGATGGATCAATGCCGATGATTTGCGTCACGCTCGGCCCGTAGAATCCGAGATTGAGCCCAGGACCAATGCCGAGCTCAAGGACGCGCCCCGTTGCGGCGGATGCGACCCGGGTACGATAAGGCACGAGCTGGGCTTGGCGCATGGCGAGCTGCGTCAGCCAAGGCAAGATCCTGTCCTGATAGAAGCTCATGCGACTCCTCGGACATCGTATCTGTCTCGCGGGGCCGTGCTGGCCCCGCGTCCTGTCGCGGTGGCCTTACGCCCGCTCTTCCCAGATCATCGCAAGGTGGACGATAGTCTGCACCGCCTTCTCCATGTCCTGCCGGCTGACCCATTCCAGCCGCGAATGAAACGCGTGCTCGCCGGCGAAGATGTTGGGGCAGGGCAGACCCATGAAGGACAGGCGCGAGCCGTCTGTGCCGCCGCGGATCGCGGTGCGCATCGGGCGCAGGCCGGCGCGGCGGATTGCCTCGATGGCGTATTCGAGCACGTGCGGGTGACGGTCGATCACCTGCTTCATGTTGCGGTACTGCTCGCGCACCTCGAACGTGTAGGTCGAGCGCGGATAATCCTTCATCACGTCCTTGACGATGGTCTCGAGCAGGACCTCCTTTTCCTTCAGCCCTTCCTCGGTGAAGTCGCGGACGATGAAGGAGAGCGTCGCCTGTTCCAGCGCGCCCTCGATGCCGACCGGGTGCAGAAAGCCCTGCTTGCCCGAGGTCGTCTCCGGCGAGCAACCTTCCTTGGGCAGGCGCTCGACGATGGCGGCTGCGATCTTGATCGCGTGCTCCATCTTGCCCTTGGCATAGCCGGGATGGGCGCTGACGCCGTTGATGGTGATGGTGGCCCCATCGGCCGAGAACGTCTCGTCCTCGACGCAGCCGGCGCTCTCGCCGTCCATGGTGTAAGCGAAATCGGCGCCGAGCTTCTTCAAATCGACGTTGTCGACGCCGCGGCCGATCTCTTCATCCGGGGTGAACAGGATCTTGATGGTGCCGTGCTTCACATCGGGATTGTTGATGAAGAAATGCGCGGCATCCATGATCTCGGCAACGCCGGCCTTGTTGTCGGCCCCCAGCAGCGTGGTGCCGTCGGTCGTGATGATGTCGTTGCCGATCTGGCTCTTCAGCGCAGGGTGCTCGGCGAATCGGATCACCTGGCTGGTGTCGCGAGGCAGCACGATGTCGCCGCCGCGATAGTTCGTCACCACCTGCGGCTTGACGTCCTTGCCGGTGACGTCGGGCGAGGTGTCCATGTGCGAGCAGAAGCAGATCACCGGCACCTTCTTAGGTGTGTTGGCGGGGATCGTTCCATAGACATAGCCGTAGTCGTCGAGATGCGCATCCTCAACGCCCATGGCCTTCAGCTCGGCGGCGAGCACGCGGCCGAGATCCTTCTGCTTCTCGGTCGAGGGCGAGGCCGGGGAATCCGGATCGGACTGGGTGTCGATGGTGACGTAGCGCAGGAAGCGCTCGGTCACGGTATGCGAAAAGGTGAGGGAGGACATTTCTGGTCAAACCGCCGGGTCAGATGAGCAAGGCGATATACCAGAAAAGCGGGCCGCGTTGCGGCCGGAACGAGGTCGGATCGGGCTTAAGGAAAAGTAATTGCTAGATCGCCTCTTTCAGTTCCTTGACCGGGCGGAATGCGACCTTCCAGCTGGCCTTGATGTGGATCGGCTCGCCGGTGGCGGGATTGCGGCCGGTTCGGGCGGCGCGCTTGCGGACCTGCAGGATGCCGAGACCGACGATCCGGACGCGGTCGCCCTTCTTCAGGTGCTTGGTGATCAGGTCGACCATGTCGGTCAGGACGGCTTCGGCGCGCTTTTTCGACAGGTCCTGGCTCTCCGCGATGTCAGCGGCGAGGTGCTTGAGTGTGATGGTGGCGGGAGCGGCTGCTTTCTTCGCCATGTCTGCCTCCTCGATTCTGGCCGGAGTCCTCTAGGAAGATGGTCTGGGAACTCCGGAGGTTCCGCGAGGCGTAGACGATTCGGGAATGGACTGACTACGCGTCTGCGCGGCCTGTTAAGCATTGTCTGCACGCGGTGCTTGGTAGGAAATGCGGGCGTTGCGGCTAACGACGCAACGTCCTTGACTTCACCAAGTCCGGCCTTTAAGCCCCCCCTCGTTCCGCAGACATTTGCGTGTCACGCGGGAGTAGCTCAGTTGGTTAGAGCGCCGGCCTGTCACGCCGGAGGTCGCGGGTTCGAGCCCCGTCTCTCGCGCCATTTCATGGCGGAATACACCCCTCGATCTCATAAAATCAATGGTTTGGCGGCTTGTCTTTACCTGTCGCTGGACATCAAAAAGGCCGCCCGAGGGCGGCCGTTTGGCATCAAATCGGACCTTTCGTCTCAGCGAATCTCCGACGTGCCCGCGCTGGTCACCACCACTGGCTTGCCGGCCTTCATCACGTGGGTGGACTGGGCGGTCTGGGCGTAATCGGCATGGGTGCGGGCCGCGATCCCGAAGCCGGCCACCGCAATGCCGGCCACCAGCGCCACCACCACGATCTTGAGGTGGGTCGCACGATCAGCAGAGTGAATTGAGTGGTTCATCTGAGCCTCCCGACGGGCTTTGCCGCCGTCTATGGGCTCTTCTTCTAGGCACTCTCTGTTTCCGGATGGTTTCGCGGGTTCCGCAAAATGGTTTCATCTCGCCATCAGGCAGGTTTCTGCGGGCGGGCCAGGGAAGGCCGGTCTCAAGCGGCGGCCCGGCCGATATCAGCAGGACGCCGTGGTGGTGAGCGCGGCCGAGAGCAGGAGTAGCGCACCACGTCCGCGCCATAGCTGCCCTTGAGCGCGTCGTTGAACACGTCGACTGTCAGTGGGCGCATCCGAATGCCTCTTGGACGGATCAAGTCGGGGAGGCCGCCGTGACCCGGGCTTGGCACACCCCGGCTTTCTTGGCACAGGTGGAATCATGAGCGAGACGGAGAGCAGGGGCGGGTCGACGTCGTCCGAAACGGACGAGAGCGCGCCGGCGGCGCCGGTCACCGCGATGCTGTCGTCGCGGCTGATGGTGCTCGCCAACCTGCTCAAGCGCGGCGCCATCCTGCGCTACAAGCGTCTCACAGGACTGAACTCGGTCGAGTTCGGTCTTGTCGCCTCGCTCGGGCGGCGGCCGCCCATGAGCGTGGCGCGGCTCGCCGAGGCCGTCGGCCAAGACAAGGGACAGATCAGCCGTGCGCTGGCAAACCTGTTGTCGCGCAAGCTGATCGCGAAAACGGCAAACCCGAAGGACAGCCGCGAGGTGCTGATCTCGCTGACTGCGACGGGCCTCGCCGCGCATGATGCGATCGTCGATGGCGCGCAGGAACGCAATCGGCGCCTGCTGCAACATTTGAGCGAAGCCGAGTTCCACACGCTGCTGCGGCAGGTCGATCAGCTCACGGCGATCGCCGCCGAGATGCTCGAGAGCGAGAAGAATTCGCGCTGATGTCTCGGCAATCTCTGGAAATGTTGGAGTGCTTCTAAGAATTCTTCTAAGAAGTTTTCAATTAGGCAATTCGCGCGCCCTCACATAAGCGTCACCGCAGCGCATGTCGCCGCGGGGACTGGCGGCATGACGCATCAAAACATGCAGCTTGGGGTGGCGCGTTGAACAGTCTTGGAATGCTGCGGTCGGCCGTGTTGGCGACCGCATCCGCTTGGGTCTTGATGCCGCAGGCATCGCTCGCACAATCGTCCGCGCAGGGTGGCGCGCAGAACATTCCGTCGGTGACGGTCACGGCGCCGGAAGCGCGCCGCCGCGCAGCGGCGACCCCTCAGCGTCGTGCGCCGCGGTCGTCGGAGCAGACCGCCAACAGGAACAAGCCGCAGCCGCAGCGCAATGTCGGCTTCGTCGAGACGCCGCGCGGTCCGGTGAACGGCTACGTCGCCGGCCGCAGCTCGTCCGGCACCAAGACCGACACGCCGATCATGGAGACCCCGCAGTCGGTGTCGGTGATCGGTGCCGAGCAGATCCGCGACCAGAAGCCGAACAAGCTGGACGAGGTGCTGCGCTACACCGCCGGCGTGCGCGCCGGAACGTTTGGCACAGATACCCGCAACGACTGGTGGCTGATCCGCGGCTTCAAGTCCGAGGACATCGGACTGTTCCTCGACGGCATGCAGCTGTTCTACACGTCCTATGCGAGCTGGAAGCTGCAGACGCCCAACATGGAGCGCGTCGAGGTGCTGCGCGGCCCGTCGGCGGTGCTGTATGGTGGATCGAGCCCGAGCGGCATCGTCAACGTCATCAGCAAGATGCCGCCGGTCGAGCCGATCCGTTACGTCGAGACCGGGGTCAACAATTTCGGCAATGCCTATGTCGGCTTCGATTTTGGCGGACCGGTCGCGACGAGCCCCGAGAACGGCAAGCTGTTCGCACGCGTGGTCGGCCAGGTCCAGAACGGCCCCACGCAGGTCAACTTCACGCCCGACAACAACTACTTCATCGCGCCGTCAGTCACCTGGAAGCCGGATGCCGACACGACCTTGACGGTGCTGGCCTCGGCCTCGAAGCAGGACACCCGCGGCATCAACTTCCTGCCTTACCAGGGCACGGTGACCAGCGCATCGTTCGGCAAGATCCCCACCAGCTTCTTCGTCGGCGATCCCAGCGTCGACAAGTTCACGCGCGAGCAGGAGATGCTCGGCTATCAGTTCGAGCGCAATCTCACCGATGACCTGACGTTCCGTCAGAACGCCCGCTTTGCACATGTCGACATCACCTACCGCGGCTATGTCGGCAACGGTTGGGCCGACATCAACACGGCCACTCTCAATCGGTACAATTGGTATGCGAAGAACACGGCCAATCAGGCCAATCTCGACAACCAGCTTGAGTACCGCTTCGACACCGGCCCGGTCAGGCATACGATGCTGTTCGGGGTCGACCTGAGGGGCTACCAGATCGACGACTATCAGGCCTTCGGGTTCGGCGTGCCCGCGATCAACGTCTTCAATCCCGTCTATGGATCGGCCGAGGTTCCATTACCGAGCGCTCCGTTCCGGAACTTCCTGATCACGCAGAAGCAGGCCGGCACTTATCTTCAGGACCAGATGAAGCTCGGCAACTTCACGCTGGTGCTGAGTGGCCGCAATGACTGGGTCGAGACGACGCAGGAAGCGCGCGACACCGGCGCTCTGGTCGCCAGCCGCGACGACAGCAGGTTCAGCGGCCGCGCCGGGCTGATCTACAATTTCGACAATGGCATCGCGCCCTACGTCTCCTATTCGACGAGCTACAATCCGATCATCGGCCTCAACGCCCAGAACCAGCTGTTTCTGCCGGAGACCGGCAAGCAGGCCGAAATCGGCGTGAAGGTCGCGCCAAAAGGCTTCGATGGCTATTTCACGGTCTCGGCTTTCGATCTGGTCCGGCAGAATGTCGCGACGACATTGCCGGGCAGCGTACCCGTGTTGCAAAACCAGACCGGCGAGGTGACCTCGCGCGGCATCGAGCTCGAAGTGGTGGCCAATGCCACAAGGGAGCTGAAGCTGATCGGCTCCTTCACGGCCTATCATCTCTTCAACAGCAAAGATCTCGATCCGGCGCTGGTCGGCAAGACGCCGACCAACACGCCTGAGCTCCTGGTCTCGGGCTGGGCCGACTACACCTTCAAGGACGGACCGCTGGAAGGATTTGGTTTCGGTGGCGGCGTGCGCTACGTCGGCTCCTCCTGGGCCGATGCGGCCAACACTCTCGAGGTTCCCGCAGTGGTGCTCGGCGATCTCGCGATTCACTACGAATGGCAAAACTGGCGGACGGCGCTCAACGTGATCAACGTGACCGACAAGATGTACGTCGCGAGCTGCGCGTCGGCCACGTCCTGCTTCTACGGCGACCGCCGGCGCGTGACCGCCAGCGTGTCCTACAAATGGTAAGCGCAGGCGAGGAGAGGCGATCGTGAAGGCGCGCACGGTCAGGCTCTGGTCCGTGGTTCACACCTGGACCAGCCTGATCTCGACCGTGTTCCTGCTGCTGCTCTGCCTCACCGGCCTGCCGCTGGTGTTCCACCACGAGATCGATGAGCTCCTGGGCTACGCCCCCCAGCCCGAAGCTCATGCGGGCGCGGCGCGCGCGACGCCGCAAGCCGTCGCCGAGGCCGCGCTCGCCGCCGATCCCGGCCGGGTGATGCAATATATCTCCTGGGACAAGGACGAGCCCGGGATCGTGATGGCCTTCACCAACAGCGCTCCTGACGGGGTTCCCGACAATGCGACGGTACGAGCGTTCGACGCCGTCTCCGCCAAGCTGCTCGGGCCTGTCGGGGTCGGGCCGATGCTGATCGTGCTCAAGCTGCACACTGACATGTTCGCCGGCCAGGCCGGAAAACTGTTCCTCGGTGCGATGGGGTTCTTGTTCGCCGTCGCCATCGTCTCGGGCGTGGTGCTGTATTGGCCGTTCACCCGCCGCCTGCGCTTTGCCACCATCCGCGATCGCGCCTCCCGTCGCGTGCGCTGGCTCGACTGGCACAACCTGATCGGCGTGGTGACGGTGGCCTGGGCGCTGGTGGTCGGGCTGACCGGCGTCGTCAACACCTGGGCCGAGCTGATGCTGAACCAGTGGAAGGCGACCGAGCTCGCCAGCATGGTCGCACCCTATGCCGGCAAGCCGCCGCCAGCGCATCTGGCCTCACTCGATGATGTCGTCGCGCGCGCGAAGCGGGCGGCTCCCGGTATGGAGATCGCCTTCATCGCGTTTCCGGGCACGCCGTTCACGTCCTCGCATCATTTCGCTGCCTTCATGCGGGGCGATACGGCGCTGACGGCGCGGCTGCTCAAGCCTGTCCTGCTGGACGGCGAAAGCGGGGAGGTCGCCGACAGCCGGGCGCTGCCGCTCTATCTGCAGGCGCTCTTGATCTCGCAGCCGCTGCATTTCGGCGACTACGGCGGCATGCCGCTCAAGGTGATCTGGGCCGCGCTCGACGTGCTCACGATCGTCGTGATCGGCAGCGGCCTCTATCTCTGGCTGGCGCGGCGGCGGAAGCGGTCCTCCGCCCGCGCCGACGCATTCGCCAGACGAGTTCCGGTCCCGTCGTGATGCATGGCTCGCCCGACCGCTCGCGGCTGTGGATACGTGTCTTTGCTGCACCTATCCTGCTGGCGGCCGCCACCATCACCGGCTTGCTGGCCGCGTTGCTTTGGGGCGAGGCCGGCCAATATGTCGCCTGGGTGACAGTGGGAGCGCCTGTCCTGGTTGTAGTCTGGACTTTGCTGCGCCCCAGCCTAGATAAAGTGCGCCTTCCCAACCGAGGACGTCACGGCCGAGCGCGCGTGGACTGATCGGGATCGCCCTTGCTGGGGCAGCTGTTCTGCTCCATACCAGCGCGGGGTGATTCCGGGATTTCCACCGTTCTGGGAGCGGCAAAGGGCCTGAAAAGAGCGTGTCTTGCGCCCATTGGTGCACTGCGCTAAGGCTCAGAATAATTCCAAATCGGACGAATCCGTGGCTGTCCCGAGGCTGCGGGAAAAAGGGCTCGTCGATGAGCGGCATTCTAGAGAACTATCTTCCACTCGTTGTCTTTATAGGGGTCGCGGGCCTCATCGGCCTCGTGCTGCTGATCGCGCCCTTCATCGTGGCGTTCCAGCAGCCGGACCCGGAAAAACTGTCGGCATATGAGTGCGGTTTCAACGCCTTCGACGACGCCCGCATGAAGTTCGACGTCCGCTTCTACCTGGTCGCCATCCTCTTCATCATCTTCGACCTCGAGGTGGCGTTCCTGTTTCCGTGGGCGGTGGCGTTCGGCAAGCTTGGCGCGACCGGCTTCTGGTCCATGGTGGTGTTCCTCGCCGTGCTGACGGTCGGGTTCGCCTATGAATGGAAAAAAGGGGCACTCGAATGGGATTGAACCCTCCTACTCAGTCCTTGGCTCCGGTCGTCGCGCCGGCCCCCAAGGGCATCCTGGATCCGTCAACCGGCAAGCCGGTCGGGGCCAATGATCCGTTCTTCCTCGAGGTTAAGCACGAGCTGTCCGACAAGGGCTTCTTCGTCGCGGCCACCGATGATCTCATCACCTGGGCGCGCACCGGCTCGCTGATGTGGATGACCTTTGGTCTCGCCTGCTGCGCGGTCGAGATGATGCAGGTCTCGATGCCGCGTTACGACGTCGAGCGCTTCGGCTTCGCGCCGCGTGCCTCGCCGCGCCAGTCCGACGTCATGATCGTCGCGGGCACCCTGACCAACAAGATGGCACCGGCGCTGCGCAAGGTCTACGACCAGATGCCCGAGCCGCGCTACGTCATCTCGATGGGCTCCTGCGCCAATGGCGGGGGCTACTATCACTATTCCTACTCGGTCGTGCGCGGCTGCGACCGCATCGTGCCGATCGACATCTATGTGCCGGGCTGCCCGCCTACGGCGGAAGCGCTGCTCTACGGCGTGCTGCTGCTGCAGAAGAAGATCCGCCGCACCGGCACCATCGAACGCTAAGGTTTTACGTCATGGACGACGCCAAGCTCGACGCCCTGGGGCAGACGATCGTTAGCGCGCTTCCGGGCGCCGCTACCGGTCACTCGGTGGCCTTCAACCAGCTCACGGTGGACGTCGAGGCCGCCAAGATCGTCGAGGTGGTCAAGTACCTGCGCGACGATCCGAACTGCCGCTTCGTCAACATCACCGACATCACGGCGGTGGACTATCCGGATCGCGAGAAGCGTTTCGACGTGATCTATCACTTCTTGTCCCCGACGCTGAACACGCGGATCCGGCTCAAGGCCCAAGCCGACGAGACCACGCAGGTGCCGTCGCTGATCGACGAATTCCCTGGCGCCGACTGGTTCGAGCGCGAGGCCTACGACCTCTACGGCGTGTTCTTCGTCGGCCATCCCGACATGCGCCGCATCCTCACCGATTACGGTTTCGAGGGCCATCCGCTGCGCAAGGATTTCCCGCTGACCGGCTTCGTCGAGGTCCGCTACGACGACCAGGAGAAGCGGGTGGTGTACGAGCCTGTCAGGCTCAACCAGGAGTTCCGCAAGTTCGATTTCCTCTCGCCGTGGGAAGGAGCGGACTATCCGTTGCCGGGGGATGAAAAAGCGGGGCCGAAGAGCTGATCATGAACGAGCAACCGCAGAATCTCCGTAACTTCACCATCAATTTCGGCCCGCAGCATCCGGCGGCGCACGGCGTGTTGCGGCTGGTGCTGGAGCTCGACGGCGAAGTCGTCGAGCGCGTCGATCCGCATATCGGCCTGCTTCACCGCGGCACCGAAAAGCTGATCGAGCAGAAGACCTATCTCCAGGCGATTCCCTATTTCGACCGGCTCGACTACGTCGCGCCGATGAACCAGGAGCATGCCTTCTGCTTAGCTGCCGAAAAGCTGCTCGGCATCGAGGTGCCGCGCCGCGGCCAGCTCATCCGCGTGCTCTATTGCGAGATCGGCCGCATCCTGTCGCATCTGCTCAACGTCACCACGCAGGCGATGGACGTCGGCGCGCTGACCCCGCCGCTGTGGGGTTTCGAAGAGCGCGAGAAGCTGATGGTGTTCTACGAGCGCGCTTCGGGCAGCCGTATGCATGCGGCCTTCTTCCGCGTCGGCGGCGTGCATCAGGACCTGCCGCAGAAGCTGGTCGACGACATCGAGGCTTGGTGCGATCCGTTCCTGAAGGTGGTCGACGACCTCGACCGTCTGCTCACCGCCAACCGCATCTTCAAGCAGCGCAACGTCGACATCGGCGTCGTGTCGCTCAAGGAGGCCTGGCAGTGGGGTTTCTCGGGCGTCATGGTGCGCGGCTCGGGCGCGGCCTGGGACCTGCGAAAGTCGCAGCCTTATGAGTGCTACGCCGAGATGGATTTCGACATCCCGATCGGCAAGAACGGCGACTGCTACGACCGCTATCTGATCCGCATGGAAGAGATGCGCCAGTCCGTGCGCATCATGAAGCAGTGCATCCAGAAGCTGAACGCGCCCGAGGGCAAGGGCCCGGTCGTCGTCGCAGACAACAAGGTCGCGCCGCCGCGCCGTGGCGAGATGAAGCGCTCGATGGAAGCGCTGATCCACCACTTCAAGCTCTACACCGAGGGCGTCCACGTGCCGGCCGGCGAAGTCTATGCCGCGGTCGAGGCGCCCAAGGGCGAGTTCGGCGTCTACCTGGTCTCCGACGGCTCCAACAAGCCCTACAAGTGCAAGATCCGCGCGCCGGGCTTTGCCCATCTCCAGGCCATGGACCACGTCTGCCGCGGCCATCTGCTCGCCGACGTCTCGGCGATCCTCGGCTCGCTCGACATCGTGTTCGGAGAGGTCGATCGGTGATGGCGCAGGCGCCAATCCAGTTTGACCGTGCCTCGGGGGCCCTTGAAGGGGCCAACCTGTGGGAGCGGACGGCTGCCTTGGCGCTGGTGACGGGATCGAAGATCTCCTCGCACTTCTCGCATATGGGCTACATCGCCTGCGCCAATTTGCTGGCGAAGACGCTGCCCAAGCGCAACATCGCGATCAGGCTCAATCCCGACGCCGTGTTCGAGTTCCCCTACGGCGACGGCTATTGGAGCAAGCTGCTCAACCGCTCCTACAATTACGAAGACGAGCTCGAGCTGCTGTTTTCCGACTCCGTCGACGTCGACTACACGCTGCTCGATTGCGGCGCCAATTACGGCTACTGGTCGGTGCTGGTGTCGAGCAGGCCGTTCGGTTCGCACAAGGCGATCGCGATCGAGCCGTCGGGCCAGAACTATCCGAAGCTCGCCAACAATGCCCGCATCAACGAGGGCCGCTTCGAGACGATGAAATGCGCGATCGGTGCATCGCGCGGCACCGCGCGCTTGTCCGGCACCAAGCATGAAGCCTTCAGCATCGCCGGCGATCCCTCAGTGGGCGGCGAGGAGGTGCCTGTCATCGCGCTCGACAACCTGATCGACGATGGCAAGGTTGCCTCCAGCGGCAAGTATCTGATCAAGCTCGACGTCGAGGGCGTCGAGATCGAGGCGATCAAGGGCGGAGCGCGGCTGCTCCAGGCCGATAGCGTCATCATGTGCGAGGAGCACGGCAGCGACCGCTCTCATGCGGTGTCGCGCTACATTCTCGAGCAGACCCCGCTGAAGCTGATCGTGTTCGATCCGCGCAGCAACCGGATGGAGACCGTGACCGAGCTGTCGATCCTCGACCGCATCAAGGTCTCGACCCACGTCGGCTACAACGTTTTCGGCACCGCAAGCGCATTCTGGCAGGACAGGATCGATGCCCTGAATGCCAAGAATCTGAATGCCAAGTCCGCGCGCCGCATGCAGTGAGAGATTGAAGAGATGTCCGTTCGCCGATTAGCACCGAAGGAAGTCCAGCCCGCGAGCTTTGCGTTCACGGAGGAGAACCTCGCATTCGCGCGGCAGCAGATCGCGAAATATCCGGCCGGACGCCAGGCCTCCGCTGTCATCGCCATCCTCTGGCGCGCGCAGGAGCAGAACGAGGGTTGGGTGTCGGAAGCTGCGATCCGCGTCATCGCCGACATGCTCGATATGCCCTATATCCGCGTGCTGGAAGTTGCGACCTTCTACACGATGTTCCAGCTCGCCCCCGTCGGCAAGAAGGCCCACGTCCAGGTCTGCGGCACCACGCCGTGCCGCCTGCGCGGCGCCGAGGATCTGATCCACGTCTGCGAGCACCGCATCCATCACGAACCCTTCCATCTGTCCAAGGACGGCAATTTCAGCTGGGAGGAGGTGGAGTGCCTGGGCGCCTGCGTGAACGCGCCGATGGTGCTGATCGGCAAGGACACCTATGAGGACCTGACCAAGGAGAGCTTTGGCAAGGTGCTCGACGGTTTTGCATCGGGCAATCCGCCCAAGCCCGGCCCGCAGAACGGCCGCCAGTTCTCGGCGCCGATCACCGGGCCGACCACGCTGAAGGAGATCACCTGATGCGTGATCTCTCGTCACCTTCAGTGCAGGGGAGCGGTGCCATGAAGAAGTGGGGCTTCATCGCGATGCACGCCGCCGTGGCGGCCACGTTCATTTTCCTGCTGCAGCGTTTCAGCCTGAACGCGTCGCTGGAAACCAGTCTGCTCTGGGCGCTGACCTTTGCCGTCTGCGCCGCCGGACTTGCCTACAGGCAGTCCAATCGTTGATCGGAAAGCACTGATATGCTCGAGGACAAGGACCGCATCTTCAAAAACCTCTACGGCCTCCACGATTGGGGGCTCGAGGGTGCGCGGCGCCGCGGCGCCTGGGATGGCACCAAGGCCATCATCGACAAGGGCCGCGACTGGATCATCAACGAGATGAAGGCGTCGGGCCTGCGCGGCCGCGGCGGCGCAGGCTTCCCGACCGGCCTGAAATGGTCGTTCATGCCGAAGGAATCGACCGACGGCCGGCCGAGCTACCTCGTCGTCAATGCCGACGAATCCGAGCCCGGCACCTGCAAGGACCGCGAGATCATGCGGCACGATCCGCATCTCCTGGTCGAGGGCTGCCTGATCGCGAGCTTCGCGATGAACGCGCATGCCTGCTACATCTACGTCCGCGGCGAATTCATCCGCGAGCGCGAGCGCCTTCAGGCCGCGATCGACCAGGCCTATGAGGCCAAGCTGATCGGCAAGGACAACGTCAACGGCTGGCCGTTCGACCTTTACGTCGCCCACGGCGCCGGCGCCTATATCTGCGGCGAAGAGACCGCGCTGCTCGAAAGCCTCGAAGGCAAGAAGGGCCAGCCGCGGCTGAAGCCGCCATTCCCGGCCAATGTCGGCCTGTTCGGCTGCCCGACCACCGTCAACAACGTCGAGTCCATCGCGGTTGCGCCGGACATCCTGCGCCGTGGCGCGGCGTGGTTCGCCGGCATCGGCCGTCCGAACAATGTCGGCACCAAACTCTTCTGCATCTCCGGCCATGTCGAGCGGCCCTGCAACGTCGAAGAGGCCATGGGCATTCCGTTCCGTGAACTGATCGACAAGCATTGCGGTGGCATCCGCGGCGGCTGGGACAACCTCAAGGCAGTGATCCCGGGCGGCTCCTCCGTCCGCATGGTGCCGGCCGAGCAGATCATCGACACGCCGATGGATTTCGACAGCTTGAGCAAGCTGCGCTCGGGCCTCGGCACCGCGGCCGTCATCGTGATGGACAAGTCGACCGACCTGATCCGTGCGATCGCCCGCATCTCCTATTTCTACAAGCATGAGAGCTGCGGACAGTGCACGCCGTGCCGCGAGGGCACGGGGTGGATGTGGCGCGTGCTCACCCGCATGGCCGAAGGCCGCGCCCACAAGCGCGAGATCGACATGCTGCTTGAAGTGACGAAACAGGTCGAGGGCCACACCATCTGCGCGCTCGGCGACGCGGCGGCCTGGCCGATCCAGGGCCTGATCGCCCATTTCCGTCACGAGATCGAAGCGCGCATCGACCAGTATTCGCACAGGGCCGACATCGACGATATCGGCGTCCGCGATCCCGTGAACATGGTCGCGGCGGAGTAGGATAAATGACCAAGCTCATCATCGACGGCAAAGAGATCGATGTGCCCGCCGAGTACACGCTGCTCCAGGCGTGCGAGGCCGCGGGCGCCGAGATTCCGCGCTTCTGCTATCACGAGCGGCTGTCGATCGCCGGCAATTGCCGGATGTGTCTCGTCGAAGTGAAGGGCGGCCCGAAGCCTGTCGCAAGCTGCGCCTGGGGCGTGCGCGACTGCCGTCCGGGCCCCAAGGGCGAGCCGCCGGAGATCTCGACGCGTTCGCCGATGGTGAAGAAGGCACGCGAAGGCGTGATGGAATTCCTTCTCATCAACCATCCGCTGGACTGCCCGATCTGCGACCAGGGCGGCGAGTGCGACCTGCAGGACCAGGCGATGGGCTACGGTGTCGACACCAGCCGCTTCGCCGAGAACAAGCGCGCGGTCGAGGACAAATATCTCGGCGCGCTGGTCAAGACCTCGATGAACCGCTGCATCCAGTGCACGCGCTGCGTCCGCTTCTCGGCGGAAGTCGCCGGCGCGCCCGAGATGGGTGCGACCGGCCGCGGCGAGGACATGGAGATCACGACCTATCTCGAGCACGCCCTGACCTCGGAATTGCAGGGCAATCTCGTCGATATCTGCCCGGTCGGCGCACTGACCTCGAAGCCTTATGCGTTTGCGGCGCGCCCCTGGGAGCTCGGCAAGACCCAGTCGATCGACGTGATGGATGGCCTGGGATCGGCGATCCGCGTCGACACGCGCGGCCGTGAGGTGATGCGTGTGCTGCCGCGCATCAATGAGGCCGTGAACGAGGAATGGATCTCCGACAAGACCCGCCACATCGTCGACGGCCTGCGCACCCAGCGCCTCGACCGGCCCTATATCCGCGAAGCCGGCAAGCTGCGTGCGGCGAGCTGGCCCGAGGCCTTCGCCGCGATCGCGGCCAAGGCGGCGCGCACCGACGGCAAGCGCATCGGTGCGATCGCCGGCGACCTCGCCGGTGTCGAGGAGATGTTCGCGCTGAAGGACCTGCTCGCCAAATACGGCTCGGGCAATCTGGCGGTGCAGGGCGGCGACGCCTTCGATCCCGCGCTCGGCCGCGGCTCCTACATCTTCAACCCAACGCTCGTAGGCGTGGAGCAGGCCGACGCGCTGCTCATCATTGGCGCCAATCCGCGCAAAGAGGCGGCCGTGTTCAACGCCCGCATCCGCAAGCGCTGGCGCGCCGGCGGCTTCAAGATCGGTGTGATCGGCGCCAAGGTCGACCTGACTTACGATTATGACCATCTCGGCGCGGGCACCGAGACGCTCGGCGAGCTCGCGGCGGGCAAGCACTCCTTCATGGAGGTGCTGAAGAACGCCAAGCACCCGATCATCCTGGTCGGCGCGGGCGCGGCCTCGCGTCACGACGGTGCCGCCATCCTCGCCGCCAGTGCCAAGCTCGCGCTCGATGTCGGTGCGGTGAAGGACGGTTGGAACGGTTTTGGCGTGCTGCACGAGACCGCCTCGCGCGTCGGCGCGCTCGACATCGGCTTCTCCGCCAGCGCGGGTGGGCTGAACGCGGCCCAGATGACGACGTTCGGAACGCTGGACCTGTTGTTCCTGTTAGGGGCCGATGAGATCAAGGCGCCGGATGGCACCTTCGTCGTCTATATCGGTACCCATGGTGACCGCGGCGCGCACCGCGCCGACGTGATCCTGCCGGCGGCCGCCTACACCGAGAAGTCCGCAATCTACGTCAATACCGAAGGCCGCGTGCAGATGACCGGCCGTGCCGCGTTCCCGCCGGGCGAAGCCCGCGAGGACTGGGCGATCATCCGCGCGCTGTCGGAAGCGCTCGGTAAGAAGCTCGGCTATGACTCGCTTGCCGCCCTGCGTCAGGCGATCTTCAAGGCCGTGCCGCATCTGATCCGTCTCGACCAGATCGAGGCCGGCGCCGCCGACCAGATCAAGAAGCTGGCGGGGAAGGGCGGCTCGCCGGAGAAGGCGCCGTTCAAGCCTCTGGTCGAGGACTTCTACCTGACCAACCCAATCGCGCGTGCGTCCGCCGTGATGGCGGAATGCTCGCGCCTCGCCTCCGGGCACATGCTGACCGCAGCGGAGTGAGCGTGATCTGATGGAATTCTTCGAAAGCGCATTCTGGACCGGGTTCCTCTGGCCGCTGATCATCATGGTCGCGGAGAGCGTCCTCGTGCTCGTCGTCCTCTTGGTCGCGATCGCCTACATCCTGCTCGCCGACCGCAAGATCTGGGCGGCGGTGCAGATCCGGCGCGGCCCGAACGTGGTCGGCCCCTGGGGCCTGCTGCAGTCCTTCGCGGACTTGCTCAAGTTCGTGCTGAAGGAGCCGATCATCCCGGCCGGCGCCAACAAGGGCGTGTTCCTGCTGGCGCCGCTGGTGTCCTGCGTGCTCGCGCTCGCCGCCTGGGCGGTGATCCCGACCAATCTCGGCTGGGTGATCTCCGACATCAATGTCGGCATCCTCTTCATCTTCGCGATCTCGTCGCTGTCGATCTACGGCATCATCATGGCCGGCTGGTCGTCGAACTCGAAATACCCGTTCCTGGCCGCGTTGCGCTCGGCGGCGCAGATGGTGTCCTACGAAGTCTCGATCGGCTTCGTCATCATCACGGTGCTGCTCTGCGCCGGCACGCTGAACCTCACGGCCGTGGTCGAGGCCCAGCATGCGCGCGGTCTTGCCAGCCTGATCGGGCTGCCGCAGCTCACCATCCTGAACTGGTACGTCTGGCCGCTGTTCCCGATGTTCGTGGTGTTCTACGTCTCGGCACTGGCGGAAACCAACCGTCCGCCGTTCGATCTCGTGGAGGCCGAATCCGAGCTCGTCGCCGGCTTCATGGTCGAATACGGCTCGACGCCGTACCTCTTGTTCATGCTCGGCGAGTATGTCGCGATCGTCACGATGTGCGCGTTGGCGACGATCCTGTTCCTGGGAGGCTGGCTGCCGCCGGTCGACCTGCCGCCCTTCAACTGGGTGCCGGGGATCATCTGGTTCTCGCTGAAACTGTTCTTCATGTTCTTCCTGTTCGCGATGGCCAAGGCGATCGTGCCGCGCTACCGCTACGACCAATTGATGCGCCTCGGCTGGAAGGTGTTCCTGCCGATCTCGCTGGCGATGGTGATCGTGGTGGCCGGTGTGCTGCATTTCGCCGGCATCGCGCCGAAGTGAGGTCCGCCATGGGTATCAACGTCAACGCCACTGCACGCTCGCTTCTGCTGTCGGAATTCGTCTCGGCGTTCTTCCTCGCCATGCGCTATTTCTTCCAGCCGAAGCCAACCATCAACTATCCGTTCGAGAAGAACCCGATCTCGCCGCGCTTCCGCGGCGAGCACGCGCTGCGCCGCTATCCGAACGGCGAAGAGCGCTGCATCGCCTGCAAGCTGTGCGAGGCGATCTGCCCGGCGCAGGCCATCACCATCGAGGCCGGCCCGCGCCGCAACGACGGCACCCGCCGCACGGTGCGCTATGACATCGACATGGTGAAGTGCATCTACTGCGGCCTCTGCCAGGAGGCCTGTCCGGTTGACGCCATTGTCGAAGGCCCGAACTTCGAGTTCGCGACCGAGACCCGCGAGGAACTCTATTATGACAAGGCCAAGCTGCTCGCCAACGGCGACCGCTGGGAACGCGAGATCGCGAAAGCGATCGAGCTCGACGCGCCGTACCGGTGAGGTGAGGGCATGATCCTTCCCGCGCTGTTCTTCTATCTCTTCGCCGGCGTTTGCGTCGCTTCGGCGGTGATGGTGATTGTCTCGCGCAATCCCGTGCACTCCGTGCTGTACCTGATCCTGGCCTTCGTCAACGCCTCCGGCCTGTTCGTGCTGATGGGCGCCGAATTCCTGGCGATGATCCTGATCGTCGTCTATGTCGGCGCGGTCGCGGTGCTGTTCCTGTTCGTGATCATGATGCTCGACGTCGACTTCCTCGAGCTGCGCGAGGGCTTCATCGAGTACCTGCCGGTTGGGCTGGTGATCGGCGGCATCTTCATGTTCGAGCTGCTGCTCACCGTCGGCTTCTGGGTCATCAACCCCGGCGTCTCCAAGACCATCACGGCGGCGATCCCGGCCAATGTCAGCAACACCGAAGCACTCGGCCTCGTGCTCTATACGAAGTACATCCACTACTTCCAGCTCGCGGGCATGGTGCTGTTGGTCGCCATGATCGGCGCCATCGTGCTGACGCTGCGCCACAAGGCGAGCGTGAAGCGGCAGGACATCAACGTGCAGAACGCGCGCACGCCGGAAATGGCGATGGCGATGCGCAAGGTGGCGTCAGGGCAGGGGCTCTCGGATGCCGATGCGGCGGAGTGGGTGAAATGACGATCGGGCTCGGACACTATCTGGCGGTCGGCGCGATCCTGTTCACGCTCGGGATCCTCGGCATCTTCCTGAACCGCAAGAACATCATCGTCATCCTGATGTCGATCGAGCTGATCCTGCTCTCGGTCAACATCAACCTCGTGGCGTTCTCGACCTTCCTCGGCGACATCGTCGGCCAGGTCTTCGCTCTCTTGGTGCTGACGGTCGCCGCCGCCGAAGCCGCGATCGGTCTCGCCATCCTGGTGGTCTATTTCCGCAACCGCGGCTCGATCGCGGTTGAGGACGTCAATCTGATGAAGGGCTGAGCTCAGTCATGGTTCAGGCAATTGTCTTTCTGCCTCTGCTGGGCGCTATTCTCGCCGGCCTGATCTCGCTGGTCGGCGCGCATGCCCGCAATCCCTCAGGCGACACGGTCGAACATCACGACGAGGCGCACGGTAATGGTGCGAATAACGGTCATGTCTCCGCTGCCTCCATCAAGGAGGAGGGGAGCGTCATTCATGAGACCCATGACGAGCCGGGCGACCACGAGCCGCCAGCGGCTGGTTCTCGCGCGGCCGAGCTGATCACGACGGGACTGCTGTTCGTGTCGGCGGCGCTGTCCTGGTTCACGCTGGTTGACGTCGGCTTCATGCATCACGACGCGCGGATCCAGCTGCTGCCCTGGATCTTCTCCGGCGACCTCCAGGTCTGGTGGACGCTGCGCGTGGACACGCTCACGGCCGTGATGCTGGTGGTGGTGACGACCGTTTCCTCGCTCGTGCACCTCTATTCCATCGGCTACATGGATCAGGACCCGAACCGGCCGCGCTTCTTCGGCTATCTCTCGCTGTTCACCTTCGCGATGCTGATGCTGGTCACCGCGGACAACCTCGTGCAGCTGTTCTTCGGCTGGGAAGGCGTCGGTCTCGCCAGCTACCTCCTGATCGGCTTCTGGTACCAGAGGCCTTCGGCGAATGCGGCGGCGATCAAGGCCTTCGTGGTCAACCGCGTCGGCGATTTTGGCTTCGCGCTCGGCATCTTCGCGATCTTCATGCTGGCCGGCTCGACCGATTTCGAGACCATCTTCCATGCCGCACCTGGCCTCACCGGCAAGACCATCAACTTCCTCGGCTGGCACGCCGACGCGCTGACCCTGACCTGTCTCCTCCTGTTCATGGGCGCGATGGGCAAGTCGGCGCAGTTCCTGCTGCACACCTGGTTGCCGGACGCGATGGAAGGCCCGACCCCGGTCTCCGCGCTGATCCACGCCGCGACCATGGTCACCGCCGGCGTGTTCATGGTGGCGCGGCTGTCGCCGCTGTTCGAACTCGCCCCTAACGCGCAGGCCGTCGTGATGTTCTTTGGCGCGACCACGGCGTTCTTCGCGGCGACCATCGGCCTCGTCCAGAACGACATCAAGCGCATCGTCGCCTATTCGACCTGTTCGCAGCTCGGCTACATGTTCGTGGCAATGGGGGCAGGGGCCTATTCGGTCGGCATGTTCCACCTGTTCACGCACGCCTTCTTCAAGGCGCTGCTGTTCTTGGGCTCCGGCTCGGTGATCTACGCGATGCACCACGAGCAGGACATCCGCCATATGGGCGGCCTCTGGCGCAAGATCCCTTATACCTACGCGGTGATGGTGGTCGGCACGCTGGCCCTGACCGGCTTCCCGCTCACCGCCGGCTACTTCTCCAAGGACGCGATCATCGAGTCCGCCTACGCCGCGCACAATCCGTTCGCGGTCTACGGCTTCCTGATGACGGTCATCGCCGCCGGCCTGACCTCGTTCTACTCCTGGCGCCTGATCTTCAAGACCTTCCACGGCGAGCCGCATGACGAGCATCACTACGAGGCCGCACACGAGGCCCCGATCTGGATGCTGATCCCGATCGGCGTGCTCGCGGTCGGCTCGTTCGTCGCGGGCCTTCCGTTCAAGGAGCTGTTCGCCGGTCACGGCATCGAGGAGTTCTTCCGCGAATCCGTGAAGATGAACCCGCACATCATCGAGGAGATGCACCACATCCCCGAGACCATCGCCTTCCTGCCGACGGTGATGATGGTGCTGGGCTTCCTGGTGTCGTACCTGTTCTACATCCGCCGGCCGTATCTGCCGGTCGAGCTGGCGAAAACGCAGCCGATGCTGTACCAGTTCCTGCTCAACAAGTGGTACTTCGACGAACTCTACGACGTCATCTTCGTCCGTCCGGCGAAGTGGATCGGCTATCAGCTCTGGAAGAAGGGCGACGGCTTCATCATCGACGGGCTCGGTCCCGACGGCGTCTCGGCGCGCGTGCTGGACGTCACCCGTAACGTCGTGAAGATCCAGACCGGCTATCTCTATCACTACGCATTCGCCATGCTGATCGGCGTCGCCGGCCTGATCACCTGGTTCATGTTCGGCTTTGGAGGCCAGTAAATGACAACCTGGCCCATCCTTTCCGTCACCACCTTCCTGCCGCTGGTCGGGACGCTGATCGTCTATCTCAGCCGCGGCGACGACGAGGCCGCGCAGCGCAACTCGCGCTGGATCGCGCTGTGGACCACGCTGATCACCTTCGCGGTGTCACTGATCCTGGTAGCGCGCTTCGATTCCTCGACCGCCGACTTCCAGTTCGTCGAGAAGGCGAACTGGCTCGCCACCGGCATCACCTACCACATGGGCGTGGACGGCATTTCGCTGCCCTTCGTGATCCTGACCACCGCCTTGATGCCGTTCTGCATCATCGCGAGCTGGAAGGTTACGAGCCGGGTGCGCGAATACATGATGGCGTTCCTGATCCTGGAAACGCTGATGGTCGGCACCTTCTCGGCGCTCGACCTCGTGCTGTTCTACCTGTTCTTCGAGGGCGGCCTGATCCCGATGTTCCTGATCATCGGCGTGTGGGGCGGTCCGCGCCGGGTCTATGCCTCGTTCAAGTTCTTCCTCTACACGCTGCTCGGCTCGGTCCTGATGCTGCTCGCCATCATGGCGCTGTACTGGAACGGCAACACCACCGACATTCCGACCCTGATGCACACGGCCGTGCCGCGGTCCTTGCAGACCTGGGCGTGGCTGGCCTTCTTCGCCTCCTTCGCGGTGAAGATGCCGATGTGGCCGGTGCACACCTGGCTCCCGGACGCACACGTCGAAGCGCCGACCGCCGGCTCGGTGATCCTGGCGGCGATCCTCCTGAAGATGGGCGGCTACGGCTTCCTGCGCTTCTCGCTGCCGATGTTCCCGCTGGCCTCGCATGACTTCGCGCCGCTGATCTTCACGCTGTCCACCATCGCCATCATCTACACCTCGCTGGTGGCGATGATGCAGGAGGACATGAAGAAGCTGATCGCGTACTCCTCGGTCGCGCATATGGGCTTCGTCACCATGGGCATTTTCGCCGGCACCATGCAGGGTGTCGCCGGCGGCGTGTTCCAGATGATCTCGCACGGCATCGTCTCCGGCGCGCTGTTCCTCTGCGTCGGCATCGTCTACGACCGCATGCACACCCGCGAGATCGCGGCCTATGGCGGCATCGTCAACCGGATGCCGCTCTACGCCATGACCTTCATGGTCTTCACCATGGCCAATGTCGGCCTGCCGGGTACCTCCGGCTTCGTCGGCGAGTTCATGACGCTGCTCGGTACCTTCAAGACCTCGATCCCGACCGCGTTCTTCGCCACATCAGGCGTCATCCTGTCGGCGTGCTATGCGCTCTGGCTATACCGCAAGGTCGTGTTCGGATCCTTGGTAAAGCCGTCGCTGATGACCATCAAGGACCTCACCTTCCGGGAGTGCCTGACGCTGTTCCCGCTGATCGCGCTGACGATTCTGTTCGGCGTCTATCCGCAGCCGGTGCTCGACATGTCGGCCGCCTCGGTCCAGCAACTCGTCAACAATTACAACACCGCTGTGACGGCCGTGAAGGCCGCCGCACTGCTCCAGTGAGCGGGCAGGTCAGGACATCGCCATGAGCTTTGAGACTGCAGGATATCAACTGGCGCCGGTGCTGCCCGAGCTCTTGCTCGCGGTCGGCGCGATGGCGCTTCTGATGCTGGGAGCCTATCGCGGGCAGGAGACGACCAAGACCGTCACCTCGCTGGCGGTGGTGCTGCTGATCGTGGTCGGCGCGCTCGTCTACATGCAGCCCGCGGGCAAGCAGGTCACCTTCGGTGGCAGCTTCATTGTCGACGATTTCGCCCGCTTCATGAAGATCCTGGCCCTGATCGGCTCGGCGGTGACACTGGTGCTGTCGACCGAGTTCCTGTCCGACCCGTCGCGGCGGATCTTCGAATATTCGATCCTGGTGCTGCTCTCGACGCTCGGCATGATGGTGCTGATCTCGGCCGGCGATCTGATCTCGCTCTATCTCGGCCTCGAATTGATGTCGCTGGCGCTCTACGTCGTGGCGGCCTCGAACCGGGACAATGCCAAGTCGAACGAGGCGGGCCTGAAGTACTTCGTGCTGGGCGCGCTGTCCTCGGGCATGCTGCTGTACGGCGCCTCGCTGATCTACGGCTTCACCGGCACCGTCAGCTTCACCGGCATCGCTACCGCCGCGACATCAGCGAATGTCGGACTGGTGTTCGGCCTCGTCTTCCTGCTTGCCGGCCTCTGCTTCAAGATCTCGGTGGTGCCGTTCCACATGTGGACGCCCGACGTCTATGAGGGCGCGCCGACGCCGGTCACGGCCTTCTTCGCCTCTGCGCCGAAGGTCGCCGCGCTCGCCGTCTTCACCCGCGCGACGCTGACCGCGTTCCCCGGCATCGTGCCGCAGTGGCAGCAGATCCTGGTGTTCGTGTCGATCGCCTCGATGGCGCTCGGCGCCTTCGCGGCAATCGGCCAGAGCAACATTAAGCGACTGATGGCCTATTCCTCGATCGGCCATATGGGTTTTGCCCTGGTCGGGCTTGCCTCCGGTACTGTCGAGGGTGCGCAGGGCGTACTGATGTACATCGTGATCTATGTGACGATGACGCTCGGCGCGTTCTCGGTCATCCTCGCCATGAAACGCAACGGCCAGGCGGTCGAGCAGATCAGCGATTTCGCCGGTCTGTCGCGGACCAATCCGCTGCTTGCCTTCTTCTTCGCGATGCTGCTGTTCTCGCTTGCGGGCGTTCCGCCGCTCGCCGGCTTCTTTGCCAAGTGGTACGTCTTCGTCGCCGCGATCAAGGCCAACCTGTTCACGCTCGCCGTCATCGGCGTGCTGACCAGCGTGGTGGGCGCCTACTATTATCTCGCCGTCGTCAAGACGATGTATTTCGACGAACCGGCCGGCCAGGTCGATCCGGTGCGCGTTGAGGTGCGGACGGTTCTGGCGGTCGCGGGTCTGTTCAACATCCTGTTTGCGCTGTTCGCGGGCCCGGTGGTGAGCGTGGCCTCCGCAGCGGCAAAGTCGCTGTTCTAGGATGGGGTTCGCGCTCGGTCCTCGCGCACAGGCCGCGGGCTTCAAGCTCGCGGCTTTCGAACGGACCGGCTCGACCAATACCGACGCGATCGAGCACGCCCGCGCCGGCGAACGCGGCCCGATGTGGTTCGTGACGTCCGAGCAGACTGCCGGCCGCGGCCGGCGCCAGCGCGCCTGGATCGCGCCACCGGGCAATCTCGCAGCCAGCATCCTCGAAGTCATGGACGTAGCCCCGCCGGTCGCCGCAACGCTCGGCTTCGCCGCCGGGCTGGCGGAAGAGGCCGCGCTGGAGAAGGTCAGCTTGGAGGCGGCGCTCCGCCTCGGCGAGGGCCGTCCCCGCTACGCCCTGAAATGGCCGAACGATGTGCTTGCCGGCGGCAAGAAGCTCGTCGGCATTGCGCTCGAGGCCGAGGCCGTTGGCGATCGTCTTGCCGTCGTCGTCGGCATCGGAACCAATGTCGTCGCAGCGCCGGAGGGCACGCCGACGCCGGCGGTCTCGCTCGCCGCCCTCGGCGTCCAGATCAGCGCGGAGGATTTGTTTGCGGCGCTGTCCGACGCCTGGGTCGAGTTCCGCGGCATTTGGGACAACGGCCGCGGCTTTGCAGAGATCCGAAAGCTCTGGCTGGAGCGCGCCGCCGGCCTCGGCGAGAAGGTCGCAATCCACACGGGAACGATGACGCTGGAAGGCATTTTTGACACCATCGACGACACAGGCTGTCTGATCGTCCGCACCGCGGAAGGGCGGCGGGTGCCGGTCGCGGCGGGCGAGGTGTTCTTCGGCCCGGCCGCCTCCGTGGGAGCTGCGTGATGGCGAGGCCCGACGAACTGGTGTTTGCGCCGCTCGGCGGCGTCGGCGAGATCGGCATGAACCTGTCGATTTACGGCCTCGGCAACCGCCACCAGCGCGCCTGGCTCGCGGTCGATCTCGGCGTCTCCTTCGGTGACGAGGAGCATCTTCCAGGTATCGACCTGATCATGCCGGACATCTCTTTCCTGGAGAAGGAACGCAAGAACCTGATGGGCCTGGTGCTCACCCATGCCCACGAGGACCATTTCGGCGCCATCATCGATCTCTGGCCGAAGCTGCAATGCCCGATCTACGCGACCAAGTTCAGCGCGGCGCTGTTCGAGGCCAAATGCGCCGCCGAGCGCGGTGCGCCCAACATTCCGGTGACGGTGGTCCCGTCCGGGGGGCGCGTCGATGTCGGGCCGTTCAACGTCGAGTTCATTCCGGTCGCGCATTCGATTCCGGAAGCGCATGCGCTGGCGATCCACACCGAAGCCGGCACGGTGCTGCACACCGGCGACTGGAAGATCGACCCGACCCCGACGCTGGGGGCCCCGACTGACGAGAGGCGCCTGCGCGAGCTGGGTGAGCAGGGCGTGCTCGCCTTGATCGGCGATTCCACCAACGCGGTGCGCGACGGCCGCTCGCCGTCGGAGGCCGAGGTCGCCCGGACCATCATTGATCTCGTGAAGGCCGCCAAGGGCCGCGTCGCCGTCACGACCTTCGCCTCCAACGTCGCCCGCATCAAGGCGGTGGCCGAGGCTGCGAAAGCCGCCGACCGCGAGGTCGTCGTGGTCGGCCGCGCGATGGAGCGCGTGGTGCAGGTCGCGCGCGAGACCGGTTATCTCGACGGCGTGCAGAGTTTCCGATCGCCCGAGGTCTACGGCCATCTGCCGCAGGACAAGGTGCTGGCGCTGTGCACCGGCAGCCAGGGCGAGCCGCGCGCGGCGCTGGCGCGCATCGCCAATGACGACCATCCCGAGATCACGCTCAATCGCGGCGACAGCGTCATCTTCTCCTCGCGCACCATTCCCGGCAACGAGAAGGCCGTCGGCTCGATCATCAACAATCTGGTGCTCCAGGGTGTCGAGATCATCACCGACCGCGACCATCTGGTCCACGTCTCCGGCCACCCGCGCCGCGACGAGCTGCGCGATCTGATTTCCTGGGTGAAGCCGCAGCTTCTGATCCCCGTCCATGGCGAGGCCCTGCACCTGCACGAGCACGCAAAACTTGCGCGCGCCGCCGGCGTGCCGCGCGTGCTGGTCTGCCGCAACGGCGATCTCGTCAAGCTCGGTCCCGGCGATCCCGGCATTGTCGGCGAGGTGCCGTCGGGCCGTCTCTACAAGGACGGCATGATCCTGGAGGACGCAAAATCCCGCGCGGTGGTCGAGCGCCGCCGCATGGCGTTCTCCGGCTGTGCCTTCGTCGCCATCGCCATGACGGAGCAGGGCGAGCTCGCCGACGATCCCGAGGTCGATCTCGTCGGTATCCCCGACAAGAACAGGGCGGGTGAGGGCTTCGACGACATCGTCTTCGATGCCGTTGTCTCCACCATCGAAGGCTTGCCGCGGCCCCGCCGCCGCGATCCGGATGCGCTGGCCGAGTCAGTGCGACGCGCTGTCCGGGCCGTGATCAACGAACATTGGGGCAAAAAGCCCCCCTGTCTGGTACACGTGCTGACAGTGTAGCCTAGGCGTGGTCTCCGGATCACGCTGTGAGGGAGAAGAAACATGCTGGGTCGGCTCAATCACGTCGCGATCGCGACCAAGGACGCCGTCAAGGCCGCAAAGATCTATGGCGCCGCATTCGGAGCGCAGATTTCGGAAGCCGTGGCGCTGCCCGAGCACGGCGTCACCACCGTGTTCGCGACGCTGCCCAACACCAAGATCGAGTTCATCGAGCCGCTCGGCGAAGCCTCGCCGATCGCAAAGTTCCTCGAGCGCAATGCCGACGGCGGCATCCACCACGTCTGCTACGAGGTCGTCGACATCATCGCCTCGCGCGACACGCTGGTGAAGGAGGGCGCGCGCGTGCTCGGCGACGGCGTGCCCAAGATCGGCGCCCACGGCAAGCCGGTGCTGTTCCTGCACCCCAAGGATTTTTCCGGCGCTCTGGTCGAGATCGAGCAGGCATAAGACCGCCCCATGGCCATCCAGATCTCAACGGCGATCGCGATCTACTTCGTCATCTGGTGGATCGCGCTGTTCCTGACGCTGCCGTTCGGCGTGCGCAGCCAGCACGAGGACGGCGTCGGTGCGCCTGGCACCGACCCCGGCGCGCCGATCCTGACGCGGATGGGGCGCAAGCTGATCTGGACCACGATCATCTCGGCGATCATCTACGGCCTCGGCATGGCCGCTTATCACGCCGGCTATCTCTCGATCGAACGCCTGTCGAAGATGATGGGAATGCCGTTCTAGACGTTTTTTGCTGATTATTGTTTTGGGGGGAAGAATGACTTTTCAGCGCATCGTCATCGCGCTTCTGGTGCTGATCGTCGCCGGCCTTGGCGCGATCGGCTATGTCGAATGGAAGATGGCGGTGCAGGTGCGCACCCTGAAGGCATTCGTCGAGGGCTACGTCTTCAACGAGGCGGTGATGGCCTGCGAGCAGGCCAAGAGCTCGACGCCGTTCAAATGGAACGGGGGCAAGAGCACCTCGGTGATCGGCCTGAACTCAGTCAAGCTGGACAAATACACCGTCAGCGCCAGCTACACGCTGGTGGCGGACAGCGTCTATTGTGATTACGATCCGATCAAAAGAAAGGCCGGGATCGGCTCGAGCTTCCTGGAGCGGGAGTAACGATCCGGCCATATCAAGAGCATGATCCGGAAAAGTGCGAAGCGGTTTTCCGAGAAGATCATGCTCAAATAATAATCTAAAGCGCGATCTCATCGCGCTTTAGCATGGGATGGGATCGTCATGGCGCAGGAGCAGGGGGACTACCGGATTCTGCATGAGGCGGCGTTGCGGGATTATCTCGCAGGCCGGCCTGAAATCGCCGCACTCCTTGGCGGTGAGCCACCATCCTGGGCGATCACCGAAGTCGGCGACGGCAATCTCAACCTCGTCTTCATCGTCAAAGGTGGGCGCGGCGGCATCGCGGTGAAGCAGGCACTGCCTTATGTGCGCCTCGTCGGCGAGAGCTGGCCGCTGCCGCTGTCGCGGGCCCATTACGAATATCTGGCGCTGTCGAAGCAGGCCCAGCTCGCACCCGGACTTGTGCCAGCGTTGTTGCATCACAACGAAGCTTTGGCGCTGACGGTGATGGAGCTGCTCGAGCCCCATATCATCATGCGCAAGGGGCTGGTTGCGGCAACGCAATATCCGCGCTTTGTCGACGACATCAGCACCTTCATGGCGCGGACGCTGTTCTTCACCTCCGATCTCGCGCTCTCCGCTTCCGAGAAGAAGCAGGGCATCGCCGCCTTCGCCGGCAATCACGCGCTGTGCAAGATCACCGAGGACCTGATCTTCACCGATCCCTACCGCGTCGCCGAACAGAACCGCTGGACCGCGCCTTACCTCGATGGCTTGGCCGCGAGCCTGCGCGACGACATGGACCTGCATGTCGCGATCGCCCGGCTGAAGCTGAAGTTCATGGCAAGCCCCGAGGCGTTGATCCACGGCGACCTCCACACCGGCTCGATCATGGTCACGGAGAGCGAGACGCGGGTGATCGACCCGGAATTCGCGTTTTACGGCCCGATGGGATTCGACGTCGGCGCCGTGCTGGCCAACCTGCTGATGGCCTTTTTCGCCGCCGCCGGCCACGAGCGCTCGCCGGCCGAGCGGGCCGCATTCGAGGGCTGGGTGCTGGAGACTATCGAGCAGGTCTGGAACGAATTCGCGCGAAAATTCCTCGACCTCTGGCGGTCGGAGGCCAGCGGCGATGCCTATCCGGTCTCACTCTTTGCCGGCGAGAGGGGTGTCGGACGTCTTGAGGCCGAGCGGCAGGCCTACATGCAGCGCCTGTTCACTGATACGGTCGGCTTCGCAGCCGCAAAAACCATCCGCCGCATCTTCGGTCTCGCCCACAATATCGACTTCGAGCTGATCGAGGACCCGAAGAAGCGGGCGATCAGCGAGGCCCGCGCCGTGCGTCTGGCAAGGGCGATGATGGTGGAGGCGGCGGCGTTTCGGACGATCGCTGACGTCACCGGCGCCGCGCGAAAATTGCGCGATTGGCAGCCGGAATTGTCAAACTGAGGACCCCGCGAGAGCACTCCGTCATTGCGAGCCAACGGGTTCGCGCGAAGCGCGGCCCGATGACAGGCTCCGCGAAGCAATCCAGAGTCCCTCTCCGGAAAGACTCTGGATTGCTTCGTCGCAAGGGCTCCTCGCAATGACGGTGGATAGAGCTGCGCTCGCAATGACGGGGAGGGATTGTCGCTGAACGTCAACAAAGCCGCACCGGGAGCAGGACGCCGTGCGCGATTTCTCGGGCTCGGATAACGATCCTGAGCTTGGTCGCGTCGATCGCGAAGACTGTTCACTGGTTCTGGTCGCTCGATGACGCACCGCGTCAATCGGCGGCTTGCATCGCCCGGGGGATGCAACCTGAGCCCTGAGGTCTCCGTCGAAGGGCTGCTATTCGGAACCGGCATCGGTTGCCACAAAAACGAAGCTTGCTTTCGACAGGCGACGAATGATCAAATCCCTGATCGGAATTCCTGCGTTGTTGGGGGACTCATGATGTTCAGGATGATTGCGGTCGTCGCTGGTTTGGGGCTGGCGCTGGTCACCACGGCAGAGGCCCAGACCCCGCGCAAGGGCGGAACCATCCGCATGACCGCGCCCTATGGCTCGAGCTTCTCCAGTCTGGACATTCATACGACGCAGCGCGCCCAGGACGAGATCTACGCCAAGGCCCTGCATCGGTCGCTCTACATCTGGAATTCCGCGGAAGGCAAGCCGGTCCTGGAGCTTGCCAAGGAGGACGTGGTCTCGGGCGGAGGCCTGGTTCACACCTTCAAGCTGCGAGACGATGCCTATTTTCACAACGGCCGCAAGATGACGGCTGACGACGTCATCTGGTCGTACAATCGCATCATGGACGGCACCAAGGCCTATCCCGGCGCGCGTTTCGTCCGGGTGATCGAGGGCGCGGCCGCAGTGGAGAAGGGCCAGGCCAAGGAGATCTCCGGCCTGAAGAAGATCGACGACTTTACCGTTGAGATGAAACTGACCGAGAAGGTCGATCCGGGCTTCTATTTCTTCAACGCGCTGACCTCGATCTATCCCGCAGACGAAGGTGCAAAGGAAAGCTTCATCCAGAAGCCGATCGGCCTCGGCTCGTTCAAGTTCGTCGAGCACGTGCCGGGATCGCGCATCGTCCTGGAACGTTGGGACCGGTTCTACAAGCCCGGCAAGCCCTATGCCGACAAGCTCATCGTGTCGGTCATGGGCGAGGCCGCGGCCCGCGATGTCGCCTTCCGCAACAAGGAGATCGACACCTCGGTGCTCGGGCCTGCACAATATGTCGCCTATCAGGCCGACCCTGCCCTCAAGGGCACCATCGTCGAAGTCGCCGAGGTCTTCACGCGTCACATGGGGATGAATCCGGCATTCAAGCCGTTTGCCGACAAGCGCGTCCGGCAGGCGATCAACCACGCGATCGATACTGACCTGATCATCAAAAAGCTGGTCAAAGGCAAGGCCTATCGCGCCACCAGCTGGCTGCCTCTGACCTCGCCAATCTACGACAACACAATGAAGCCCTACGCCTTCGATCCCGCGAAAGCAAAGCAGTTGCTTGCGGAGGCCGGCTATCCCACGGGCTTCGAATTCGAATGGACGACCAGTCAGAATGAAAGCTGGGGTCTGCCGATCGTCGAGGCCATCATCCCGATGCTGGACCGCGTGGGCATCAAGGTGAAGGTCAAGCAGGTCGAGACCGCGGTGCTGGCGGAGGTCATTAAGAAAGGCGACTTCCAGGCCTATGTCTATTCCATGGCGACAGGGCCGGATCCTCAGGCGGCGCTGAAATGCTTCTACTCGTCGACGCCGCAATCAGCCTGCAATTACACCTCCTTCAAGAACGCGGATTTCGACAAGCTGATCGACGAAGCCGGGCAGACCGACGACGCTGCAAAACGCGACCAATTGCTGCAGAAGGCCAATGCCCTGCTCTATGAGGAGGCACCGGTCTGGTTCTTCAACTACAACAAGGCGGTCATGGCGGTGCAGCCGTGGCTGAAGGGGATTCAGTTGAATGCGACGGAACTGACCCATCAGAACGTCGAGGACCTCTGGGTGGACGAGTCGTCGCCCGCCAAGTGACACGCGCTCTCACCCTCCCTCCATCGCAGCAAGCGATGAAGGGAGGGAGGAACAGTTGCAATGCTCGCCTTCCTGACCCGTCGAATCCTGCAAACCGTTCCGACCGTGCTGGCCGTGGTGCTGGTGGTCTTCGTGCTGTTCAGCGTGGTCCCGGGCAGCATCGTCTCGAGCATGAGCGATGACGGCCGAGGCGCAGCGGACCCGCAGGTCGTGGAGCGCATGAGAAAACAGCTCGGCCTCGACGATCCCGTTTACATGCGCTTTGGCTCCTACATCGCCAAGCTTGCGACCGGTGATCTGGGGACGTCGTTCCGGACCCGTGAGCCCGTGACGATCATGATCGCAAAACGGATATGGCCGACGCTGCAATTGATATTCGCAGCCTTGGCGTTTGCGATTGCGATTGGCGTTCCACTCGGCTTCGTCGCAGCATTGCGACCGGGCGGCATCGTCGACACGGTCTCCATGGTTGTCGCCGTCTCGGGCCTGTCAATGGCCAAATTCTGGCTCGGGCTGGTGCTGATGTACCTGTTCGCGTTGAAGCTCGGCTGGCTGCCGAGCTTCGGCTATGGCGACGGCAGCCTCAAATATTTGATCCTGCCGGCGGTGACACTCGGCGTCTCGCCGATGGCGCTGCTGGCCCGGACGACGCGCGCCGCGGTGCTCGAGATCATGACCGCCGATTTTGTCCGCACGGCGCGCTCCAAGGGCATGAGCGAGATGCGTCTCGTGAAGTGGCACGTGATGCGCAACGCGCTCGTCCTGATCCTCACGACAATGGGCCTGCAATTCGGTGCATTGATGGGACAGGCGGTCGTCGTCGAGAAATTGTTCTCGTGGCCGGGCATCGGCTCGCTGCTCGTCGACAGTGTCCTCCAGCGCGACATTCCCGCCGTTCAGGGCTCCATTCTCGTGGTGGTGCTGGCCTTTCTCGCGATCAATTTGCTGATCGACGTGCTCTACGGCGTGATCGATCCCAGGATCAGATACGCATGAAGCTCCGCGCCAATCTCATCATCGGTGGCGCATTGTTCGCGCTTGCGATCCTGGTCGGCCTGCTCGCGCCGTGGCTGGCGCACACCGATCCCGTCATGGACGCCAACCTCATGAATGCGGAGGAGGCGCCGAGCTGGACCTGGTGGTTCGGCACCGACGGGCAGGGCCGCGACATCTATTCCCGCGTCGTCTACGGCGCGCGCGTCTCGCTGACGGTCGGTATCGTCTCCCAGCTCATCAACAGCATCATCGGCGTGGCACTGGGCCTGAGCGCCGGGTACTTGGGCGGCTGGTGGGACGATGTCGTCAACGCCCTGACCAATCTCATGCTGGCGATCCCCTCCCTGATCTTCGCGCTGGCCATCATGGCGGTGCTTGGGCCCGGCCTGACCAGCCTGCTCATCGCGCTCGGCTTGACCAACTGGTCCTTCACTTGCCGGATCGCACGGGCCTCGGCTCTGTCGCTGAAGAGCCAGGGCTATGTGCAGGCCGCAACCGTGCTCGGCTATGGCGATCTGCGCATCATGATCACGCAGCTGCTGCCCAACATGCTCGGACCGATCGTCGTCATCGGCACGCTCGGCATGGGCAGCGCGGTCCTGTCCGAAGCCGCATTATCGTTTCTCGGCCTCGGCGTCCGCCCGCCGTTTCCGAGCTGGGGCAGCATGTTGTCGGAAGCCCGCGACCAGATCACGACGGCGCCGTGGCTCTCGGTTTTTCCCGGCCTTGCCATCTTCCTGACGGTGCTCGGCCTCAACCTGCTCGGCGACGGTCTGCGCGACATTCTCGATCCACAATCGCGGAGCCGGCGCACATGACGGGCTCGCCGCTGATCGAAGTCGAGGATCTGCGCATCGATCTCGACGACGGATCCCGCAAGGTGCCCGCCGTCGAGAACGTTTCGTTCCGCATCGATCGTGGCGAGACGTTCGGCTTGGTCGGCGAATCCGGCTGCGGCAAGAGCATCACGGCGCTCGCCTTGATCGGCCTGCTGCGGCCGCCGTTGTCGATCGGCGGTGGCGTCATCCGCTTCGAGGGGCAGGAGATCCAGAGACTTTCCGCCGCCGGGCAGCGGGAGCTGCGCGGCAACCGCATCGCGATGATCTTCCAGGAGCCGATGACGGCCCTGAACCCGGTCTCGCCGGTGGGACGGCAGATCGCCGAGATGTTCGTGCTTCATAAGGGCAAGAGCTGGCGGGAAGCCAACCAATTGGCGGTCGAGGCACTGGCGAGCGTCCGCGTCCCCGCGCCTGAGCGGCGCGTGAAGGATTACCCGCATCAGCTCTCAGGCGGCATGCGTCAACGCGTGATGATCGCCATCGCGCTGGCATGCGGTCCGGATCTCCTGATCGCAGACGAGCCGACCACTGCGCTCGACGTGACCGTGCAGGCGGAAATCATCGAGTTGATGCGGAATCTATGTGCCGAACGAGGAACGGCCATCCTGATGATCAGCCACGATCTCGGCCTGGTCGCCAATGTCTGCCGCCGCGTCGCCGTCATGTATGCCGGCCGCATCGTCGAGGAGCGCGGCTCGGCCGATATCTTCCGAACGCCTTCGCATCCCTATACGCAGGGCCTCGTCGCCTCGCTGCCGCGGCTTGGCAGCCGCGCTGCGCTTGGCCGTAGCAGACTGAAGGAGATCGCGGGCGTCGTTCCGGCCATCACGAGCTTCCCAGACGGCTGCCGGTTCAATCCGCGTTGCGCGCAGGCGACCGATATTTGCCGCACCACCGCGCCCGAGACGGATTTGCTGGAGGCAGGCGGTCTTGTCAGGTGCCACCACCATGCATGAACCGCAGGGGAGAGCGGATGACGATGTCATCCTCAGCATCGAGAATCTCGCGGTTCATTTTCCGCTCGGGGGTGGCTTGCTGGGTCGCGAGAAGCGGCTGCTCCGTGCCGTCGACGGCGTCGATCTCAGCTTGAGGCGCGGCGAATGCCTCGGCCTCGTCGGCGAGTCCGGCTCGGGCAAGTCGACGGTCGCATTGTCGATCCTTGGTCTCCTGACGCCGACGCGCGGGCGCATCGTGGTGGACGGGCAGGTCGTCACGAACCGGCAATCCGGTGATCGGAAGGCGCTGGCCCGTATCGTGCAGATGGTATTTCAGGATCCCTACGCCTCGCTCAATCCGCGCCAGACCGTTCGTCGTACGCTGGAAGATCCGCTGCGTGTGCACGGCGTGACCGCGAAAAGCGAGATCGAGGACCGCGTTGCGACGATGCTGCGGCATGTGGGCCTGCGGCCCGAACAGGCGGGCCGCTACCCGCATGAATTCTCCGGTGGCCAGCGCCAGCGCATCGGCATTGCGCGTGCGCTGATCCTCAATCCCAGGATCGTCATCTGCGACGAACCGGTCTCGGCGCTCGACGTCTCGATCCGTGCCCAGATCATCAATCTGCTGCTGGAACTGAAGGACACGCTCGGCCTCTCATTCATCATGATCAGCCACGACCTCGGCGTCGTCGAGCACATGAGTGACCGCGTCGCCGTGATGTATCTCGGCCGCATCGTCGAGAATGGCCACTGGCGCGAGATCTTCGAACGACCTGCGCACCCCTATACCCAAGCCCTGATCGCCGCCATCCCCGATCCCTTACGCCACGCACCGTTAGCGACGACGGGGGGCGACCTGCCCAATCCGCTCAATCCCCCAAACGGATGCGCGTTCAACCCGCGCTGCCGCCACGCCGAAGCCCTGTGTCGCCGCGAGCCTGGGCCGGTGCTTGAAACGCGCCGCGACGGGCATGCGGTCCGGTGCTGGCGAAGCGACGAGATTGCGGCGCAGGCGGGATTGGCAACGACAGAGGGCCGCCTCAACGTCCGCTGATGCCGACCAGGCGAGGGCGGCGGTGGTTTGTGCGCGGGTTGTCGGCGAGGAGGGCGCGCAACCATTCGCGGAAGCTGACGACCTCTGGGCAATCCGCGGTGCCTTCAGGCGCAACCAGCCAATCACCCAGACCAGCCCCCTCACTGACCCGGTCGCAGCGATAGCCCGGATGGTGGCCAAGGCCGCGGGCGATCAGCAGGTCGACCTTGCCCTCGACCAACTCGTGCAAGCCGGCGGGCTGCAGCACCCGCAAGCCGATGTCTGGATGCGCGCTGCGAAACTCCGCCAATTCGAGGCGACGCAGGTCGACGCTGCCATGGACTCCCAATTGCAGCAGCACCGCACCTGCCGGCTTCAATTGCGAGGTCGCCTCCGCAATGTGACGAAAGCCTTCGGATATCCCGGGCAGATAGGCCTGACCGGCCGCGGTCAGGATGAGCTGCTTATGCAGGCGATCGAACAGGCGTACGCCGAGGCGCGCCTCCAGCGCCTTCACCTGCTGCCCCACGGCGGCGGGCGTTACGTGCAGCTCGTGCGCAGCCAATTTGAAGCTGAGATGCCGCGCGGCGGCTTCGAATGCGCGGAGCGCATTGAGCGGAGGAAGGATGTAAGTCATCGCTGCCTAGTTTGTCACTGAATGGCCGCGTGCTTGCAATAGATTTTCTTGCGCTGAACCGCAGCAACATTGCTTTGCGCCGGCGCGATGCAGCCGGTTAGGGTCGATCGATCGCAAGAGCGAACAGGAGACAATCTGACATGGCTCAAATCGTCAGTCATAATCCACCATCGGTCCATGCTCCCGCCGGTGGTTACAGCATGGGACTTGAGTTCAGTCAGCATCGCCGCCTGCTGTTCATCAGCGGCCAGGTGCCCGAGAAATCCGACGGCAGCGTGCCCGAAGGTTTCGAAGCGCAATGCGAGCAAGCCTGGCGCAATGTGATCGAGGTGCTCGCCGCCGCCGGCCTCGGCGTCACGCATCTGGTCAAGGTCACCACGTTCCTGACCGACATCAGTCAGGTCGTGCCCAATCGTGCCGTTCGCCGCAAGATGCTCGAAGGACACGAACCCGCGCTGACGGTCATGATCGCTGAAACCGTCGACAGCAAATGGCTGCTGGAGATCGAGGCGATCGCCGCGGAATGAAGCGGATCCAAGGGGCAATCGCTCACGGCGCCCGGAATGGAACGTCTCGCCGCGGAGCGTCAATTCATGTCGTCGGAGGACCAGACGTTACTTCGCGAGCAGGCTGCAACAAGCGGCACAAAAGCCAAGGTAGCGGCGTTCTCAGACTCCGCCATGCACGTGGTCGAGCTCTCTGCCACCACGTCGTCATTGCGAGCGCAGCGAAGCAATCCAGAAATGTATCCGCGGAAAGACTCTGGATTGCTTCGCTGCGCTCGCAATGACGAGACTGGTACAGCGATCGTCGTTCTATGTCCGTCATCCTGAGGTGCCGGAGCGTAGCGGAGGCCTCGAAGGACGACGGCCCGGCTGCACATCTCGGCCGTCCATCCTTCGAGGCTCCGCATACGATGCGTTCGCATCGCTTGCCCCGCACCTCAGGATGACGGATATTTGTTTGCGCTGAACGTCAGAGCGTTCAGGCAGCGCTGCCTCGGGCCGAGACATCGCCATGGTGCCATCCTGCTCCTGTTTTGCCCGACGTGTCAAATGGATTTCGTGAAATCCGCAATTGTGCGGCGGTCACCGGCAAGCCATTGATTCCGCTAGCCCCGGCTACTGTGCATGGGGTTGTTTTCGCACTTTTTTGTTTGAGCGCGCCGTCTACTCCGCCGCTTTTTCCCTCAGCCGCTGGGCGTAGACGTTGATGACCAGCGCCGCCAAGAGGATCAGGCCGCGGATCAGGATCTTCAGGAAGCTGTCGATGTTGACGTGGTCGAGGCCGTTGTTGAGGACGCCGAGCACGAACAGGCCGACGATGGTGTTGCCGATGCCGCCGCGGCCGCCGAACAGGCTGGTGCCGCCGACCACGACGGCGGCGATGGAGTCGAGCAGGTAGGTGTCGAACTCGTTCTGCTGCGCGCTGCCGAAATGGGCGACGCCGAGCATGCCGCCGATGCCGGAGCAGACCGCCGAGATCACCATCACCGCGCCGAGGATGAGCTTGACGTTGAGGCCGGAATATTCCGCCGCTTCGCGATTGCCGCCGACCATGTAGATGTAGCGGCCGAAGCGCGTGTAGGTCAGCACCAGATGCCCGCCGAGCAGCATGATGGCGGCAACGATGACGATCCAGGGAATGCCGCCGATCGAGCCGGAGCCGAGCGTCGTGATCAGGCTCGGCACCTTGTAGGCGATCTGGCCGCGCACCAGCAGCGCCGAGATGCCGGCCGCGATCTGCATCATCGCCAGCGTCATGATGAAGGAGGGGATGCCGATCACGGTCAGCCCCAGCGCATTGACGAGGCCGAGCAGCGCACAGAGCAGGATCGACAGGATGATCGCGACCGCGCCCGGCAGCGGCACATTGGCGATGTTGACGTAGGATTCCTGGAGCGTGAAATAGGCGACGGCGATGCCGGTGACGTTGGCGATGCTGGCGATCGACAGGTCGATTTCGGCGCAGAGGATCACGAAGGTGAGGCCGACGGCGATGATGCCTGTCACTGACACCTGGGTCAGGATGTTGCCGAGATTGTCGAGCGTCGCGAAGGAGGGGCTGGCGAAGGCGAAGAAGCCGGACAGGAAGATCAGGGTGAGGAACGGCGCGATGTTGCGCATCTGCGAGCGCAGGAAGGGCGCAACGCCCCGCGCTCGCGCAGCCGCCGCCGGAACCGTTTCACTGCTCGTCATGGTGCTGCTCCGTCACGCCGCTTCCAGCAGGCGGTCCTTGCTGACCGGCTCGTTCCTGAATTCCCGCACCAGTGCGCCGCGCTTGAGCACGAGGATGCGGTCGGCCAGCGACAGCACCGTTTCCGGCTCGGTCGACAGCACGATGATGGCAAGCCCCCTGGCGCGCAGGTCGCGGACGATGTTGATGACGTCGTTCTTGGCGCCGACATCCATGCCACGGGTCGGCTCGCACAACACCAGAAGCTTGGGCGGATAGGTCAGCCACTTTGCCAGCGCGACCTTCTGCTGGTTGCCGCCCGAGAGCATGCCGAGGTCGAGGCCGACCACGGGCGGCCGGATCTGCAACTGATCGACCTGGCGCTTGGCGATATCGCGCTCCTGTGCCGGCTTGAGCAGCAGGGACGAGATGCGATCCAAAATGCTGATCGAGATGTTCTTGTAGACCGGCTCCTGGTGAAACAGCATGTCGCGCCGGCTCTCGGGCACCAGCGCCACGCCCGCCCGCCGCGCCGCCGCCGTGCTGGCAAAGGTCTTTGGCGTGCCGTCGACGGCGAGCGTGCCGCTGTCCGGCTTCAACTTGCCGAACAGGATGCGCGACAGCTCCTGCTGGCCGCAGCCCATGAAGCCGTAGATGCCGAGCACCTCGCCGGCGCGGGCCTCGAACGAGACATCCTGAAGGCTGCGGGCGAGGGATAGCTGGTCGACCTTCAGGACCACCGGACTGCCGCTCGGTTGTGGCAGCATCAAATCGTCGGTGTAGCTGTGCTCGAGCACCTCGCCGCCGCGGCCGATCATGGCCTCGATCAGCGCGCCCTTGCTGGTCGCGGCGCTCGCCGTCTCCGCGACTTTCCGTCCGTTGCGGAACACGGTGACAGTGTCCGACACGCGCAAAATATCCTCGATGAAATGCGAGATGAAGACGATTGCGGTGCCTTCCTCGCGCAGGCGCCGGAGCGTCGCGAAAAGCCGCTCGACCTCGGGCGGGGAGAGGGCGGAGGTCGGCTCGTCCAGGATGACGATGCGCGCGCCGGAGAACAGCACGCGCGCGATCTCGATCAGCTGCTGAAGCCCGATCGGGAGGTCGCCGAGCCTGCTCATCGGGTCGACGTCGATGCCGAAGCGAGCGAGCTGCTCGCCGGCTTCGCGCGCCATCCGCCGCCACTGCACGAGGCCGAGCCGGTTGGTCGGCTGGTTGCCCAGGAAGACGTTCTCCGCGACCGTGAGGTCGGGCGCGACAGAGAGCTCCTGGTGCACCATGGCGATGCCGGCCGCATGCGCATCGCGCGCCGAGCGGAAATGCGTCTCCACCCCGTCGATCAGGAAGCGGCCGGAGAATTCGGCATGCACGCCGGCGATGATCTTCATCAACGTGCTTTTTCCGGCGCCGTTCTCGCCGACGAGACCGTGGATCTCGCCGGGAAGAAGCGCGAAGTCGACACCACGAAGCGCTTCGACGCCGCCGAAGCTCTTCGTGATGCCCTTCAGTTCCAGGATGGGCGAACGAACCTCTGGCATGGAGGACTAAATCAGGAAATGGTCTTCCATCCACTGCATGCCGGGGGCATTTGCCTTGGTCACGACCGGGCCGTCGGTGACGACGTTTTTCGGGATGCCCTGTCCGCTCTTCTCGCCGCCGACCACGGCCGACACGCCTGCAATGATGGCGCCGCCATGGATGCGGCAGGACGGATTGCGCACGGTCGCGAACATGCGGCCCTCGCTCACCGCCTGGATCGCCGGCGGCATGGCATCGACACCGCCAATCAGGATGTTGGTGCGGTTGCGTGCCTTCATGATGTTGTAGGCGGCGAGCGCCATGTCGTCATTGTGGAAGAACGCCGCGTCGATCTGCGGATATTTCGTGAGATAGGTCTCCCAGAGGCGGGCGGTCTTGGAGACGTCCCAGTCGGCCGGCTGGGTGTCGAGCACCTCAATGCCGGGGAATTGCTTGACCACCGAGTTGAAGCCCTTGGCGCGTCCTTGCGCGCCGGTGTGGCCGAGCGCGCCTTGCGTCATGATGATCTTGCCCTTGCCGCCCATGGCGTTGCACAGCGCCTGCGTCACCGAGGCGCCCATGAACTCGTTGTCGGGGGCAAGGAAGGAATGGACATTGATCTGGTCGAGCGGCGCGATCAGCGTATCCATGTCGATCACGGGCGTGCCGGCGTCGATCATCTTCTGCACGGGCTGGGTGAGGGTGCCGATGCCGAAAGCCTGGATCGCGACGAAATCCCATTTCTGCGAGGCCATGTTGTCGATCGCGGCGCGCTGCTTCACCGCGTCGAGCTGACCATCGAACCAGGTCACCTCGACATTGAATAGCTTGCCCCAGAATTCCGCGGCCTGCTTGCCCTGCGCGCACCAGGTGGCCTGGAGGCCTGCGTTGGAGAAGGCCGCTTTCAGCGGCTTCTCGGATCGTCCGACTTCGGCCGCAAGTGCTGGATTTATGCCCATGCTGCCGAGGATGGCAGTCGCGGCGCCGGCGGTCGCTGCCGCCTGAAGAAGATCGCGCCTCGTCGTCGAGAAATCTTTCGTCCCGGACATCGCTCGCTCCCGTAAAATTTTATCGTCGGCGCGTCATTGCTTGCGCGACCGATGTCCGAAAGTGTCTCACAAGAGCTGACGTCACTCAATCTGCAATCAATCGCGCGATCGCAGCAAGCCACCCTTGGTGCAGCGCAAAGCGTCAGGCCGGCACGCCGGCGAATGCGTCGATCGCCACGCGCATGCATCCCAGGCCTCTGCCTCTGCCTCTGCAATGTCCGGTGACCATTCATCACCGAGCAGATCGCGGAGCGTCTCCCTGATGATCGCAAAGAAGGCAATGAAGAGGTCGCGTGACGTGCCGTAAGCCTCGTGCGAGGCGGCCTCGCAGGCGATCAGCCGGAAATGCCCGCGGCGCTCATCGGCGAAGTCGAGGACCGCCTCGATGGCCAGCGCGAGCATCGATCCCATCACGAGCTCGCTGCCTTGCGAGCGAAACATCATCCGGGTTTCCGGATGCTCTTCGAACAGGCGCTGATAGACCCTCGCCCGTCAGATCGGCGCAGCGCGAGGCCGCCAGCTCAAAACTGCGTTCGATCGGATTGGGAGGAGCCTTCATCGGCGCTTCAGCCATGCAGGCAAAAAAAGAGCGGGGCCCTGGCCCCGCTCAAAAATTGTGTCGACCCTATTATCCCCGATTCTAAGATTTGCTCTTGATTGACGGGGCGACGCTGCGTTTTGCGCGCCAGGGGCTCCTCCCGAGACTTGGACCACCAGGCCACGACCTCGCGGTCAGCGCCTGAGCAAGAGAATGCTAGATCAACTTTTCTCACTTGTCATCATTTTCGGCAACGATTGTTCAAAATAAGAGCAGCTGACGAAATGATCGGGTTTGCGGCTTTATAAGTATATGACAAATATAAGAAATCTGTGGACCGTGGGGGCCTTTGACTTGTCTCAAATGCCGGCCCTCCGACCTTGGGTAGGGGGCTCCGACCACAGTTTTTCGAGAAATTTGCGCCGGGGCAAGCAGACGGTGGAACTGACCTCGACTTGGGGCAGGCACGATGTTTAGTTAGCAGGCGAACGAATGGTTCGGCGGATGCACGCGCGGCTGCAAAAATTCCTACCCGTTGTCCTGCTCGCCTTGGCGATGCAGGTGCTGGCGCCGATTGCCGCCTGTCTGGCGGCCGGTCAGGCCGGTGTCGATCCGCTGTCCGCCGGCGTCATCTGCCACAGCGGGGGTGAGCAGGGGGGCCTGAACGATCAAACCGGCGGCCCCAGCGCACACGCCGGTGCGTGCGCGCTGTGTTGCCTGGCGCAGGCGGGCGCATCGCTCGATTCGCCGCCGCAGCCGGCGTTCGCGATTCCCTCCCGCCACGTCGAAAGCGTAGTGTGGCACGCGGCGGATGTATCTGCCGTTTTCACCCACAAGGGCTCAAGTACCCAGGCGCGCGCGCCTCCTCGAATTTCCTGACGACCTCCACCGTCGCCGCGGCTCGTCCGCTGGCGATTGATGCTGTCGAACAGCCGGGAAGAAAGCCGGCGTCAGGAATGCCCCATGTTACGTTGTCATGCCCGCCGCGGCGTGAGCATCGTTGCCATTCAGGCCGCGCTGCTGGCGTCGTCGAGCGGAGTTTTCGCTCAGAGCAGTAACGTCGTGCTGCCGCCGGTCACCGTCGATGCCCCCGCGGTAGTGAAGCCCAAGCCGCGCAAGCCGGCGGCGCGTACGGTCGCCGTCCAGAACCGGTCGGCAAAGCCCGCCACCGAGCGGGCCGCCCCCGCCGTCGCGGCCGAGCAAGGTGCAGGCAGTGCCCGCGTGTCACTCGAGCCGCCGGCCGCCGTGGCACGTTATCAATTGCCGCAGCGCTCCTTCAGCGTCACGGCGAAAGAGGTCGACGAGACTATCAACCTCAAGGACCCCGAGGACGCCGTCAAATATATGCCGAGCCTGTTCGTGCGGAAGCGCAACGACGGGGACAACAATGCCGTGCTCGCGACGCGAAGCTGGGGCCTCAATTCGAGCTCGCGGACGTTAATCTACTACGACGATCTCCTGATCTCGGCGCTGATCGGCAACAACAACACGAATGCCTCGCCGAAGTGGAACCTGATCTCGCCGGAAGCGATCGGTCGGGTCGACTATCTCAACGGGCCGTTCGCGGCCGCCTATCCCGGCAACTCGATCGGCGGCGTGCTGCTGATCTCGTCAAAGATGCCGGACAAGCCGTTTGCAGTCGCCAAGGAAACCGTGTCCGTGATGCCCTGGAATCAATACGGCACCAAGGACACCTACGTGACCAGCCAGACCAGCGCCGCTGCGGGCAATCGCGACGGCAAGCTGTCCTGGCTCGTCAGCGCCAACTATCTCGATAGCTACCAGCAGCCCCTGACCTACACGACGAGTGGCAGCATCCCGGCCGGTACGACCGGTGCGTTTTCGGCGCTCAACAAGCAGGGCGTTGCGGCCAACGTGGTGGGCACGGGCATCCTCGCGCATTCGCAGCAGACGTCCGGTAACATCCGCCTTTCCTATGACGTGACGGCGCAGGTGCAGGCGACCTATTCGTTTGGGATCTGGAATAACCACCAGGTCTCCGATCCCCAGACCTACTTGAAATCAGCAGCGACGGGTGCGCCCACATTCGCGGGCCTGTCCGGATTTGCCACGGGCAAATATGTCTGGGACCAGACCCATGTCAGCAACGCCGTTGCGATCAAGAGCGACACCAAGGGCGCCTACGATTTCGACCTTTCGGCGTCGAGCTACAACTATCTCCAGGACATCCAGCTCAATCCGTTCACGAGCACGCCCACAGGCGTCGGCTATTCCCAGAACGGGAAGATCACGAGGATGGACGGCACCAATTGGCAGAATGCCGATGCCCAGGGGATCTGGCGGCCGTATGGTTATGGCGGACCGCACGAGGTCAGTTTCGGCATGCATGGTGATCGTTATCGCCTGGAAAGTCCCGTTTATGCGTCATCCGTTTGGAATACGACGGGAGACACCGGGACGGGCACGCTCTACTCGCAGGGGCAGGGTGAGACCCGGACCGGTGCGATTTGGCTTCAGGATGCCTGGAGGATCCTTCCCAATCTGAAGCTCACGCTCGGTGGTCGGTTCGAAACCTGGCGCGCCCAGGATGGTTTCAATATCAGCACCGCGACGAACGCTGCCGGCGCGATTACATCGATGGCTGCGGTTCAACAATCGCAACTCGCCTCGACGAATTTTTCACCGAAGGCGTCGCTGTCCTTTGATCCGAACAAGGACTGGAATATCACGGCAAACTTCGGGCAGGCCTATCGCTATCCGACCATCATGGAGCTCTATCAGAACATGACAGTCGGCGGCGTAGCGACGATCGCCAATCCCAACCTGTTCCCCGAGCAGGATCTGACAGGTGAGCTGAACATCGAGCGCAGATGGAGCGACGGCCGCATCCGCTTGACCCTGTTCCGGGAGCACACCGATCATGCGATCATCTCCCAGACCAACCTCGTCACCAATCCGATCACGAAGGTGCAAACGCCGACGACCGTGATCAGCAATGTCGATGCGATCAGGTTGCAGGGTATCGAGTTGTCCGCCGACAAGGACAACGTTCTCGTCAGTGGTCTGCAGCTGTTCGGCAGCGTAACTTATGTCGACTCGCGAATCCTGGCCGACGCGGGCTGGGCCGGAATTGATCCTCTGACGAATCTGCCCACGACTGTGGTCGGCAAGCGCGTGCCTTACGTGCCCGACTGGCGCGCTAAGTTCGGCGTGACCTACCGGCCGAACGATAGCTGGGCCTACACGGTTGCTGCACGCTACAGCGGCAAGCAGTACTCGACGCTGGACAACACGGATCGCGTCTCCCACGTCTATGGCGCGTTCGATAACTTCTTCGTTGTGGACTTGAAGGTGCACTATAACGCGACGAAGAACTTCGCATTCGACTTCGGCATCGATAATCTCTTCAACGAGCAGTACTTCCTGTTCCATCCGTTCCCGGGGCGAACCTTCATTGTCGCCGGCAAGTACACGTTCTGAGGGGTGGAGTGATGTTTACGATAAGAAAGGCAAAGGACATGACCAAGCTCTCACGCATCCTCGCGCTCGCAGCGCTTTCCGCCGCAATGTTCGCCGCCCCCGTGCGCGCCGACGACGTCAAGGCCGGCGATCTCGTCATCTCGCAGGCCTGGAGCCGGGCGACGCCGGGCGGCGCCAAGGTCGCGGGCGGCTATCTCACCATCGAGAACAAGGGGTCGGCGGCGGACAGGCTGGTCAGCGTTTCCGCCGACATCGCGGGGAAGGCCGAGATTCACGAGATGGCGATGGACAATGGCGTGATGAAGATGCGCCCGCTCGACAAGGGGCTCGTCATTGATCCCGGCAAGACCGTGAAGCTTGCGCCCGGCGGCAATCATTTGATGCTCCAGGAGCTGAAGGGCCCGTTCAAGCAGGGCGACAAGGTGCCGCTGACACTTCAGTTCGAGAAGGCCGGCAAAGTCGCCGTCTCTCTCGACGTCCAGGCTGTTGGCGCGCCGGCGCCCGGCGGCGCCGGGCACTCCGGCCATATGGACATGAAGAAAATGCCGGATCACTCGGGAATGAAGATGTGATGAGGCTGATCTGGCCTCCGGGAGACCGAATATGTTGAAGCGATCCTGCCCGATCCTGATTGCTGCGTTCGCCATCTCGCCGGCGGCGGCGCACGTGTCGCTCGAGACGAAGCAAGCCACGGTCGGCGCGTCGTACAAGGCTGTGTTTACCGTACCGCACGGCTGTGCGGGCTCGCCCACGGTGAAGATCCGCGTGCAGATCCCTGAAGGGGTGATCGCTGTCAAGCCGATGCCGAAGGCGGGCTGGAACGTCGATGTCGTCGAGGGCAAATATGCCGGGGAATACGACTATCACGGCAACAAGCTCTCTTCCGGCGTCAAGGAGGTGATGTGGTCCGGCGGCAAGCTGCCGGACAAGAACTATGACGAGTTCGTCATGCACACGGTCCTGACTGGCTCGCTAAAGCCAAACACGACCCTGTACTTCCCCGTCGTCCAGGAATGCGAGACCGGCGTCAGCCGCTGGATCGAAATCCCGGCAGAGGGGGCAGGGCATTCACACGAGGGCAAGTCGCCGGCGCCCGGGGTGAAGCTACTGCCGAAACCGTGATGCGCCTGCTCGCCGCGCTTGCGACGCTACTCATCGTTGTCGGCTTCGCGACCGGCGCGTCCGCGCATGCGGCGCTGGTCGCGGTCGAGCCGGCCAGCGGCAGCATGCTTGCGCGCGCGCCGAAGGCCGTGGTGCTGCGCTTCAACGAGGCGGTGACACCGGGCGCGGTCCAGCTGATTGATGGCACGGGCAGGGCGCGGGACGGTGTGCGCATCAACGCGTCGGGCGAAACGATTTCGGTTGCGGTGCCGCCGGACCTGCCGCAGGGCACGGCGGTCGTCAGCTATCGCGTGATTTCGCAGGACGGCCATCCCATCGCGGGATCGGTGGTCTTCTCGATCGGCGTGCCGACAGGGACGAAGCCTCCCGCGAATACAGAAGGCGGGTTGAGCGCGCTCATCTGGCTGGCGCGGGTCGGCCTTTACCTCGGGCTGTTTGTCGGCGTCGGCGGCGTATGGTTTGCGCGCTGGATCGCGTGGTCGATGACGGGCACGACCGTGCCGCGTGTGGCACTCGCGGTCGGCCTTCCGAGCGCGGTGGTGTCCCTTGGTGCGTTGGGCCTCGATCTCCTCGGCTTGCCGCCAGTGGCTCTTGCGACCATGGCCCCCTGGATGGTGGCGTTCGCGACGAGCGCGGGTCCCGCATCGCTGATCGCCATCGCCGCGATGCTGCTTGCGTTGGTGGCGCTGCGCAGCGCGTGGTACCCGCGCGGTCTTGCGTTCATCGCGTTCATCGGCGTCGGCCTGTCGCTGGCCATGACCGGGCACGCCGCCACGGCTCCGCCCGAAATGTTGACGCGGCCGGCGATTTTCCTCCATGGCCTTGGCGTCGCGTTCTGGATCGGGGCGCTGGCGCCCCTCGTTGCGCTGGTGTCGAAGCCGGTGGCCATGGCCTTGCCTGTCGTAAACCGCTTCTCCCGCACCGCCGTGCCGGTCGTCGCCACGCTGGCATTGACCGGCCTTGTGCTCGCCATCGTCCAGCTCGAAAAGCCATCGGCGCTGGTCGAGACCCGCTACGGCCTCATCCTTTCCATCAAGCTCGCGCTGGTCCTCGTGCTGCTCGCACTCGCCGCGCTCAACCGCTTTCACCTGACCCCGACGCTGGCAAGGGATCACGAGGCCGCGTCCCTCAAGCGCTCGATCCTGTTCGAATGCGCGATCGCACTCATCATCTTCGCGGTCGTCGCCGGCTGGCGCTTCACGCCGCCGCCGCGGAGCATCGTTCCGGAGACGCCCTTGGCGATCCATATTCACAGCGACAAGGCAATGTTCCAGGTGCTGGTGTCTCCTGGGAAGGCCGGCGTCGACGATTTCGTGCTTCAGCTCATGACCGGAGAGGGGACGCCGCTCGCGGCCAAGGAGGTGACATTGACGCTGAGTCTGCCTGAGCGCGGCATCGAGCCGATGGAACGGGATGCCTCGTTGGGGCCGGACGGCTACTGGCATGTCCGCAAGGTCGAGTTGCCCTTCGCCGGCCGCTGGCACGTGCGGATCGACGCGCTGGTGACCGACTTCGAGAGGATCACGCTGGAGGATGAACTGGAGGTGGCGTCGCCCTAGGAGCGCCGGCTTTGCAGGGCATGCTGCTGCTCAAGTCAAACCTGAAGTCGACGGAAAAATGACAGGAATTCCGCCGCGTTAGCGGCTTTTCCTCATTCTCGGTCTTGTGTTTTCGCTCCCAATCCGGTTTCACTGCAACCCGTCACTGATTCCTAGAGTGTTGCCATGCGGTTGTCGCGGTTCTTTCTGCCCATCCTGAAGGAAAATCCGAAAGAGGCGGAGATCGTCTCGCATCGGCTGATGCTGCGTGCCGGCATGATCCGGCAGGAGGCCGCCGGCATCTATGCCTGGCTGCCGCTCGGCTTCCGCGTGCTCAAGAAGATCGAGCAGATCGTGCGCGAGGAGCAGGACCGCTCCGGCGCGATCGAGGTATTGATGCCGACCTTGCAGCTCGCCGATCTCTGGCGCGAGAGCGGCCGCTACGATGCCTATGGCCCGGAGATGCTGCGCATCGCCGACCGCCACAAGCGCGAACTGCTGTACGGACCGACCAACGAGGAAATGATCACTGAGATCTTCCGCGCCTATGTGAAGTCCTACAAGAACCTGCCGCTCAATCTCTATCATATTCAATGGAAATTCCGCGACGAACAGCGTCCGCGGTTCGGCGTGATGCGCGGCCGCGAGTTCCTGATGAAGGACGCCTATTCGTTCGACCTCAACGAGGCGGCGGCGCGGGTCGCCTACAACAAGATGTTCGTCGCCTATTTGCGCACCTTCGCACGGATGGGACTGAAGGCGATTCCGATGCGCGCCGAGACCGGCCCGATCGGCGGCGATCTCAGCCACGAGTTCATCGTGCTGGCAGAGACCGGCGAATCCGGCGTCTTCATCAATCGCGACGTGCTGGACCTGCCGGTGCCGGGCGAGGACGTCGATTATGAGGGCGACCTGACACCGATCATCAAGCAGTGGACCTCGCTATACGCTGCGACCGAGGACGTTCACGATTCCGCGCGGTTCGAGCAGGAGGTGCCTGCGGACAAGCGGGTGAACACCCGCGGCATCGAGGTCGGCCAGATCTTCTATTTCGGTACGAAATACTCTGAGCCGATGAAGGCGCTGGTGGCCGGCCCCGACGGCGTCGACGTGCCGATCCATGGCGGCTCCTACGGTGTCGGCGTCTCGCGCCTGCTTGGCGCCATCATCGAGGCCTGTCACGACGACGCCGGCATCAAATGGCCGGAAGCCGTCGCCCCGTTCCGCGCCGTGGTGCTCAACCTGAAGCAGGGCGATGCCGCGGTCGATGCGGCCTGCGAGAAGCTCTATGCGGAGCTCACCGCCAAGGGCGTCGACGTGCTTTATGACGATACCGACCAGCGCGCCGGCGCCAAATTCGCCGCCGCCGACCTGATCGGCATCCCCTGGCAGATCATGATCGGGCCGAAGGGGCTCGCCGACGGCAAGATCGAGATCAAGCGGCGAGCCGACGGCGCACGCGAGACCATGTCGCCTGCGGACGCAGTCGCCCGGCTGGTCGGCTGAATATTGTTCATCGCGCGATATCGCGGCCGCCAATCCGGCCACAATTGACCCCGAATCATGGGATTATCGAGCGATGGATGAGACCATGACCGAAACCGTGCAGACCGCGCCTTTTGCGCCATTCGAGTGGATGCTGTCGGGGCGCTACTTGCGGGCGCGCCGCAAGGAGGGATTCATCTCGGTCATCGCCGGGTTCTCCTTTCTCGGCATCATGTTGGGCGTGGCGACGCTGATCATCGTCATGGCCGTCATGAACGGCTTCCGCAAGGAGCTGCTCGACAAGATCTTGGGTCTCAACGGCCATATCCTGGTCCAGCCGCTGGAATCGCCGCTGACCGACTGGAAGGACGTCGCGGACCGCCTCAGCCAGGTCGAGGGCATCCGGCTCGCTGCTCCCGTGGTGGATGGTCAGGCGCTGGCGTCTTCGCCATGGAACGCTTCGGGCGTCCTGGTGCGCGGCATCCGCTCCGACGACCTCAACAACCTCACCTCGATCGCCAAGAACATCAAGCAGGGCTCGCTCGAAGGCTTTGACGAGGGGCAGGGCGTCGCGATCGGCCGCCGCCTCGCCGACCAGCTGTCGCTGCATGCCGGCGACAGCGTGACGCTAGTGGCGCCGAAGGGCGCGGTCACCCCGATGGGCACGACGCCGCGCATCAAGCCGTACAAGATCGTGGCCGTGTTCGAGATCGGCATGTCCGAATACGATCTCGGCTTCGTGTTCATGCCGCTGGCGGAGGCACAGGCCTATTTCAACCGCAGCAACGACGTCACCTCGATCGAGGTGTTCACCACCAATCCCGACAAGATCGACGCCTTCCGCAAGGCAGTGACGGAGGCCGCGGGCCGCCCTGTGTTCCTGGTCGACTGGCGGCAGCGCAACTCGACCTTCTTCAACGCGCTCCAGGTCGAGCGCAATGTGATGTTCCTGATCCTGACCATGATCGTGCTGGTCGCGGCCCTGAACATCGTCTCCGGCCTGATCATGCTGGTGAAGGACAAGGGCAGCGACATCGCGATCCTGCGCACCATGGGCGCCTCGCAGGGCTCGATCATGCGCATCTTCCTGATCACGGGCGCCTCGATCGGCGTGGTCGGCACGCTGGTCGGCTTCTTCGTCGGTCTCGTGATCTGCCTCAACATCGAATCCATCAGGCAATTCCTGTCCTGGCTCACCAGCACCGAGCTGTTCTCGCCGGAACTCTATTTCCTGTCGAAGCTGCCCGCCGAGATCGACATCGGCGAGACCACGGCGGTCGTCGTCATGGCGCTGACGCTGTCGTTCCTGGCGACGCTGTACCCGTCGTGGCGCGCCGCGCGCCTCGATCCCGTCGAAGCGCTCCGGTACGAGTGAGGGGCTGATGGAGCAGCAGCAGGGGGCGGAAGATGTACCGGTCATTTATCTCCACGAGATAAAGCGGCAGTACTTGCAGGGCGAGGTGCCGCTGACGATCCTCGACGGCGCCAAGCTGGCGTTGTGGCGCGGGCAGTCGGTCGCGCTGGTGGCGCCGTCGGGCTCGGGCAAGTCGACGCTGCTGCACATCGCGGGGCTGCTCGAGGCGCCGGATTCCGGGGAGGTCTATGTCTCGGGCGCGCCGACCTCGCAGCTGCCTGATATCGAGCGCACGCAGCTGCGCCGCACCGATATCGGCTTCGTCTACCAGTCGCACCGGCTGCTGCCGGAGTTCTCGGCGCTGGAGAACGTCATGCTGCCACAGATGATCCGCGGCCTGAAGAAGTCCGAGAGCGTCAAACGCGCCAAGGATATCCTGGGCTATCTCGGCCTCGGCGACCGCATCACCCATCGCCCGGCCGAGCTGTCCGGCGGCGAGCAGCAACGCGTCGCGATCGCGCGAGCGGTCGCCAATGCGCCACGCGTGCTGTTTGCGGACGAGCCGACCGGCAATCTCGATCCGCATACCGCGGACCACGTCTTTCAGGCCCTGATGCAGCTGGTCAAGGCGACCCAGGTGTCGATGCTGATCGCCACCCACAACATGGAGCTCGCCAGCCGCATGGACCGGCGAGTCTCGCTGTCGAACGGCCAGGTCGTCGAGCTCGATTAAAAAAAACGCGAAAACAACCCCATGCACAGTAGCCGGCTGCTGCCGGCCACGATCGGGGTCATGCATTCCAGCTATTTGATATATCCAGCAAATCGGCTGCGACGGCGCATCGCAGCGGCGCGCCGCCGTTACGGCCGGATCACGGTCAATTTGAACGGCCCGCTATTGGCCGCGGCGTGTGCCACCGCCTCGTTGGCGTGGTCGAGATCGAACGCCGTCACCTCGTACTCGTCGAGCCTGAGCAGCCCGGCGCGCACCAGCGCGATCAGGCGGCTGGCGGCGTCCGGCGGGTACATCCAGACGCCGTGGATGGTGATGCAGTTCCGCATGATCCAGGGGTACGGCAACTCGAGCCCCGCGCCGCCCGCCATGCCGACGCCGCCCATCAGCACGACACGGCCGTAAGCGCGCACCGCCATGATCGCCGCGCGCACCACATTCGTGCTGACCGAGGGCGGCATGATGTCGAACACGCAGTCGATCGGGCCCGGTGCGGCGCGCTTCATGCTCTCGCGGTCGTCGTCCTCAACGCCGGTGAGCTTGACCGGCTTGACCCGAGCGCCGAAGCGGCGGACGAGGTCGGCCAGGATCTTCTCGTTGCGGCCGGGGGCGACCACGCAGGCCGCGCCCATCGCCAGCGCGACCGAGACGGCGGCGCTGCCGAAATTGCCGGTGGCCCCGCTCACCAGGACGGTCTCGCCTGGTCGCAGGTTCGCGGCGAGGAAGCCGCCATAGGGCACCAGGAGCGTGCCAAGGGCGCACCATTGCGTCGCTTCCTCCGGCGCGATCGCGCCGAGGCGTGTGACGTTCTCGGTCGGCAGGCGCATCTGCTCGGCAAACGAGCCGTGGCGAAAATGCTTTTGCAGGCGCAGGCCGCCGGGGCCGGCGGCGGTGAGCCCTTGCAGGGCGATGTCTGGCGCAACGGCGTCGTCGCGCGAACGCACCGTCGGGTCGCAGAACACCCAGTCGCCGATGGCAAGCTTGGTTGCGTCCGGGCCGATCGCGCGCACCCTGCCGATGCCGCCGGGTCCGGGGATGATCGGCAGGTCGAGCGCATAATTGCGCGTCCCGTCGAAGACCTCGTTCATGTAGGACAGCACGCGCGTGGCGACGACGTCGACGATGACCTCGCCGGTGCCGAGCACCGGTTCGGGGGCATTCTCGATCACCAGCGGCGAACCGAAAGATTTGAGCACGGCAGCTTTCATGATGTTCACCTCAAAGTCGGTGAAGCGCATATGCGCCGCCTTGGAGGGGACATGAAGGCCTGGTATTATCCTAGTATTCTAAGGACCCTCCATCGCGCGAGCGACAGCAATGACCGACCCACGCCGCGTCGAATTCGGCGATTTCCTCAGGTCTCGCCGCGAAAAGCTGTCGCCGAAATCCGTGGGTCTTCCGGCGGGCCGCCGGCGGCGCACCGCGGGGCTGCGACGTGAGGAGGTCGCGCAGCTCGCTGGTATCGGCGTCGACTGGTACATCCGCCTCGAACAGGGCCGCACCGTCAGCCCCTCGGTCACCACCGTCGACGCACTGGCCCGTGCGCTGCGGCTCAGCAAGACCGAGCACGCCCATCTGAAGGCGCTGGCGCGCGACGGCGCGAGGGCCGCCTTCGTGCCCGAGATCGTGCCGCCGCCCATCCGGCGGATGATCGAGAGCCTGACGCAACCGGCCTACATCACCGGCCGGCGCTGGGACGTGCTGGCCTGGAACGCGGCGGCCGAGGAGGTCTTTGGCTTCGGACAGCTGCCGGAGCAGGATCGCAATACGCTGCTGCTGGTGCTGACGAACAAGCAGACGCGAAAATTCTACGGCGCGGGCTGGACCGAGGTCGCCAAGAGCATGGTCGCGATGTTCCGCGCCACCCACGACGTCTGGGCCGGCGATCCCGCCTTCACCGAGCTGCTCACGCGACTGCGCCAGGGCAGTCCGGAATTCGTCAAATGGTGGGAGGCGCACGAGATCCGCAGCACCGCCTCGGGCCTGAAGACCATGAACCATCCGACCAAGGGCGTGCTCCGGTTCGAGCACACGAGTTTTCAGGCCAACGACGATCCCGCGCTGAAGCTCGTGATTTATACACCGGTGTAGGACACGGAGACACCGAGGCCAGCACGTCTCCTTTCGAATGGCCGGAGACCTTGCTGGTCAATTTGGACTGAACCGCTGTAACGGGGAGTGGACATCTCGAAGGACACGGAGAAGCGGATCAAGGACTTGACCGTAACCATTCCGAGAAGGCCCGGATGGTTCGCGCGCGCGGATGGCCTGGCTTACTGACCACATGGAAGCCGTAGCCAGGCAAGCTCAACTTGAACGCCTTCACGAGCGTACCAGCTGCGAGGTCGTGTGCCACGAGCACATCACTGAAAACCCCGACTCCTTGCCCGGCGATCACCGCCTCGATGGCGTGCAGTTCCTCCCGGAAACTCAGGTGCTGCATGTCCTTGAACTGGGGCACCTCGCGCCACCTGCGCTGAGCCGCGGCGAGCCATCTCTGCCATGTCGGCGGCTCACGATCGGCCGGCGACCAATAGGAGTGAATCAGAACGTGGTTTGCGAGGTCGACTGGTCTCTTCAGGCGCCCCGTTGCAAGCAAACGCGGACTGCAAACCGGCCAGAATGTATCGCTGAAGAGATCATCGACGATTCCGTCTGTCGGCCGTGCCCGGCTAGTCGCATAGCGAATGGCGACATCGCCATCTCCGGCCTGCAAGTCGAGCACCGAGTCAGTGCCGATAACTTCCAGTGGCACATCGGGATGCAGCTTCCGCCACAGGGGCAGGCGGGGCACGAGCCAGCGGCTGGCAAAAGCATTGGTTGTCGTCACCCGGAGAGGCTGTTGGTCGCCTTCGTGCCTGACGGCCGCAATGGCAGCGGCAAACACCTCAAGGCCGCCACGAATGGCGGGGAAAAGCCGCGCTCCGGCATCGGTCAACGAGAGAGGCCGTGGTCTGCGGCGGAACAGAGCGCGACCACAATACTGCTCGAGCAACCCGATCTGATGGCTGATCGCCGTTGGCGTGACGCCGAGTTCTGCCGCCGCCTTCTTGAAGCTCAGATGGCGGGCGGCAGCTTCGAAAGCACGCAGCTCGATCAGGGGCGGCAGCTTGTACATGCCGCCAGTCTAGGTGAAATCAATTCATCGTCACCTGAAATCTTCGGATTTGCTCCAAGACAGGCCACGATCGAGGATATGGCGGGTCAAGCTGAGGAGACCATGTCATGTCGTCCATCGCATCTGTCGCCAGCGCTGCCGCCGATCTCAACGCCTCGTTCGGAGGACAACTCCTCAAGCCGGGGGACGAGGGCTACGAGGAGGCGCGAAAGGTCCACAACGGGCTGGTCGACAAACGGCCGGCATTGATTGCCAGGTGCCGCAGTGTGTCCGATGTCGTGGATGCCGTGGCTCTTGCGACCAAGCTCGGCCTCGAGGTCGCGGTTCGCGGCGGCGGCCATAATGTGGCAGGTCGTGCGACCATCGACGGCGGTATCATGATCGACCTCTCGCCCATGAAGGGCATCCGGGTCGACCCTGTCGGCAAGACGGCGTGGGCGCAGGGCGGGGTCATCTGGGGCGAGCTTAATCGCGAAACACAACTTCACGGTCTTGCGGTCACCGGCGGCGTGATCTCGACCACCGGGATCGCCGGGCTGACGCTCGGCGGAGGACTGGGCTGGCTGATGGGCAAGTACGGCCTAGCACTGGACAATTTGCGGGCCGTCGAACTCGTTACCGCCGACGGCAAGGTTTTGCGGGTCAGCAAGCAAGAGGAGCCCGATCTGTTCTGGGCCGTCCGCGGTGGCGGCGGAAACTTCGGGATCGCCACCAGTCTCGAATATGATCTTCATACGGTCGGGCCGATCATAACCGGCGGACCGATCATCCACCCCATCGAGCGCTCCCGCGACGTGCTCGAATTCTTCCGGGCCAGCACGCGATCGCTCGCGGACGAGCACATGTTGTTCGCATCCCTGACCCATGCGCCCGATGGGTCCGGCACGGAGGTCGCGGTCCTGGTCACCAGCCACTGCGGTCCGGTGGCGGAGGCCGAACGAGCGATGCGGCCGCTGAAACAGTTCGGGGCTCCGATCCTGGATGCAGTCGGGCCGATGCCCTATTGCGAGCTCAACCGCATGCTCGACGCCAACTATCCGAAAGGCGCTTTCAACTATTGGAAATCGAACTTCCTGAGGGAGCTGAGTGATGGTGCGATTGCGACCATGATCGAATGTTTCGCGCGCTGTCCGACTCCCATGGGGCAGCTGCTTCTTGAGCACATCCACGGTGCGGCGGCCCGTATCGATGCCGGGGACACGGCATTTCCGCATCGGCAGGAGGGCTACAATTTCTTGATCCTCGCGCAGTGGACGCAGGCTAGCGATACGAGCCGCTGCATCTCCTGGGCGCGCGAAACCCATGAGAGGATGCGGCCCTTCTTTGCCTCCGGCCGCTATGTCAATTATCTCGATGATGACGAGACAGGCGATCCCGTCGCTGCTGCCTATGGACCGAACTACCGGCGCCTGCAGCGGATCAAGGCGAAATACGACCCGACGAACTTCTTCCGCATGAACCAGAACATCCGGCCGCTCGCCTGATTGCCGGCTGAGGATTTCGTCGCTCTCATCCTGTTCAGGCTGTTAGTCGAAAGCGCTACGCTCCGGCCCGGTTCGACGGTTGGCCGGGCGTGCTGATCCCGGGGAGGATTCGAGAATGGCTGTCGTGTGCCGACCGGCTCGCATGGACGACTTGGCGAGAGCCGACGAGATCGTGGTCGCCAGCATCAACGAACTCACTGAGAGGCGGGGCTTTGGAAAAATGGCATCCTCCCGCCCGCAGAATTTTCAGGCCTTCTCGCTCACGGACGATCCCGAAGGTCTATGGGTCGCCGATGACGACGGAGAACTCGTCGGCTTCGCGTGGAGTTGGGTTTGTGGCGAGCTTTGGTTTCTGGCGCAGCTGTTCGTGACCCCGGATCGCCAGAGCGACGGCATTGGCAATCAACTCATCAGCAAGATGTTTGCTCACGCAGAGAAGCGCGGAGCATCCGTCAAAGCGCTGATCACCTTCACGTTCAACAACGTGTCTCAAGGCCTCTACATCCGCCACGGGCTATTCCCGCGCTCTCCGATCTACATGGTCAGCGTGCCTCGTGACCGGCTGGCGTCGCGGTTGGCCGAGCCGCGGCTTCGTCTTGAATCTCTCACGGCCAAGACGGCCGGGTTGGATGAGCTGGCGCCCATTGATGTCGGTGCACTCGGTGTTTCCAGGGAGAAGCATCATCGGTATCTCCTGGGCGACAGCCAGACGAGCGGGTTCACCATCCACGCCGGCAGCGAGTGCGTCGGGTATGTCTATATTTCGGATGGACACATTGGCCCGCTTGCAGTCCGCCGGCCAGATCTCATGGGCTCGGCGCTTGCTGCTGCGTTGTCGTTCGCGGCGCAGAGCGATGTTCCGACCATTTCGGCCTTCGTGCCGGGCGCGAGCGAGCCAGCGCTCAAGGCGGCGACCGACCACGGGATGCGCCTGACGTTCCCGATGCTGCTGATGTCGAACCGGCAGTTCGGAGATTGGGGCAGCTACCTCCCGCGCAATCCGGGTTTCATGTAGGTCAATCCAAGCGCGTTGTAAGCAGAGTCACCGCGCAGCTTGGTCACGGGACAACGACCGGTCCTTTCTTCGCACGCGACCCTTGCCAGTCACGGGTCGGCCTGTCGCTCCATGAGAAGCCGATAAAGATCGTGACATGGCCGGTTAGGGCGATCGAGGTCAGCTTGGTCACGTAATACGGTCGATGATCTGAAGCAGCCGATCACAGGACGCCTCGATCCTCTTTAGCGGAGACGTCGCGACGCCCAGCAACAGTCCCGGGCGGGCCGAAGCCCTCGACGCATACCAGAGCGATAGCGGCGTGGGCGCCAGTCCAAGCGGTGCTGCTTCCCTGGCGATGGCAAGATCGGCTGCTCCCTTCGGCAACCGCAGGACAGCCGCCAATCCGGCAATCGCAACATTTGCAGTGCGCGGGCGAAGGTATTTCAGCAATGCATCGCCTTGCGCTGCATAGACCCGCTTCGTTCGCCGAAGATGCCGGAGATAATGGCCGTCGCGCATGAAATCGGCGGTCGCGAGCTGCACCGCTGGCCCGGGCGCCGGCGCGAGGCACGCCGCAGTTTCGGCAAACCGCGACGCCAGTGCGGCCGGTGCAACCACAAAGCCGAGCCGCAAGGCAGGGGTTATGGTCTTGCTGAAGGAGCCGATGTGAATGACGCGGCCGGCGCGATCGAGGGAGGCGAGCGCCGGCGTGGCCCGGCCCTTGAGCTGAAGCTCGCTCAGATAATCGTCTTCGATCACCCACGCCTTGTTTTGGGTCGCCCAGTCGAGCAGGCGTGAGCGTCTTGCCAGCGACAGCGTGAATCCGAGCGGCGCCTGCTGCCCTGGTGTCACCACAACCAGTGCCGCATCAGGCGCATGTTTCAGGGCGTAATCGACATCGATGCCGTCAGCGTCAACCGGGATCGGCGCGATCGACAATCTCGCAAGCTCGAGGCCGCGCCGCGTAAAGGGAAAGCCGGGATTCTCCACCCAGACTTTCTTCTGCTCGAGACCAAGGACACGGAGCGCCAGACCAAGCCCGCCGCTAAAGCCGCTGGTGATGATGATCTGGGACGGCGCGCATTCGATCCCGCGCGCCAGCGCAAGGTAGGCCGCGATCTCGCGCCGCAACTCCAACTCGCCGCGCGGGTCACGGTAAATCGCCGGCGCGCTCACCTCAACGCGAACCGCCTGCGCGCGCATCCTCGCCAGCAGCATGGCAGGAAGGGTCTCCTGCGCAGGCACGCCCATCTGGAAGATCGCCGGCCCTGCGGTGAGTTCCTGGTACATCTCCATGAATGAGCCGGGGGCGGGGGCTTTGTCCCGCCGAACGGGGAAGGACGGCCGGTCCACGACATGCGTGCCTGTAGCGCGGGCTGCAACGATCAGTTGGGCGGATGAGAGCTTTTCATACGCCGAACGCACGGTGCCGCGCGCGACGCCGAGCTGGGCCGCCAAATCCTGCCATGAGGGCAGGCGAGCGCCCGGGGCGAGCACACCGCTCTCGATGGCAGCTCTGATCCCCCTGTGGATCTGCTCCGCCAGTGGCGTCTTCGCGGATCGATCGAGCTCCAGCCGCAGCGATTTGGTCATGCACCTTGGTACACGAGTTTTGTAGGTTTTTGGTACTTTTTTGTGGACTAGTGCAGGGGCACCTAAGGGGCGAAGGGAGCATTTCATCCCCTGATCCATCAAGGAGAAAGCAGATGAGTGAACGTCTCAACTACAACCACATCGCGCCGGCAGGCGCGAAGGCACTGGGCGGCGTCTACGGCTACGTCATGCAGAGCGGACTGCCTGCGACACTAGTCACCCTCGTCTATCTCCGCGTTTCGCAGATCAACAACTGCGCCTATTGCTTGGACATGCACACCCGCGACCTGCTCAAGAGCGGCGTGAAGATCGAAAAGCTCGCGTTGCTGCAGGCATGGACCGAGGCCGGGAATCTCTTCGACGAACGCGAGCGCGCGGCCCTCGCCTGGGCCGAGACGGTGACCCGCGTCGCCGAGACCAACGTTCCGGATGAAGCCTATCAAGCCGCCCGCAAGGTCTTCAGCGAGCGCGAGCTGGTCGATCTCACGATCGCGATCAGCCTGATGAATGCGTACAATCGCATGTCGATCAGCTTCCGAAAGACGCCACAGGCTGCGCTCGAGAATGCAGCCTGACCCGAAGGGCATCAGCCGAAACAGAAACCAGGAGCCTGAAAATGACGAGCGTGATCTCCGGCGTCAAAATTCCCGACAGCCAACTGGCGCGCGAAGCCACCGAGCTGGTGCGCAGTTACGAAGACGAGATGTTGTTCAACCATTCGGTTCGCGTCTATGTGTTCGGCGCGATCAAAGGGCTGCGTCAGAAGCTGAAGTTCGATTCCGAGCTGCTCTATGTCGCAGCGCTGTTTCACGACCTCGGCCTCGTCGATCACTACCACACCGAGACCAAGCGATTTGAGGTCGACGGCGCAGACGCCGCGCGCGACTTTCTGCAGGCGCGCGGCATTGCCGAGCGGCAGGCCGATCTGGTGTGGGAAGCGATCGCGCTGCACACCACCCCCGGCATTCCGCAATATATGAGGCCGGAGATCGCTCTCACCAACGCAGGCGTTCTGGTGGACGTCGTCGGCGTTGGATATGACGACTACACACCGGAGCAGCGCGACCAGGTGATCACTGCGTTTCCGCGTGGTGACTTCAAGAACGAGTTCCTGAAGGTGCAGACCTGCTCAGCCCTGAAGAAGCCGCAGACGACCTTCGGGACGGTCAATTTCGACTACATCGAAGATTACGACCCCAGCTTCCGCAAGCCAAACGCGTGCACGCGCATCCGCAACACGCCCTGGCAAAGCTGAGAGATACGAGGCCATAGGATCGTTGGGATTATCCGACGCCAGCGGCGGCAGGGCTCGATCGGCGAGGGGGCGTCGGTGTCCTTGATGGGAAATACGGGTTCACGATGCAGCTCGCCGAACGCCCGACGGCGAGATATCTGCACTGCTCAAGCGAGCCATAGCGGCAGTCGAAATAGCCGACTGGACCGTAGATCTGCATGCAGACTGGATAGCGCGGATCATAGGTTTGCGCGTGCGCACGCGCGCTCGCAAGGAGCATGCCGGCTGCGATCAGCGTAGGCCACGCGCGGCGCATCTCAGCGCGACAGGAAATAGCCTGATGAATAGCCTGGCGTCTGCGCGCGCGGACGATTTTGATACGCGTAGGGATCATCGGTCTGGCCTGCGAAGAACGGATTGGCGATGCAGGTCAGCGCGCGACCCGATGCGCTCGCCTGACACTGCGCGTAGCTATCGAACCTGCAATTGCTCAGCCCCGGCCATTCATCGCCGGTGAGACAGAATGGATGATTCTTGCCGAAGGCGCGCGCCGGCGTGCTTGCGTTGAGCGCGAGTGCAAATGTGGCGAGAGCGAGCGAAAATGTGGCGACAATGGGGAGAGTAACTCGGGCTCGCATCTGGATTCTCCAATCACGCGAATGTGCGCGCGACGTTGTTACGCGCGCATGCAGTTTATGTCGTGTTGTCGACATTGGAACTACAGAAAACACTTGTTTCAAAGGGTTTCCCACGCGCTCTGCTAAACGTTCATTAATGAAGCGCGGCCCTTTGGCTCTAACTGTTGCGTCGAAGTTACAGCAATTCCGTCGATCGCTGATATGACGACCCACGGCCCGGGGGCCTACTGAAGAAACTGGAACGGGAATCAAATGAAGAAGAATTTGTTGCTTGCCGCTGTCAGCCTGATCGCGCTCAGCGCGGCTGCGCCGGCGGTGGCTGCTGACCTCGCGGCGCGGCCCTACACCAAGGCTCCGCCGGCGGCGATCGCTGCGGTCTACGACTGGAGCGGCTTCTACATCGGCATCAACGGCGGCGGCGGTTCGGCTCGCACGACCTGGGATTTCGTTGGCGTCGGCCGCGAAGGTTCGCACGATGCGACCGGCGGCACGGTCGGTGGTCAGATCGGCTATCGCTGGCAGTCCGGCCAGTTCGTGTTCGGCGTGGAAGGCCAGGGCAACTGGGCCGACTTCTCCGGCGACAATGTCAGCGCGCTGTTCGCCACCCGCAACCGCACCAAGATCGATGCGTTCGGCCTGATCACGGGCCAGGTCGGTTATGCCTGGAATAACGTCCTGCTCTACGTCAAGGGCGGTGCGGCTGTGGTCAGCGACAAGTACGAGATCTCCGACCTCGGCGGCGGGCTGCTCGCGTCGACCAGCGACACCCGCTGGGGTGGTACTGTTGGTGCCGGCCTCGAGTACGGCTTCGCGCCGAACTGGTCGGTTGGCGTCGAGTACAACCACATCTTCCTGGCCGACAAGGACGTGACGTTCGCCGGCTTCGCTGGCACGGAGCGCATCCGTCAGGACGTCGACATGGGCCTCGTCCGCCTGAACTACAAGTTCGGCGGCATGCCTATCGCGCGCTACTGAGACTGATCGCTCAATTCGAGCGTCGTCGAAAGCCCCGGCCTTGCGCCGGGGCTTTTTTATTGTTCGAGTTCAAGAAGTTAACCATGCCCTTGCGGAATGGCTCAGACGGCTTGACTCCTGAGAACGAAATGAGAACAATGTTCTTCATACGTTCTAGGCAAAGGAGCGAGACATGTTCAGGGTTTTCGTGGAAGAAGCGGCTGCACTGGCGTCAATCACGCTGTTCGTCGGGATGATCGCGATCTGGGCCCAGGTGATTCCGCAACTCTGAGGAGGCGCGGTTGGGGAAAAGCGGGACGACGCGGCGGATTGGCCGCTCCGGCGTGGACTCTCGCGGCGCCACACCCCACCATCGGGAGGCGAGTCGGCCGGGCGAGTGCATAATGCCTTGAGGAGCTGGCGACCGCTCCACTTCATCTGCAAGAGGCCGTTACGCGACCATGCCGAGCGCCGGATTTGTCCACCTTCACGTTCACTCGGCCTATTCGCTGCTCAAGGGCTCGATCAAGATCGCCAAGCTTGCCGAGCTCGCCAAGAAGGACCACCAGCCGGCCCTAGCGCTGACCGACACCGACAACATGTTCGGTGCGCTGGAATTCTCCGACAAGATGGCGGGTTCCGGCATCCAGCCGATCGTCGGCTGCGAACTGGCGATCGACTTCGGCGACCAGGATCCGAACGCGCGCAACGCGCTGGGGCCGTCGCGCGTGGTGCTGCTGGCGGCGCAGGAGCGCGGCTATCGCAGCCTGATGCGGCTGAATTCGCGGGCGTTCCTGGAGACGCCGGATACCCATGCCTCCCACATCAAGTTCGACTGGCTCGAAGGCGAGACCGAGGGCCTGATCGCGCTCACCGGCGGTCCGGACGGACCGATCTCGCTGGCGCTTGCCACCGGGCAGGCCGAAATTGCGGCGTTGCGGTGCGAGCGTCTCGCCAGCCTGTTCGGCGACCGCCTCTACATCGAATTGCAACGCCACAACACCGACAAGGAACGCCGCATCGAGAGCGGCCTGATCGACATCGCCTATGCCAAGGGCCTGCCGCTGGTCGCGACCAACGAGCCATATTTCGCCGCGACCGACGATTACGAGGCGCACGACGCGCTCTTGTGCATCGCCGGCGGGCGGCTGATCGCCGAGACCGAGCGCGAGCAGCTCACGCCTGATCACCGCTTCAAGACCCGCGCCGAGATGGCGGTGCTGTTCGCCGACATTCCGGAGGCGCTGGCCACGACGGTGGAGATCGCCGAGCGCTGCTCGTTCCGACCGATGACGCGCAAGCCGATCCTGCCGTTCTTCACCGTCGGCGCCGCATCGAGCTCGGATGCGGCCGCGGTCGAGGCCGCCGAATTGAAGCGCCAGGCGGAGGAGGGGCTCGCCAACCGCCTGCGCGTCCACGGCCTGTCGCAGGGCACGACGGAGGAGACATACGCCAAACGGCTTGCCTTCGAGCTCGACGTCATCATGCGCATGAAATACGCGGGCTACTTCCTGATCGTGTCGGACTTCATCAAATGGGCGAAGTCGCAAGGCATTCCGGTCGGGCCGGGCCGCGGCTCCGGCGCAGGATCGTTGGTCGCGTGGGCGCTGACCATCACCGACCTCGATCCGATCAAGTTCGGCCTGCTGTTCGAGCGCTTCCTCAATCCCGAGCGCGTCTCGATGCCGGACTTCGACATCGACTTCTGCCAGGATCGCCGCGGCGAGGTGATCCAGTACGTGCAGCAGCGCTACGGCCGCGACCAGGTCGCGCAGATCATCACCTTCGGTACGCTGCAGGCGCGCGGCGTGCTGCGCGACGTCGGCCGCGTGCTGCAGATGCCCTACGGCCAGGTCGACAAACTCACAAAACTGGTGCCGCAGAATCCGGCTGCGCCGGTGACGTTGGCGGCTGCGATCGAGAGCGAGCCGAAGCTCCAGGCGTTCCGCGACGAAGACCCGGTGGTGGCGCGCGCCTTCGACATCGCCCAGCGCCTCGAAGGCCTCACCCGCCACGCCTCGACCCATGCGGCCGGCATCGTGATCGGCGATCGCCCCTTGAGCGAACTCGTGCCGCTCTACCGCGATCCCAAATCCGACATGCCGGTGACCCAGTTCAACATGAAATGGGTCGAGCCGGCGGGCCTCGTGAAGTTCGACTTCCTCGGCCTGAAGACGCTGACCGTGCTCGACGTTGCTTGCAAGCTGCTCAAGCCGCGCAACATCCACGTCGATCTCGCGACGCTGCCGATCGACGATGCCGAGAGCTACCAGATGCTGGCGCGCGGCGACGTGGTCGGTGTGTTCCAGGTTGAAAGCCAGGGCATGCGGCGCGCGCTGATCGACATGCGTCCCGACCGTTTCGAGGACATCATCGCGCTGGTGGCGCTCTATCGCCCGGGTCCGATGGCGAACATTCCGACCTATTGCGCGCGCAAGCACGGCGACGAGGAGCCTGAATATCTGCACCCCGTGCTGGAGCCGATCCTGAAAGAGACCTTCGGCGTCATCATCTACCAGGAACAGGTGATGCAGATCGCGCAGGTGATGTCGGGCTATTCGCTTGGCGACGCCGACCTGTTGCGCCGCGCCATGGGCAAGAAGATCCGCGCCGAGATGGACAAGCAGCGCGACATCTTCGTCGCGGGCGCGGTGAAGAACGGCGTGCCGAAAGGGCAGGCCGAGACCATCTTCGAGCTGCTGGCGAAGTTCGCCGATTACGGCTTCAACAAGAGCCACGCGGCGGCCTATGCGCTGGTGTCCTACCACACCGCCTACATGAAGGCGCATTATCCGGTGGAGTTCATCGCGGCGTCGATGACGCTCGATCTCAACAACACCGATAAGCTTTCCGAATTCCGCTCCGAGGCGCAGCGCCTCGGCATCAAGGTCGAGCCGCCGAACATCAATCGCTCGGGCGCGACCTTCGAGGTCGGCGAGAAGACGATCTACTACGCGCTTGCCGCGCTGAAGGGCGTCGGCATCCAGGCGATCGACCAGATCATCGAGGAGCGCACGAAGAACGGTCTCTTCACCTCGCTCGCCGACTTCGCCGCGCGGGTCAATCCGCGCGCGATCAACAAGCGCATCATCGAGAGCCTTGCCGCCGCCGGCGCCTTCGACACGCTGGAGCCGAACCGGGCGCGCGTCTTCGCCGGCGCGGACTCGATTCTGGCCGCCTGCCAGCGCGCGCACGAGGCCGCCACCATCGGCCAGAACGACATGTTCGGCGGTTCGGCGGATGCGCCCAGCATCATGCTGCCGCAGGTCGAGCCGTGGCTGCCGGCCGAGCGGCTGCGCCGCGAATACGACGCGATCGGCTTCTTCCTGTCGGGACATCCGCTCGACGATTACGCCACCGTGCTGAAGCGTCTGCGGGTGCAGAGCTGGGCCGAGTTCTCGCGCGCGGTGAAGACCGGCGCCACTGCCGGCAAGGTCGCGGCCACCGTGGTCTCGCGCATGGAGCGGCGTACCAAGACCGGCAACAAGATGGGCATCATGGGCCTGTCCGATCCGACCGGCCATTTCGAGGCGGTGCTGTTCTCCGAAGGCCTCGCGCAATATCGCGACGTGCTGGAGCCGGGCGCCGCCGTGCTGCTCCAGCTCGGCGCCGAGCTCCAGGGCGAGGACGTCCGCGCCCGCGTGCTGCATGCCGAGCCGCTGGATGACGCCGCGGCCAAGACGCAAAAGGGCTTGCGCATCTTCCTGCGCGACACCAAGCCGCTGGAATCGATCGCCAAGCGTCTCGCCGGACCCGAGATGGCGCCAGCGAACGGTGCCGCGCCGAAGATCGGCAGTCCCGGCATCGCGCCGCGCTCCAACGGCGACGGCGAGGTCTCGCTGGTGATGATGCTCGATCTCGAGACCGAGGTGGAGATGAAGCTGCCCGGCCGCTTCAAGGTCTCGCCGCAGATTGCCGGCGCGATCAAGGCGGTCGCAGGCGTGGTCGACGTGCAGCAGCTCTAAGACCCGGTCTGCGCGATCCACACAGTGGTCGTGGGATGTGGTTGCAACCTGTCGCTGATTCCAGCTAGCATGCCCCCGGGGAATGGGCTGGGGTGTGCGATGCTGCGACGGGGCGCGTTGTTGTTGGCCGTCGGTGCGATGCTGGTGAGCTGTGTCAGCGATCAGGTCGGAACCGACTTTGCCTCTGTGTCGAAAAAGGTCGGGCCTCCGCGCGCCGGGCACTCGCGCGTCGTCCTGCTCCAGGACAAGAGGAATGGCCTCAGCATGGCGATCTGCGCCTGTGAGGTGAGGCTCGACGGTGCGCCGCTCGGCAAAGTCGTGGCTGGGAAATACGCCTATGCCGATCGGCCGGCGGGTCGCCACGAATTGCTGGTGACGGAGCTGATGTTTCCGGGCGACACCAAGCGCGAGATCGTGATGGAGGCCGGCCGGACGCACTTTTACCTCATCAAGAGCAGCCCCAGGCACGATGCCGCGACCGGCGGTGCGATCGTCGGCGGCTTGGCCGGGCTTGCCGTCGTTTCCGTGGCGACGGCGGGAGACGCCAATCCCGGGCCGGCCGAACTCGTTGCGCTGGACGAGGCGACCGCGCGGACGAAGCTCGCCGAGCTGCAAGCTGTGGAGTGAGGTGCGCTGCACGACGATCCGATCGCACAGGGTAGCGACTTGAAGGAGCCTTGCGCCGTTTCGAGCTGACTTGAGGCTGACTTGAGGGTGATCTGGAGCTGACGGCAGCAGCGGCGTGGCCATGCCATCGCCTCAATCCGAGCTTTTCGTTCAACCGCCGTTCAGCCGGCTGCGCGCTTCATGCGTGGTGGCACCTCAACAACAATAGCGGGCAAGCAAGCCATGCGTGGGACGCTCAAAGTCTTCATTTGCCTTCTCCTGCCGATCGTGGCCCTTGCCGCCGGCGCGCCGGGACCCGTGCGCGCCCAGCAGCAGGAGAAGCGCATCGCGCTCGTGGTCGGCAACGGCGCCTATGCCAAATCGCCGCTGGCGACCACCGCGAACGATGCCGGCCTGATCGCGCAAACGCTGCAAGCGGCGGGCTTCGACGTCGTCGGTGCGCGCGATCTCGACGGCGACACGCTGCGCAAGAGTTTTCGCGATTTCATCCAGAAGGCGCAGGCCTCAGGCCCCGGCACCGTCGCGATGATTTATCTCGCCGGCTATGGCGTGCAGCTTGCCGGCGAGAATTATTTCATCCCGGTCGATTCCAACATCACCCGCGACACCGACATTCCGACCGAGGCCTTGCGCGTCAGCGACTATGTCCGCCAGCTCGCCGCCATTCCGCTCAAGGCCAACATCGTCGTGCTCGATGCGGCCCGCGCGCAGCCCTTCATCGAAGGTGGCCAGCCGATCGCGAGTGGCCTCGCGCTGGTTGAGCCCGAGCCGAACATGCTGATCGCCTTCAATGCGGCGCCCGGCACGGTGGCGCCGGAGGAGCCGGGCCCCTACGGCATCTATGCGCAGTCGCTGGCCGAGATGATCCGCACCGGCGGCCTGCCGCTGCCCGAGGTGTTCGATCGCGTCCGCCTGCGCGTCAACGAGGCCAGCAAGGGCGCGCAGGTGCCCTGGAACGAGCAAAAGATTACCGCCCCATTTTCGTTCTTCGAGCGTGGGCCGGACGCGCCACCGCCGGAGGCCGCGCCCGACCAGGTTGCCGCGATCCGCAGCAAGCCGATCCGCGATCTCGGCGTGCAGGATGCCTATGCCGCGGCGCTCGAGCGCGACACGCTGCCGGCCTATGAGGAATTTCTCGCGGCCTATCCGAACGATCCGCTCGCAAAGCGCGTGATGGCGATCGTCGCGGCGCGCCGCGAAGCCATCACCTGGCGGCGGACCTACCGAACCGACACGCCCGAAGCGTACTGGTCGTATCTGCGCCGCTATCCGCGCGGACCGCATGCGGCGGATGCGCGCCGGCGCCTTGCGATCCTCACCGCGCCGGCCGAGCCGCCGCCGAGCTTTGCGATGATCGATTACGACGTGCCGCCACCGCCGCCGGAGGAGGTGGTCTATGTCGATCGCCCCGTGCTGTATTTCAGCGACCCCGATTTTGGCTTCGCGCCGCCACCGCCGCCCCCGGTCTACTATCTGCCGCCGCCGCCGCCGGATTTCGTCGTGCTGCCGCCGCCGCTGCCCGTGGTCGGCCTGTTCGTGCTGCCCCAGCCGGTGTTCGTGCCGATCCCGGCGTTCGTCCAGCCGCCGGTCTATGTCGCGCCGCCGCCGAACAACATCATCTACCAGAACATCCACAACACCACGGTCATCAATACCGTGATCAACCGTCCGCCGGCCGCGCCGACGGGCGCGGCGCCCGCGCTGGGCAATCTGGCGCCAGCCGTTGCCGGACGCGCCAATCCGGCAGGTCCAGCGGTGCCACAGGCCGTCGTCCAGCGCGCTGCCCTGATCCAGCAGGGCAAGGCGCCGATGCCGCCGAGTGCGACCATCCAGCCGACGGCTAGACCTACGGCTAGACCTGGAGCGCCTGCCGCGACGCCGGCGAATGTCGCTCCGACTGTTGCGCCAACCGCTGCGCCACCGACCAGGCTGCCGCAGGCCAACACGCTGCCGGTCCCCGGCGCTCACGGCGGCCCGCCGGCGCCGCCCGCGGGGGCAGGGCCTCTGCCGGGCGGAAGGCCCGTGCCGCCGACGGCGACTGCACCCGGTGCGCCGTCGCCGACCCATCCGGGGGCGCCGACGACTGCTGTCCCCGGCACAGCACCGCCGGCTCATTCCGGCGCCCCAACGGCTGCCGCGCCAGGGACGGCTGCGCCCACCGCGACGAGCCCGGCCGCCGGACCCGGCCAACCGCCGAAGCCGCCGGTGGCGCAGACCCCACCCGGGGCCGGCCCTGCGGATCACGCCAAATCCGCGACCCGCGAGCCGGCCAGCTTGCCGCCGCCAGCGGCGGGTGGGCACGGCACGCCTCCGACCACCGCCGGCAGACCGGTCACGCCGCCACCCTCGGCCGCGCGCGAGCCGATCAAGCCGCCGAATCATCCGTCGGCTGCGCCGGCGCAGGCTGCCCGGCCGTCCGCACCGCCACCGCGGCCGCAAGCCGTGGCACGACCGACGCCTCCGCCGCCGGCCGCCGTCGCGCGCCCGGCACCGCCGCCTCCGCCGCATGTCGCATCGCCTCCACCGGCACGGGTGGCTCCGCCCGTGGCGGCTGCGCGGCCGGCGCCGCCGCCGCCGGTCACAAGGCCAGCGCCGCCGCCGATGGCACGGCCCGCGCCGCCGCCGCCGGTGGCTCGGCCGGCGGCACCGCCACCGCCGCCGCCCCGGATGGCCGTCGCGCCTCCGCCGCCGCCGCGCCCGGCAGCGCCTCCGCCACACCCCGCGGCTCCGCCGCCGGCGGCAAAGAAGTGCCCGCCGAACCAGCCGAAGTGCTAAGGCACGGCCCGATCTCTCTAAAAAAAGGGGCCTCTCGCGGGCGAAAACCGCCCCCCGAAAGGCCCTTATTTCCTTGCTTCTGGCCGAAATGGCGCTATATAGCGCGCCATCTCACACGGAAACATGGCTCACAAGGCCGTCCGGTGGCAACCGGGGCGAGAACGCTCCGTTTTGCTCACACGTTTCCGGAGGAACCAACCGGAGAATTAGAACGATGGCGCTACCTGATTTCACCATGCGTCAGCTGCTCGAAGCTGGCGTGCACTTTGGTCACCAGTCTCACCGCTGGAATCCGAAAATGGCACCGTTCATTTTCGGCACCCGCAACAACATCCACATCGTCGACCTCGCCCAGACCGTGCCGATGCTGCACCAGGCCCTCCAGGCCGTCAGCGACACGGTTGCCAAGGGCGGCCGCATCCTGTTCGTCGGCACCAAGCGCCAGGCGCAGGACGGCGTTGCCGACGCGGCCAAGCGCTGCGCGCAGTATTTCGTCAATTCGCGCTGGCTCGGCGGCACGCTGACCAACTGGAAGACGATCTCGGCCTCGATCAAGCGCCTGCGCCACCTCGATGACGTGCTCTCGGGCGGCGAAGCCAATTCCTACACGAAGAAGGAGCGCCTGACGCTGCAGCGCGAGCGCGACAAGCTCGACCGCTCGCTCGGCGGCATCAAGGACATGGGCGGTCTGCCCGACCTGATCTTCGTGATCGACACCAACAAGGAAGACATCGCGATCCAGGAAGCCCAGCGACTCAACATCCCGGTCGCGGCGATCGTCGACACCAATTCGGACCCCAAGGGCATCACCTATGTGGTGCCGGGCAATGACGACGCCGGTCGCGCCATTTCGCTGTACTGCGATCTCATTGCGCGTGCGGCGATCGATGGCATTTCGCGCGCCCAAGGCGATTCGGGCATCGACATCGGCGCCTCGGCCCAGCCGCTCGCTGAAGAGCTGCCGGCGCCCTCGTCGAGCGGTTTCCAGGGTCTTGCAGGTCCCCGCGGCACCGCGGACGACCTCAAGAAGCTGCCGGGCGTGTCGGGTGCGATCGAGAAGAAGTTCAACGATCTCGGCATCTTCCACTACTGGCAGCTCGCCGAGCTCGACCACGACACCGCGCACACGATCGGCGAAGAAGTCGGTCTGCCGAGCCGTGCGGATGCCTGGGTGGCCAAGGCCAAGGCGCTGACCGCGGAAGCGGAATAGTCAAAAAGAGCGATGGGTTGGCCGGATAGGATCCGGCCACCATTTCAGTTGACGCGAATTCCTGAGATGGACCGCGGCGGGGTGCTTCGATGCCGCGCCGCGGCAAACCGGCAGGCACAAAGGATTTTCAACGATGGCAACGATCACAGCTGCGATGGTCAAGGACCTGCGCGAGTCGACCGGCGCAGGCATGATGGACTGCAAGGCCGCCCTGACCGAAAACGACGGCAACATGGAAGCCGCGCAGGACTGGCTGCGCAAGAAGGGCCTGTCGAAGGCCGCCAAGAAGTCGGGCCGCGTCGCGGCCGAGGGCCTGATTGGCGCGCTCACCAAGGGCACCAAGGGCGTCGTGGTCGAGGTCAACTCCGAGACCGATTTCGTGGCGCGCAACGGCCAGTTCCAGGGGCTGGTCAAGATGATCGCCCAGGTCGCGTTCGACGTCGGCGCCGATGTCGAGAAGATCAAGGCCGCCAAGGTCGGCGACGTCACGATCGAGACCGCGATCAATGACGCGATCGCCACCATCGGCGAGAACATGACGCTGCGCCGCGCTGCCCAGCTCGAAGTCAGCCAGGGCGTGGTGTCGCACTATGTCCACGGGGCCGTCGTCGACGGCGCCGGCAAGATGGGCGTGATCGTGGCGCTGGAATCGCCGGGCAAGGCCGACGAGCTCGCAACGCTCGGTCGCCAGATCGCGATGCATGTCGCCGCCACCAACCCGCTGGCGCTCGATCCGTCCGGCCTGGATCCGGCGGTCGTCAAGCGCGAGAAGGACGTGCTCGCCGACAAATACCGCCAGCAGGGCAAGCCCGAGAACGTGATCGAGAAGATCGTCGAGTCCGGCCTCAAGACCTATTACAAGGAAGTCTGCCTGCTCGAGCAGGCCTTCATCCACGACACCGGCAAGTCGGTGGCGCAGGCGGTGAAGGAGGCCGAGGGCAAGGTCGGCGGGCCTGTGAAGATCGCGGGCTTTGTGCGCTATGCTCTCGGTGAGGGAATCGAGAAGCAGGAAAGCGACTTCGCAGCCGAGGTCGCGGCGGCCAGCGGCAAGAAGTAAGCGCCGGAACACCTCCTTCCGGCGTGCCGCCGGAAGCGGCGCCCGGACAAGGAAAGTGCTCATGACTGATCCGGTCTATCGTCGCGTCGTGATCAAGCTGTCCGGCGAATACCTCGCGGGACAGCAGGGCTTTGGTATCGACCAGCCGACCGTGGACCGGGTTGCGGATGATCTGATTGCCGCCCGCAAGCTCGGCACCGAGGTCGCGGTCGTGATCGGCGGCGGCAATATCGTGCGTGGTGTCGAGGTGTCATCCCGCGGCGTATCGCGCCCGACCGGCGACACCATGGGCATGCTCGCCACCATGATGAACTGCCTCGCGCTGGAAGCGGCGATCGAGCGCAAGGGCTCGCCGGCCCGCACGCTGTCGGCCTTCGTCATGCCGGAGATTTCCGAGCTGTTCACCCGCGCCGCGGCGCACAAATACCTCGCCGAGGGCCGGATCGTGCTGCTCGGCGGCGGAACCGGCAATCCGTTCTTCACCACCGACACGACCGCGGTGTTGCGCGCCGCCGAGATCGGCGCCCAGGCGGTTCTGAAGGCGACCAATGTCGACGGCGTCTACTCGGCCGACCCGAAGAAGGATCCGACCGCCACGCGGTTCGACCGGCTGACGCATTCGCAGGCCATCGAGGGCGACTACAAGGTGATGGATGCCACCGCCTTCGCGCTTGCCCGCGAGACGTCGCTGCCTATCATTGTATTCTCGATCGCGCAGTCGGGTTCGATCGGTGCGATTCTGCGTGGTGCCGGCCACGGAACCATTGTCGCCGGCTGACGGCTCGTTGTCGCGCCCCGAGAGAAGGGCGCGGAGCGGTCGCCGGGATTTTGAAGGAGAAACGTGATGGCCACGGGTAGTTTCGACCTCAACGAAGTGAAGCGCCGCATGCAGGGCGCCGTCCAGTCCCTCAAGCACGAGCTTGGCGGCCTGCGGACGGGGCGCGCCTCCGCCTCGATGCTCGATCCGGTGCAGGTCGACGCTTATGGCACTCACATGCCACTCAATCAGCTCGCCACCGTCAGCGTGCCGGAGCCGCGCCTGATCTCGGTGCAGGTCTGGGACAAGTCGATGGTCAAGGCGGTGGAGAAGGCGATCGTCGATTCCAACCTCGGCCTGTCGCCCGCGACCGAAGGCCAGGTGCTGCGCCTGCGTATTCCCGAGCTCAACGAGGAGCGCCGCAAGGAGCTGGTGAAGGTCGCGCACAAATACGCGGAGGCCGCCAAGGTCGCTGCGCGCCATGTCCGTCGCGACGGTCTCGACGTGCTCAAGAAGCTCGAGAAGAATCACGAGATGTCGGAGGACGACCAGAAGCGTCACGCCGACGAGGTGCAGAAGGCGACCGACGGCACGATCACCGAGATCGACCAGCTGCTGGCCGCCAAGGAAAAAGAAATCCTCACCGTTTAAGGCATCGCCTTCATGTCCAACGCCGCCGCGCCCGCAACGGAAGGACCCGACCGGTCCGACGCGCCTGCGCATGTCGCCATCATCATGGATGGCAACGGGCGTTGGGCGGCTGCGCGCGGCTTGCCGCGTGCGGAAGGGCATCGCCGTGGCGTGGACGCGCTGCGCCGCGTGGTGCGCGCCTCGCACGAGCTCGGCATTCGCTATCTCACCATCTTCTCGTTCTCCTCGGAGAACTGGTCGCGCCCGGCGAGCGAGATCGGCGATCTCTTCGGCCTGCTGCGGCGCTTCATCCGCAACGATCTGGCGAGCCTGCATCGCGACGGCGTCAAGGTCCGCATCATCGGCGAGCGCGAAGGACTTGAGAGCGATATCTGCGCGCTCCTCAACGAGGCGGAGGAGCTGACGCGCGACAACACGCGCCTCACGCTCGTCGTCGCCTTCAACTACGGCTCGCGGCAGGAGATCGCGAAGGCCGCGCAGAAGCTCGCGCGCGAGGTCGCAGAGGGCAGGCGGGATCCCGCCACGATCGACGCCGAGACGCTCGGCGCGCATCTCGATGCGCCCGACATTCCCGATCCCGATCTCATCATCCGCACCAGCGGCGAGCAGCGCCTGTCCAACTTTCTGATGTGGCAGGCCGCCTATAGCGAGCTCGTCTTCGTGCCGATCCACTGGCCCGATTTCGACAAGGCGGCGCTGGAAAGCGCGATCGCCGAATTTGCCAGGCGCGAGCGCCGTTTCGGCGGCCTGGTCGCGAAAACCGCCTCGTGAGCGAACCCGACGCCGCACCGGCGGGCTCTGCGCCTGCCCCGAGCAATCTCGTGCTGCGGATCCTCGCCGCGCTCGTGCTGGCGCCGCTCGCCATTGCGCTCGCCTACGCCGGCGGCTGGCTGTGGGCACTTCTTGTCACCCTGGTGTCGATCGGACTGTTCGCGGAATGGCTGATGGTGGTGGGCGCGGGCTCGGTCGCGCTGACTGGGACGGGGACTATCGTCATCGCCATCATGGGATTTTGCGTTGCCTTCGGCGCGCTCAAGACGGCTGTCATCGCCGGCTTCATCGGCGGTGCGATCGTGACGCTGATCGCGCGGGGCAAGTTCGTCTGGGCGGCTATCGGATTCGCCTATGCATCGGCGGCGCTGCTGGCCTCGATCCTGGTGCGGCAGGATCTCTTAAACGGGTTCGCTGCCCTGATGTTCGTGCTGCTCGTGGTGTGGGCGACCGATATCGGCGGCTATTTCGCCGGCCGCAGCATCGGTGGACCGAAGCTGTGGCCACGCGTGAGTCCCAAGAAGACCTGGGCGGGCGCTCTCGGCGGCTTTGTCGCAAGCCTCTTGGTTGCGGTGGGCTTCGCGGCTTGCGGGCTCGGAAAGATGGCGCCATTGCTGCTCGTCAGCGCCATCCTGTCGGTGGTATCGGCGCTGGGCGATCTGTTCGAATCCGCAGTGAAGCGGCGCTTCGGCGTCAAGGATTCCAGTCACTTAATTCCCGGCCATGGCGGACTTATGGACCGCCTGGACGGCTTTGTTGCCGCCATCCTGGCGGCATGGATTATCGGCTTTCTCCGCCATGGTGTGCATAGCGCCGGAAGCGGTCTTATGGTTTGGTGAGGATATGAGCGCGGTCCCATTGCGTAACAACAGGCTTGCTGCGTCTGCCGTCCGCAGCGTCACGGTACTCGGTGCCACCGGCTCGATCGGCGACAGCACGATGGATTTGCTGCGCGCCTCGCCCGAACGCTATCGCGTCGAGGCGCTGACGGCGAACGGCAATGTCGAAGCGCTGGCCAAGCTCGCGAAGGAATTCTCCGCGCGCTACGTCGCGATCGCCGACACCTCCAAGCTCGCCGAGCTGAAGGCCGCGTTGGCCGGGACCAGCACCGAATGCGGCGCCGGCGAAAGCGCGGTGATCGAGGCGGGTGCGCGTCCTGCCGATTGGGTGATGGCGGCCGTGAGCGGCGCCGCCGGACTCAAGCCGGCCCTGGCCGCGGTTGATCGCGGCGCGCATGTCGCGCTCGCCAACAAGGAATGCCTGGTCTGCGCCGGCGATTTCTTCATGCAGCGCGCGGCAAAAGCCGGCGCCTGCATCCTGCCGGCCGATTCCGAGCACAATGCTCTGTTCCAGGCGCTGAGCTCAGGCAATCGCGACGAGCTCGTCCGCGTCATCATCACGGCCTCCGGCGGCCCGTTCCGGACCTGGAAGCCTGCCGACATCGAGCAGGCCACGCTCGAGCAGGCCCTGAAGCACCCCAACTGGAGCATGGGCCAAAAGATCACGATCGATTCCGCCTCGATGATGAACAAGGGGCTCGAGGTGATCGAGGCGTCCTATCTGTTCGCGCTCGCGCCCGACGAGATCGACGTGCTCGTTCATCCGCAGTCGATCATCCACGGCATGGTCGAGTTTTCCGATTGCTCCGTCGTGGCCCAGCTCGGCGCGCCCGACATGCGGACGCCGATCGCGCATTGTCTCGGGTGGCCCGACCGTATCAAGGGTCCGGCGGCCAAGCTCGACCTGGCCAAGATCGGCCAACTGACCTTCGAGGCGCCGGATTTCGAGCGGTTCCCGGGCCTGCGCCTAGCCTTCGATTCGCTCCGGACCGGGAAGGGAGCGACCACGGTCTACAATGCTGCCAACGAGGTCGCCGTCGCCGCCTTCATCGCCGGCAAGATCCGGTTTGGTGCGATCGCGCGCCTGGTCGAGGCGACGCTGGATGACTGGGTCCGCAGCGGGAACCAGGCTCCGATGACCTCGGCCGATGATGCAATCTCCGTTGACCATGTTGCTCGAAATAGAGCTGCCGCCCTATTGCCTCAAATTGCCTTAAAGGCATCCTAGATGGTTCGGGGCCAGGGCCTTTGCGGCGCTGGATGAGGGAATTCGATGATCGACTTTTTTGTCCATAGTTTCAATACGTTGAGCCATGGGCTCCTCGGTTACGTGATCCCCTTCCTGTTCGTCCTGACCATCGTCGTGTTCTTCCACGAGCTCGGCCATTTCCTGGTCGCGCGCTGGGCGGGCGTTCGCGTTTTGACCTTTTCACTCGGTTTCGGGCCTGAGCTGGTCGGTTTCAACGACCGTCACGGGACGCGCTGGAAGATCTCCGCGATTCCGCTTGGCGGCTACGTCAAGTTCTTCGGCGACGAGAGCGAGGCCTCGACCCCGTCGGCCGAGGCGCTCGCGGCCATGACGGCCGAGGAGCGCGCCGGCAGCTTCCATCACAAGAAGGTCGGCCCGCGCGCCGCCATCGTCGCCGCCGGACCGATCGCCAATTTCATCCTGGGCGCGCTGATCTTCGCCGCCATGGCGCTGTACTACGGCAAGCCGAGCACGATCGCGCGCGTGGACGGCGTCGTCGCCGACGGCGCTGCGGCCGCGGCGGGCTTCAAGATCGGGGACGTCGTCGTCCAGATCGACGGCAAACCGATCGAGAGCTTTGCCGACATGCAGCGAATCGTTGCGATGAGTGCAGGTTCAGCGCTTGCGTTCCAGGTGAAGCGCGACGGTGCCATCGTGTCGCTGACTGCGACCCCCGCACTGCTCGAGCGCAAGGATCCCTTCGGCAACCGTCATCGTGTCGGCGTGCTCGGTGTCGAGCACAAGTCGCAGGCTGGTGAGGCCTCGACCGCTCCGGTGGGCATCGGCGAAGCGCTCAAGATCGGCGTCGAGCAGGTCTGGTTCATCATCACCAGCACCTTCAAGTTCCTGGGCTCGTTGTTCGTCGGAAACGGCAATCCCAACGAGGTCAGCGGCGTCCTGGGAATCGCGAAGATGTCGGGGCAGGCGGCCAGCGCCGGATTCCAGTTCGTGATCAATTTGTGCGCGGTGCTGTCGGTGTCGATCGGCCTGTTGAACCTGTTCCCGATCCCGCTGCTCGATGGCGGTCACCTTATGTTCTATGCGGCGGAAGTGGTCCGCGGCCGGCCGCTGTCCGAACGGACTCAGGAGATGGGGTTCCGAATCGGGCTCGGTTTGGTGCTGATGTTGATGGTGTTTGCGACCTACAACGACATCCTTCGGATGGCGGCTTCCTGATAGGGGCTTTTTTGTGGCGTTGCTGTTGAGCAACGTCTTGGAATGAAATTGAAATTGCGGCGCGCTCGACCGTTTGCGGCGTCGGTGAAATTGGCTACAAGCGGCCTGAACTTGGGGAATCTTTCCAGATCGGCGTTGGGGTTGGGTCTGGTACGGAATGATAAGGGCGCGTTGCGCGATGAAGTTTGGACTGCGACTCCGGGGGGGCTTGCTCGCAACCCTGATCATGTTCGGCGCGCCGGTGGTTGCCCCGGTTGGGGCTGTTTTCGTGTCTTCGTCTGCACTCGCTCAGACGGTCCAGTCGATTTCCGTCCAAGGAAATCGCCGTGTCGAGGTGGAGACGATCCGCTCCTATTTCAAGCCGGGCCCGGGCGGCCGCCTGGATCAAGGCGCCATCGACGACGGCCTGAAGGCGTTGATCGAGACTGGCCTGTTCCAGGACGTCAGGATCAATCGCGGCCCCGGCGGCCAGATCATCGTCTCCGTGGTGGAAAACCCGGTGATCGGGCGCATCGCCTTCGAGGGCAACAAGAAGATCAAGGACGAGCAGCTCACCGCTGAGGTCCAGTCCAAGGCACGGGGCACCTTCTCCCGCGCCATGGTGCAGTCCGACACATTGCGAATCGCCGAGATCTATCGCCGGTCCGGCCGCTATGACGTGCGCGTCACGCCTGAAATCATCGAGCAGCCGAACAATCGCGTCGACCTGATCTTCACGATCGAGGAGGGCGCCAAGACCGGCGTCAAGTCGATCGAGTTCGTCGGCAACAATGCATTCTCGTCTTATCGCCTGCGCGACGTCATCAAGACGCGCGAATCGAACCTGCTGAGCTTCCTCGCCAGCGGTGACATCTACGATCCCGATCGCGTCGAGGCGGACCGCGACCTGATCCGTCGCTTCTATCTCAAGCACGGCTTCGCCGACGTCCAGGTCGTGGCCGCGCTCACCGAATACGATCCGGAGAAGAAGGGCTTCAACGTCACCTTCAAGATCGAGGAAGGCGCGCAATACCGCGTCGGCGCGGTTGACTTCCGCTCCAGCATTCCGAATTTCGATCCCTCGTCGCTGCGCGGGTATTCGCGCGTCAGCGTCGGCTCGCTCTACAACGTCGAATCGGTCGAGAAGTCGGTCGAGGAGATGCAGATCGAGGCTTCGCGCCGCGGTTATGCCTTCGCCGTGGTTCGTCCCGGCGGCGACCGCAATTTCGAGGCCCATACCGTCTCCGTCGTGTTCAACGTCGACGAGGGCCCGCGCACCTATATCGAGCGCATCAACCTGCGCGGCAACACCCGCACGCGCGACTACGTGATCCGCCGCGAGTTCGACATCTCGGAAGGCGATGCCTACAACCGCGCGCTGGTCGACCGCGCCGAGCGGCGGCTGAAGAACCTCGACTACTTCAAGAGCGTGAAGATCACGACCGAACCCGGCTCGTCGAGCGACCGCGTGATCCTGATCGTCGACATGGAAGAGAAATCGACCGGCGACTTCTCGATCTCCGGCGGCTACTCCACGACCGACGGCGCGCTGGCCGAAGTCTCGATCTCCGAGCGCAATCTGCTCGGCCGCGGCCTGTTTGCCAAGGCGTCGGTGACCTATGGCCAGTATGCGCGCGGTTACTCGCTGTCGTTCGTCGAGCCCTATCTGCTCGACTATCGCGTGGCGCTCGGCCTCGACCTCTATCAGCGCCAGCAGCTGGCCAACAGCTACATCTCCTACGGCACCAAGACGCTCGGCTTCTCGCCGCGCCTCGGCTTCTCCTTGCGTGAAGACCTGGCGCTCCAGCTGCGCTACTCGATCTACCAGCAGGAAATCACGCTGCCGTACTATCTGGCGAACTGTAACAACAATCTGGGAACGTCGGCCTTCAACCCGAGCCCGGCCTTCGCCGCCGTGAACGGCATCGACCTGAGCTCGACCAACGGCCTCGGTTGCTACAGCGACGGTGAAGCCTCGCTGCCGGTGCGCAAGGAACTTGCCAACGGCAAGACCCTGACCTCGGCGCTCGGCTACACGCTGACCTACAACACGCTGGACAACAACAAGAACCCCACCGACGGTCTGCTCATCGACTTCCGGCAGGATTTCGCCGGCGTCGGCGGCGACGTCAGCTATCTGAAGACCGTTGCGGACGGAAAGTACTACGCTCCGCTGGTGTCTGACATCGTCGGCATCGTCCGTCTTCAGGGCGGTATTCTGACCAAGATCAACGATGATCTGCGGATGCTCGACCACTTCCAGATGGGCCCGAACCTCGTCCGTGGCTTCGCGCCGAACGGCATCGGCCCGCGCGACCTGAATCCTTTCGGTACGCAGGACGCGCTCGGCGGCACCAAGTATTGGGGCGCTTCGCTCGAATTGCAGATGCCGTTCTGGTTCCTGCCCAAGGAAGTGGGTCTGAAGGGCGCAGTCTATGCCGACGCCGGCGGTCTCTACGACTATAAGGGACCGACGAGTTGGACCGCTACCAACGAGGTCAATGTGCCGGGCTGTATCCCGTCGACCATCAATCCGACGAGCACCGGAACCTGTACTGGCCTCGTTTACGACGACAGCAAGGTGGTCCGCACGTCGGTCGGTGTCGGCCTGATCTGGCAGTCGCCGTTCGGTCCGCTGCGCTTCGACTACGCCGTGCCGCTCACCAAGGGCAAGTACGACCGCACGCAGGAGTTCCGGTTCGGCGGCGGCACCACGTTCTAATTCGATCAGCACGGCACGATCCGGATCACTGGAGCCGGTTTCCGAAAGGGATCGTGCCAATCCTGCAGATGAGGCATGATGCGGCCTGACCGCTTCATGCCGAAGCCGGACCGCGACGGGGTGGAATGGCGCAGCCGACCTTCTTCACAAAACCGCCTGCCTCAGCGTTGGCTGACATCGCCGCGCTGATCAAGGCGCAGCTCGTCGACCCCGAAAGGGGCGGCCGGATCATCACGGGCCTTGCTTCACTCGACGAAGCCGGCCCGATGCATCTGGCGTTCTTCGACAACCTGAAATATGCCGATCAGCTCAAGGCGACCCGGGCCGGGGCCTGCCTCGTCAGCCCGCGCTTCGAGGCCGAGGTGCCCGCGCATGTGGCCGTGCTGCGGGTGGCGCAGCCGTTCCGTGCCTTCGTCAGGATCGCGCGGGAATGGCACGGAGACGCGCTCAGGCCGCAATCCTGGGTCGGCAATGACGGCATCGCGCCGTCCGCCATCATCGATCCCACGGCCCGGCTCGAGGACGGCGTGATCGTCGATCCCCTGGCCGTGATCGGCCCGGGCGTCGAGATCGGTAGCGGCACCGTGATCGGCGTCGGCGCGGTGATCGGCCCCGGCGTCAAGATCGGCCGGGACTGCAATGTCGGTGCCCGCACGGCCATCCAGTGCGCCCTGATCGGCAACAACGTGCTGATCCATCCGGGCTGCTCGATCGGCCAGGACGGCTACGGCTTCATCTTCTTCGGCCCCGAGGGCCATCTGAAGGTGCCGCAGACCGGGCGGGTGCTGATCCAGAATGACGTCGAGGTCGGCGCCAACACCACGATCGACCGCGGCTCCTTGCGCGACACCGTGATCGGCGAAGGGACCAAAATCGACAATCAGGTCCAGATCGGCCACAATGTGACGATCGGGCGGCACTGCCTGCTGGCGGCCCAGATCGGCCTCGCCGGCAGCCTGACCATCGGCGACAACGTGGCGCTGGGAGCGAAGGTTGGCATCAACAACCACCTCAAGATCGGCGACGGAGCTCAGGTGACCGCTATGAGTGCCGTCAAGGACGACATCCCGCCGGGCGGACGCTGGGGCGGGCATTTCGCCAAGCCGACCAAACAGTGGTTCAAGGAGATCATCGCGGTGGAGCGCCTGGTGCGCGACAGCAAGGCCGATGCGAAGGACGAGGGACGGGAATGACGGTGGAATCACCTGTTAAGTTCGAACTGGTGGATATCAACGCGATCCTCCAGACGCTGCCGCACCGCTTTCCGATGCTCTTGATCGACCGCGTGATCAACATCCGCGCCGATTACAGCGGCATCGGCATCAAGAACGTCACCTTCAACGAGCCGGCCTTCCAAGGGCACTTTCCCGAGCGCCCGGTCTATCCCGGCGTGATGATGATCGAGGCGATGGCGCAGACCGCGGGCGTGATCGGCATCAAGTCGGTCGAGGGCACCGAGAAGCCGCGCGCGGTCTATTTCCTGACCATCGACAAGTGCAAGTTCCGCAAGCCCGTGCTGCCCGGCGATACTATCGAGTATCACATGCGCTCGCTCGGCCGCCGCAAGGCCATGTGGTGGTTTCACGGCGATGCCAAGGTCAACGGGCAGATCGTTGCGGAAGCCGACGTCGGCGCTATGCTGACGGACTGAGCGAAATCAACCCTTGCGGACCGGCTCGCGTGTCCGGCACGCGTAGCTCCCGGTGGTCGCCTCGGGCTTGATATTTTGGTTGAAGAACTGCCCCATGGAGGGCGCGCCGAGGAGACGCTCGACCGTATCGGGCGTCACGCCGCAATAGCGGTCATAGGCTCCGTTGTTCGCGACAATCAGATCCTGCTGCTTGCGATCGTAACAGACCCGCTGAAGCACCGTGCTGCGGGTGATGTCCCGGCATTCAAATGTCCCGAGATCGACGAGGTGGCGTTCGCCGGTCTCGACCGTCTCGGACACGATCGGAGCCGTCGCGAGCTGGGCGAGCAGAAGTGCCAGGGTCCTGACCACGATCACCTCAAGCTTCACATGAACCTGTTGATGGGCCGGGAAGGCCACCTCATCCGGCACATGAAACACGCCGAGATGATACGTCACTGGACAGATCGGGCATAGTCGCGCTAACCAGCCGAAAACCAAGCGACTTCAATACATAACCAGACCTTCTTGACGAGTAAGATTGGCTTGATGAGCAAGATTGATCCCACCGCACGGGTCGCGGACGGCGCCGTGATCGGCGCGGGCACCGAGATCGGCCCCTATTGCATCATCGGCCCGAACGTCGTGATCGGAGCGAACTGCCAGCTGATCGGACATGTGCATGTCACGGCGCAGACCACGATCGGTGACGGTTGCACCATTTACCCGTTCGCCTCGCTCGGCACGCCGCCGCAATCGCTCAGCTATCGTGGCGAGCTGACGCAGCTCAAGATCGGCTCGGGCTGCATCATCCGCGAATCCGTGACCATGAATGCTGGCACCGTCGCAGGCGGCGGCGTCACCATGGTTGGCGACCGCGGGTATTTCATGAACTGCAGCCATGTCGGCCACGACTGCCATGTCGGCAATGACGTGATCTTCGCGACGTCGGCAACGCTCGGCGGCCACTGCGAGATCGGCGACTTTGTCTTCATCGGCGGCCTGTCCGCAGTGCACCAGTTCACCCGCATCGGCCCGCAGGTCATGGTCGGCGGTGTGTGTGGCGTGCGCGACGACATCATCCCGTTCGGCCTCGTCAACGGCCAATATGCGGTGCTGGAAGGCCTCAATCTGATCGGCATGAAGCGGCGCAAGTTCACCAAGCAGCGGCTTGCGACCGTGCGCGGGTTCTACCAAAAACTCTTCCATGGTCACGGCACTTTCGCCGAGCGGCTGGAGGCCGCGCGGCCGCTCGCGGGCGAAGACCCTGCGATCGCCGAAATCCTCGACTTCATCGGCAAGGGCAAGCGCCCGCTCTGTCTTCCCGCCATCGCGAAGTGATTTTGGGATGGCCGCGGGCATGACATCGGCGGCTGCGGAGATATCCTCACCTGTCGGCGTGGTCGCCGGCGGCGGCGCGATGCCGTTCGCGGTCGCCGAATCGCTCGCCGCGCGCGGCATCACGCCGGTGCTGTTTCCGCTGCGCGGGGCCTGCGATCCGGCGCGGGTGGAGAAATTCCGCCACCGCTGGATCTCGGTCGGCCAGCTCGGCCGCGCGATGCGGCTGTTTCGCGAAGAAGGCTGCCGCGACCTGATCTTCATCGGCACATTGGTCCGGCCGTCGCTCTCGGAGATCCGCTTCGACGTCAAGACGCTGCGCCTGCTCGGAAACGTCATTCGTGCCTTCCGCGGCGGCGACGATCATCTGTTGTCCGGCGTCGGCCGCATCCTCGAGCAGGATGGCTTTCGCATGGTCGGCATCAAGGACGTCGCGCCCGACCTGCTGATGCCCGAGGGCTGCATCAGCCGCGCCTGGCCGAGCGACACCGGCAAGACCGACATCGAGCGCGGCCGGGCGGTGCTGACCGCGCTTGGTCCGTTCGACATCGGCCAGGCCGCGGTCGTGATCGACGGTCATGTCGTGGCGGTCGAGGATATCGAGGGCACCGACGCGCTGCTTGCGCGCGTCGCGCGGCTGCGCGAGGAGGGCCGTATTCGCGCGGCCATGGGTCGCGGCGTGCTGGTGAAGGCGCCGAAGAGCGGCCAGGATCTGCGCTTCGACCTGCCGACGATCGGCCCGCGCACCATCGAGGGCGTCGCTAAGGCCGGCCTTGCCGGCATCGCCGTCATCGCCGGCAACACGATTGTCGCAGAGCCGCAGGCGATGATCGCGCTCGCCGACGCCAAATACCTCTTCGTCATCGGCATGCCGGCGTGATGCAGGGCCGCGATCCCAAGCGCAAGATCTTCCTGATCGCCACGGAGGAATCCGGCGACCGGCTCGGAAGTGCCTTGATGAAAGTGCTGCGCCAGCGCCTCGGCGACGGTGTGCAGTTCGAAGGCGTGGGCGGCCGCACCATGGCGCGCGAGGGGCTCGAGACCCTGTTTCCGATCGAGGAGCTCTCCATCGTCGGCTTCGCCGCCGTCGTTCAGCAATTGCCGAAAATCCTGCGGCTGATCCGTAAGACGGTCGACGCCGTGACCGAGGCCGCGCCCGACGCGCTCGTCATCATCGACAGCCCCGATTTCACCCATCGCGTCGCCCGCCGCGTGCGCTCGCGCAGTCCGGCGATTCCGATCGTCGATTACGTGTCGCCGCAGCTCTGGGCGTGGCGGCCGGGTCGGGCGCGGACCATGCTCGGTTATGTCGACCATGTGCTCGGCCTGTTGCCGTTCGAGCCGGAGGAATACCGCAAGCTGGGCGGGCCGCCATGCAGCTATGTCGGCCATCCCCTGGTCGAGCAATTGGGCTCGCTGCGGCCGAATGCGGAGGAACAGAAGCGCCGCAACAGTGAGCCGCCGGTGCTCCTGATGCTGCCCGGCAGCCGCCGCAGCGAGATCCGGCATCACCTCGAGGTGTTCGGCGCGGCGCTCGGCCGCTTGCAGGCGGAGGGGCGCGCGTTCGAATTGATGCTGCCGACCATGCCGCATCTCGAAGCGACAATCCGCGAGGGCATCGCGAATTGGCCGGTCAAGCCGCAAATCGTGATCGGCGAGAACGACAAGCGCGCCGCCTTCCGCATTGCCCACGCGGCGCTGGCGAAGTCGGGCACGGTGACGCTGGAGCTCGCGCTGTCAGGCATTCCGATGGTGACGGCCTATCGCGTCGGCGCCATCGAGGCCTTCATCCTGCGCCGCGCGATCCGCATCTCCTCGGTGATCCTTGCCAATCTCGTGATCGGCAAGGACGTCATTCCGGAGTTCTTGCAGGAGGACTGCACGCCGGAGAAGCTGGGACCGGCGCTCGCCGAATTGCTGACGGATTCGCCGCTGCGGCGAGAGCAGGTCGAGGCATTCGCCCAGCTCGACCAGATCATGTCGACCGGCAACAAATCGCCGAGCGTGCTCTCGGCCGATATCGTGCTCGCGACGATGCGCAAGGGCAGGCGGTAAGACGGATTCGTAGGGTGGACAAAGCGAAAGCGTGCCCACCATTTCTCCTCCTTAATTGCGTAGAGAGACGGTGGGCACGCTGCGCTTCGCCCACCCTACAGGACTAGCCGAGACCGCCATCGACCTGAAAGCATTGGCGCGTGATGCGCTGGCTCTCGTCGGAGGCGAGGAACAGCGCCATGTTGGCGATGTCGTCGGGTGTCACCGCATCGGGAACGGCCTGACGCGCGCGCATCTCGGCGATGGTCTGCTCGTTCGGATACCACAGCTGGCGCTGGCGCTCGGTGATCACCATGCCTGGCGCAATCGCGTTGACGCGAATGCGGTCGGGACCGACCAGCCTAGCCAGCGAGTTGGTGAAGCCGACGATCGCCGCTTTCGCGGCAGCATAGACCGGCAGCGCCGGCGCGCCACGCATCCAGGCGATCGACGACATGTTGATGATCGAGCCGCCGCCGCGCGCCTGCATCTGCGGCACCACCGCCTGCGCCGCGAAGAAGACGTGCTTGAGGTTGACGCCGATCATCCAGTCGAAATCGGCCGGAGTCACCTCGGAGAGAACCTGGCGTTGATCGTTGGCGGCGTTGTTGACGAGAACGGCGGCATCGCCGAGCGAACGGTGGACCTCCGCCATCGCGGTGCGCAAGGCGTCGACGTCCAGGAGATCGCAGGGCACGAACAGCGGGGCGGTCCCGCCCGCTGCCGCCACCTCCCGCACCAGCGTTTCACCGGCATTCGTGTCGATGTCGAGGAAGGCGATGCGGGCGCCCTGGGTCGCGAACGCCCGTACAAGGGCAGCCCCGATGCCGCTGGCGCCGCCGGTGATCAACACCACGCGGTCCGCAAGGCCTGAATAGGTGGTCTTCGTCATGCGATCAGTCGCTCCGTCTCGGGGTCGAACAGGCAAATGCGCCGCGTGTCGAGCGCGAAAGAGGCGGACGCGCCGAGCGTGGGGCGGATATCGGGCGAGATTCGCGCCATCGCAGGCTCGCCCCCGAGCCGCAGCAACACCATCGTCTCGGCACCGGTCGGCTCGACCATTTCCACCGGCGCGTTGACGAGGACAGGTGCATCGCCGGAGAACGCGCGGCTGCCTTCGGCAATGCATTCCGGCCTGATCCCGAACACCACCTCGCGACCGACGAAGGATGCTGCGGCGTCATATCCTCTCAGGCGCAGACGAACCTCGTCCGGCCGCCCGGCGCCGATCACGACCACCGGCCCGTCATTCCCGGTCTCGAGCCGCGCCGGCATGGTGTTCATCGGCGGCGAGCCCATGAAACGCGCCACGAACAGATTGGCCGGGTAGCGGTACACGGTATCGGGATCGGCGAATTGCTGCACGCTGCCCTGATGCATCACCGCGATCCGTGTCGCCATCGTCATGGCCTCGATCTGGTCGTGGGTGACATAGACGATGGTGGCGCCGATACGCTGGTGCAGCCGCTTGATCTCCATCCGCATCTCGACGCGCAGCTTGGCGTCGAGATTGGACAGCGGCTCATCGAACAGGAAGAGCAGGGGATTGCGCACCAGCGCGCGCCCCATCGCCACACGCTGGCGCTGGCCGCCGGACAATTGCGACGGCTTGCGGCCGAGCAGCGGCTCGATCTGGAGCAGCTTGGCCACATTCGCGACCGACTTCTCCTGCTCGGCCTTCGGCACATGGCGGCATTCCATGCCGAAGGTGATGTTCTGGCGCACCGTCATCGAGGGATAGAGTGCGTAGGACTGGAACACCATGGCGATGTCGCGGTCCTTGGGCGGGATGTCGTTGACGACGCGTCCGCCGATCTCGATCGTCCCCGCGCTCGGCCGGTCGAGCCCGGCAACGATGTTGAGCAGCGTGGACTTGCCGCAGCCGGACGGTCCGACCAACACGGTGAACTCCCCGCTCTCGATGTCGAGATCGATGCCCTTCAGCACCTCCAGATTGGCGTAGCGCTTGGACAGGGCGCGAATGCTTAGTGCTGCCATGACAAATCCATCATTTCACTGCGCCGGCGGTAAGGCCGCGCACGAAGTACCTGCCGCCGAGGAGATAGATCAACAAAGTGGGCAGCGCTGCGATGATCACCGCTGCGCTCTGCACGCCATGCTGCGGGATATCCGCAACTGCAGCAGATAGCGCGATGAGAGCAGCCGTGACGGGCTGCTGTTGGCCGCTCGTGAACGTCACGCCATAGAGGAATTCGTTCCAGATATGCGTGAACTGCCAGATCACGGTGACGATCAGGATGGGAGGCGAGAGCGGCAGAATGATGCGCCAGAAAATACGAAAGAACCCGGCGCCATCGATGCGCGCGGCCCTGATCAATTCATGGGGAATGGCGACATAGTAGTTTCGGCAGAACAGCGTGGTGAAGGAGAGCCCCTGGATGGTGTGAATCAACACGAGGCCCGCCAGCGTGTTGATGAGACCGATGTCCCGCAGCACGATGGTCCAGGGAAGCAAGCGCATCTGCTGGGGAAGGAACAGGCCGAGGGTCACGATGCCGTAGATCCAGCTGTCGCCGCGAAAACGCCAGAGCGACACGGCATAACCGGCGATCGCACCGAGCATGGTCGAGAAAATCGTCGCAGGAATCGTGACGAGCGCGGAGTTCAGCATGTACGGTCGGATGCCGGCGCAGGTCTCGGCGACGCAGAAGCCGCTCCAGGCAGCGACGTAGTTGCTCCAGGCCCATTGCTGCGGCCAGCCGATCATCGAGGCCTGCGCGATCTCCTCGTTGCTGCGGAGCGAGTTCAGCACGACAACAGCCAATGGCGCGAGCCATGCTGCGGCGATCAGCGAAACGATGAGATAGATCAAAATCCGGCTTGGTGCGAAGGTTCGGTCACGCATGGGCCGCCCGCCGCCGCTGAAGATAACGCCACGCTGCATACGGCAGCAGGACCGCGAGAAGAATAAGCAGCATGAGCACCGCCGCCGCGGCCCCCCGGCCGAGCAGGCTGCGCTGGAACATCAGGTCGTAGACAACAAGTGCCGGCAGCTGGGTCGCGATTCCCGGCCCGCCGTTGGTGAGCGCGCGGACGAGGTCGAAAGCCGAAATCGCGAACTGCAACTGGATCACGACGACGGTGATGGTGATCGGCCAAAGCGTCGGCAGAATGATGCGCCGGTACATTCGGACCGGTCCCGCGCCGTCGATCTGCGCAGCTTTGATGAGGTCGGCGTCGACCGACCGAAGGCCGGCAAGGAAGAGCGCCATGGCGAAGCCCGAGGATTGCCAGATGGCAGCGATAACAATGGTCCAGATGGCCATGTCGCGGTCGATCAGCCAGTCGAACTTGAAGGAGGTCCAGCCGAGGTCATGGACCAGCTTCTGGATTCCAAGGCCAGGATTGAGCAGCCAACTCCAGACCGTGCCGGTGACCACGAACGACACCGCCAGGGGGTAGAGGAAGATGGATCGGAGCAGGTTCTCGCCGCGAATGCGCTGATCGAGCAGGATCGCAAGGATGAGGCCGGTCACCGCGCTCAGCAGCACGAAAGCGCTGCCAAACAGCAGCAAATTGTCAAAGGCGATCTGCCAGTTCCGCGATGCCGTGACCGCCGTGTAGTTGCGCAACCCCACCCAGCCCGAGACCGGCACCAGAGTGGATGGCGTGAACGATATCCAGATCGTCCACAGCGAGAACGACACGAGGTGCGCGGCGGACAGCAGCAGCGGCACCCAGATCATCAGATATTCGGGCAGCCGGCGCACCACGTCCGAAGGCGCCGGCCGGCCCGATCTTGTCGCGACGATTTGGGTCAACGTGCGCTCTCGACTGCATCGGCAAGGCGGGTGACGGCTTGCTCCGGCTTGATCGTCTTGTTCTTCACGTATTCCGTGATCACGTCGATCATCGCTGCGGTCATTCCGTTTTCCTGAGCCATATTGTGCGCAAGGCTCAGAACCGCCTGATTGCTGGCAATAGCGTCTTTCAGGGCTGCTGCGGTCCGCCGTTGACCGTCCGACCAGCCTTCACCAGAAAGATCGACATCGGTGCGCACGGGTATTGATCCTGTAATCTGCGAATACATCGTCTGGATAGCGGGATCCATGACGAGCTGAGCCATCAGCATCTGACCGGCCTGGAGGTCGGGCTCCTTGCGCTGCCAGAAGATGAATGCATCAGCGTTCAACAGGAACACCGGCTTGCCATTGTCGCTGGGGCCCGGCGCAATCATGAAGTCGTCGAACTTGAAACCGGCGTTGCGCAACACGCCCTGCGCCCATCCGCCCATGATCATCATGCCCATGTCGCCGTCGACGAAGCGCTTCAGGTTGGTCGAAAAGTGTTGGGCGCCGACGTTGGGATCCATCCAGTCGGCGATCCTGCGCACCTGTGCGAACGCGGCCTTGAGCTCGGGACCCTCCAGAGCTTTCTTGTCGAGATTCATGATGGCGGCGCGGTATGCGGTTGGACTGATGCCCGCTAGAGAAGCCTCGAATTTTTGTCCGTCGTCCGGGCGGGTACCACCGTTGGCGATGGGATAGGGGACACCGCCCGCTTTCATCTTTTCGGCAAGGTCATTGAAGTCTGCCCAGGTGACGGGGATCTTGTCGGCCTTGGCCTTGTCCATCGCGCGTTTGGACAGGAACAGCATGTTGGTGCTGTAGATCTGCAACGGCAGTGCGATCCACTTGCCTGCCGGTTTATGCAATCGTGCAAGATCTGGAGCGACGACCTTCTCATAGCCGGCGGCAGCGACGACGGCGTCAAGATCGACGGTCGGGGCGATCTTCGACCAGGCTGCAATCTCGGGACCTTTAAGTTGCGAGCAGGCCGGAGGATCTCCGGCCATGATCTGAGCGCGCAGCTTGTTCATCATCTCGGTGGTGAAGCCGGGGACGGGCGAGTGCTGCCAGACCCCTCCCTTCTCCTCGAATTTCTTACCGAGCGCCGTGATGGCCGCCCCGTCGCTGCCCGCGGACCATTGCGAGATCGCGGTCAGGCGCGGCTTGACCGCGCCCTGGGCGCGGGCAAATGCCGGCAGCGCGAGTGCGGCAGCAGATCCAGCGAGCAGACGGCGCCTTGTTGTTGTGATCGGCATGGCAGTTCCTCCCGTGTTGAGTGCTTTGTGCGTTGGGGCCGCACGGTTCAGGGCATGTCAGGCGGCCTCCGTCGATGCGGCGGGCATGCCGCCGCGGCTGGCCAGGCAGAAGGCGGCGAAGGCCAGGGCAGCCTGCGGATCGTTGCCGGTCGAGGGTGGCACGAAGGCGATGGACACTTGCGCCAATGTCCGGCCGCCCAGTAGGCAGGCGTCGATCCCCTCGACCACGGCGTTGCGATCGTCATCGGAGAGCAGCGATGGCCAGCCGCTGATGGCGACGCCACCGCATGGCTTCACATTCAGCGTGTTGCCGATCGCAAGGCCAAGCCGGAACAGCCGCCGCCGCAACTCCTGCCGAACGCGCGTCGAGAGCGGGATCGCGTGCACCCATTCGCTGCCGAGCTGGAGCAATTCGGTATCGGAGACGCCGAGGAGCTCGGCCAAAGCGGCGAGCGAGGTATAGGCCTCGACGCAGCCGAGATGGCCGCAGCGGCAGCGCGGTCCCTCGGGTCCAAATACCATGTGGCCCAGTTCGACCGGCTGGAGTGCATCGGCTTCAGACGGGTCATCCATCCAGGCGCCGGCAACGCCATGGCTGACAAAGACGAACAGATGCGTGCCGCTGAATGGATAGTTTTGCGTGCGGCAGCGGTGAAAGGTGGCGTGCGCCACCACCGAATTGGTGAATTCCAATGGCGCGTCGGCAAACATCTCGCCGATCATGGCGCTGATGCGCCCGACGTCGCAGGGGATGATCGGATTGCCAGATATGGTCAACCGGCCAAGCCCCGGAATGGAGACGCCGATCTGGGAGAGCGTGATGTGGCGGCGGCGTGTCCAGTCGCGTAGCAATGTCATCGCTTCGCGGAACACGCGGCCGACCGTCTCGACGGTTGGCGCCTTGGGCAACGGCAGACGCTCGGTATAGTGCAGCTCGCCCGACAGACCACCGACGCCGACGCTGAGCCATTGAGCGGACAGCTCGACGGCTGCGAGCGCCACGGCGCCGTCGAGCGACACGAGACCCGTCGGGCCGCCGACGTAAGGGGCAGGGCGCCGCACTTCCTCGATCAGGCCCTCGGCCTTCAGGTCGAATAGGATGCGCGACAGGCTCGCCTCGGACAGGCGCACCGCCTTCGCCAGCGGCGGCCGAAACGAGCCGCCCGACTGGAGCAAATGAGTCAAAATGGCAGCGCGCGTCTGCCGCCGACTTCTCGGCTGCTCCGGCATTTCCATCCCTGTCGTCATTCTTACTTAGTGTAAGAATTTGCGCGCGGAGCGTTTCAGCTGTCAAGTATTTGCCGGTCCGATGCGCCGACTTGTTGTTGTGCGCGGCAGCAACAGCGGTGTTTGTAGGGTGGGTTAGCCTTGCAGATGCGCGAAGCGCACCTGCAAGGCGTAACCCACCATGCTTCTGCACTGGCCGAACGAAGTCTCGTAGCAACCATTAAACGCCGAGGAGTTTTTCAGTCCACGGCGTTCCGCGTTGCACGACGGTGTTGGCATAGATGAGCAGCTTGCGCGCGCATGCGATGAGAGCGGCATTGTGAGCCTTTCCGGCCGCAGTCAGGCGGGCATAGAGGGCCATGACGGCCTTATTCCAGCGGAAGGCCGCAGGCAGGGCTGCCGCAAACAGAGAGCGACGCAGGCGAGCGCGGCCGCCGGCGATACGGCGTTGGCCCGTGTACTGCCCGCTATCGTTGTCGAAGGGAGCCAGCCCGGCAAGGGCTGCGACTTCCTCCCGGCTGACACGGCCGAGTTCAGGCATGCGGACCAGGAGGGCCAGTGCCGTGCGCTCACCGATCCCGGGAATGCTCATCACGAGGTCAAGGCGGACAGCGAGATCGTGGTGAGCGCGTAGTTGCTTGGCGATGTGACGGATTTGGGAGAGCCGCCTTGCCTTCAACCGGGCAATGTCATCCAGCACGATGCGGCGTAGCCCAGGCTTATCGAGATGCTCGAGCCGGGTCTTGAAGCGCTTGATGTCGTCCTCGATCTGCTCGAGGAAGGTGAGCTGCTCGGCGAGCTCCGCCAAGCGCGGATCCGGCGCACTCCTCACCTCTTCGAGCGATGCCGCGCAGGCAGCAATCAGCGCGGCATCCAGCGTATCGTTCTTGGCGCGACGCAATCGGGAGCGGCCGAACGCCTTGACCTGGATCGGCTGCAGCACCAGCACGATGACGCCGGCCGCACGCAAATGCTCCACTACCCCACGCTCGTAACCGCCGGTCGCTTCGATCCCGACTCGCTTGACGCCAGCTTTGGTCAGCAGTTGCACCAGCTTCCGCCAACCGGGAAGGTCGTTGGCGACCTCCCAACCCTCGTCTCGACCATGAACTACAATGTCGAGCTTCGCCTTGGACGTATCGATTCCCGCTGTCGTCGTGCTAGTCTGTGCCATCTTCGTCGACCCTGCCTTGTGAAGCGAACCTGATTGTTCCGGCAACCATCCGGGTCCGATGAAGGTGCTGGCGCGATCCTGCTACGGGGCAGCCACAAACTGCTCAGGGTGGGCGCGATCCGATCGCCAGCGGCCTGCCGCGGGTTGCAGCCGCGGCAGGCCATTCCTCACGGAACACGCCGACAATATCTGATTGCGCTATTACAAGGGTGGGCAAAGCGAAGCGTGCCCACGACTTCGTATCTGTCGCGGACAGGTGGTGGGCACGCTGCGCTTTGCCCACCCTACGGCATCTGCTTAAAACAAAAACGGCGCCATCATGAGATGGCGCCGTTTCAAAAGCCGTGACGGCCGACGTTACCGCTTGTCGATCGGCACGTAGTCGCGCTTGGCGACGCCGGTGTAGAGCTGGCGCGGACGGCCGATCTTCTGGTGGGGATCCTCGATCATCTCGCTCCACTGGCTGATCCAGCCGACGGTGCGGGCGACCGCGAACAGCACGGTGAACATCGAGACCGGGAAGCCCATCGCCTTCAGCGTGATGCCCGAATAGAAGTCGACGTTCGGGTATAGCTTACGGTCGATGAAGTACTGATCGCTGAGCGCGATCTTCTCGAGCTCCATCGCCACGTTCAGCATCGGATCGTTGCCATGGCCGGTCTCCTTGAGCACGGCGTGACACATCTTCTGCATGATCTTGGCGCGCGGATCGTAGTTCTTGTAGACGCGGTGCCCGAAGCCCATCAGGCGGACTTCAGAGTTCTTGTCCTTCACCTTGGCGATGAACTCGGGGATCTTGTCGACCGAGCCGATGTCGTAGAGCATATTGAGCGCGGCTTCGTTGGCGCCGCCATGCGCCGGGCCCCAGAGGCAGGCGATGCCCGCCGCGATGCAGGCGAACGGATTGGCGCCGGAGGAGCCGGCGATGCGCACCGTCGAGGTCGAGGCGTTCTGCTCGTGGTCGGCGTGCAGGATGAAGATCTTCTCCAGCGCGTCGGCGAGGACCGGGCTGACCTTGTAATCCTCGCAGGGCACAGCGAAGCACATGTTCAGGAAGTTCTCGGCAAAGCGCAGCGAGTTCTTCGGATAAACGAAGGGCTGGCCGACGGTGTACTTGTAGGCCATCGCAGCCAGCGTCGGGATCTTGGCGATCATGCGCATGGAGGCGACCATGCGCTGCTTGGGATCGTTGATGTCGGTGCTATCGTGATAGAATGCGGCCAGCGCGCCAACGGCCGCCACCATGATCGCCATCGGATGGGCGTCGCGGCGGAAGCCCTGGAAGAAGCGGGCCATCTGCTCGTGCACCATCGTGTGATGGGTCACGCGATAGTCGAAATCCTTCTTCTGCGCGGCGGTGGGGAGATTCCCGTAGAGCAGGAGATAGCAGGTCTCCAGGAAGTCGCCGTGCTCGGCGAGCTGCTCGATCGGGTAGCCGCGGTATTCCAGCACGCCCGCGTCACCGTCGATATAGGTGATCTTGGACTGGCAGCTCGCGGTCGAGGTGAAGCCCGGATCGTAGGTGAACAGGCCGGACTGGCCGTAGAGCTTGCCGATATCGATCACATCGGGCCCGACGCTGCCGCTGAGGATCGGAAGATCGTAATTCTTGTTTCCGACCGTCAGCGTGGCGGTCTTGTTGCTTGGTTTTGCGTCCATCGTAGGTCCCCGATGTGTGGTGAAACGGGCCGGAGCCGGAGGCCCCTGAGGAGATCGTTGGGGGCAGGCCGGATGTTCCAGAATGTACGGGGGAGATGGGTATATTATTGCTGTGTGCGCTGCAAGATCACCCCCACGCATGGTCGACTTACGTCGTAGATTGATTTTGAAGCCGGCCCAGGCTTTCCTGGCGTCCCAGGACGTCCAAAACCTCAAATATACCAGGCGACGTCGTCCGTCCGGTCAGCGCGGCCCGTAAGGGCTGGGCGACCGCGCCTAGCTTGAGACTATTTTCCTCGGCAAAGGTGCGCAGCGCGGCTTCCGTGCTGGCACCGCTCCATGTCTCGACTTTCCCCAGCGCGGAATGAAGCTGGCCGATCAGCTTGCGGTTCTCAGCTGTCAGCAGCGCCTGCGCCTTGGCATCGAGCTGCAGCGGCCGGTCGGCGAAGATGAAGTAGGCGCCGTCGATCAGCTCGATCAGCGTCTTGGCGCGCTCCTTCAGGGCCGGCATGGCCTTCAGGAGCTGCGCCCGCGTGGTGTCGTTTAACTTGGCCTTAATGTCGTCGCGGCTGGGCACGACGTGGTCGAGCACATCCTCGAACATCTTCACGAGTGATTGATCGTCGGCGTTGCGGATGTAGTGGCCGTTGAGATTCTCCAGCTTGGCGAAATCGAAGCGGGCGGCGGCACGGCCGACGCTGCCGAGATCGAACGCGGCGATCATCTCCTCGGTCGAGAAGATCTCCTGGTCGCCATGGCTCCAGCCGAGCCGGACGAGGTAGTTGCGCAGCGCCGCCGGGAGGTACCCCATGGCGCGGTAGGCATCGACGCCGAGTGCGCCATGGCGCTTCGACAGCTTCGAGCCGTCCGGGCCGTGGATCAAGGGGATGTGGGACATGCTCGGCAGCGCCCAGCCCATCGCATCGTAGATCTGCTTCTGGCGGGCGGCGTTGATCAGATGGTCGTCGCCGCGAATGACATGGGTCACGCCCATGTCGTGGTCATCCACCACCACCGCGAGCATGTAGGTCGGGTTGCCATCACCACGCAGCAGGACGAGGTCGTCGAGGTTCTCATTCTGCCAGACCACGCGGCCCTGGACCTGGTCCTCGATTACGGTCTCACCGGTCTGCGGCGCGCGCAGGCGAATGGTGGGCTTCACGTCGGCCGGGGCGGTCGCGGGATCGCGGTCGCGCCACATGCCGTCATAGAGGCGGGTGCGGCCTTCGGCGCGCGCCTTCTCGCGCATGGCGGCAAGCTCCTCGGCGGTGGCGTAGCAGCGATAGGCCTTGCCGTCGGCGAGCAGCTGCTCGGCGACCTCGCGATGGCGGGCGGCGCGGGCGAACTGGTAGATGACCTCGCCGTCCCAGCCGAGCTCCAGCCATTTGAGGCCGTCGAGGATGGCGGCGATGGCGGCCTCGGTGGAGCGCTCCCGGTCGGTATCCTCAATCCGCAGCAGCATCTTGCCGCCGTGCTTTTTCGCATAGAGCCAGTTGAACAGCGCCGTGCGGGCGCCTCCGATATGGAGGAAGCCGGTCGGCGAGGGAGCGAAGCGCGTGACGACGGAATCGGTCATTCTTGGCAGGGCCTATGCATTGGAGGCGGTGGTATATATCAGGACCGGAGCATAACTAAAGCCCGAGAGCGGACCTGCTAAAGGCTTGGCGCGGCCCAGCGAATTTGGCAGAAGGACCGCTGATTTCCCTACAGGATTTTCGTAATGACAGAACCGGTGGCGACTGAGGTTGGGCGCGATTTCATTCGTGACATCGTCCAGGCCGATCTCGATCAGGGCAAATACAAGGAGATCGTGACCCGGTTCCCGCCGGAGCCGAACGGCTATTTGCATATCGGCCACGCCAAGTCGATCGCACTCAACTTCGGCATCGCCCAGGAGTTTCCGGGCCGCTGCCATCTGCGCTTCGACGACACCAACCCGATCAAGGAAGAGCAGGAATATATCGATTCCATCCAGGCCGACGTGCGCTGGCTCGGCTTCGACTGGGGCAAGAACCTGTTCTTCGCCTCGGACTATTTCGATCGCCTCTATGAATGGGCGGAGCAGCTGATCCGCGACGGGCTCGCCTATGTCGATGACCAGACCCAGGAGGAGATCCGCACTTCGCGCGGCTCGCTGACCGAGCCCGGCAGGAACTCGCCGTTCCGCGACCGCTCGGTGGAGGAAAATCTCGACCTGTTCCGCCGAATGAAGGCCGGCGAATTCCCGAACGGGGCGCGCGTGCTGCGGGCCAAGATCGACATGGCCGCGGGCAACATCAACCTGCGCGACCCCGTGCTGTATCGCATCCTGCATGCGCATCATCCGCGCACCGGCACCAAATGGAGCATCTATCCGAGCTACGATTATGCCCACGGCCAGTCGGACGCGATCGAGGGCATCACGCACTCGATCTGCACGCTGGAGTTCGAGGACCATCGGCCGCTCTATGACTGGTTCATCGAGAAGCTGCCGGTGCCGTCAGAGCCGCACCAGTACGAGTTCGCGCGGCTGAACCTGACTTACACGCTGCTCTCGAAGCGTGTGCTGACCCAGCTTGTTCGCGAGGGCCATGTCGCGGGCTGGGACGATCCGCGCATGCCGACCATCGCGGGGATGCGCCGCCGCGGCGTGCCGCCGGCCGCGCTGCGCGAATTCGTCAAGCGTATCGGCGTCGCCAAGGCCAACAGCGTGGTCGATGTCGGCATGCTCGAGTTCTGCATCCGTGAGGAACTGAACCGCACGGCGCAGCGCCGCATGGCGGTGCTGAAGCCGCTGAAAGTGGTGATCGAGAACTATCCGGAAGGGCAGGTCGAGGAGCTCGAGGCGATCAACCATCCCGACGATCCCAGCGCCGGCACGCGCAAGATCAACTTCGGCCGCGAGCTCTATATCGAGCGCGACGACTTCATGGAGAATCCGCCGAAGAAATTCTTCCGCCTGTCACCGGGCAACGAGGTGCGGCTGCGCTATGCCTATTTCGTCAAGTGCACCGGCGTGATCAAGAACGAGGCGGGTGAGGTGGTGGAGCTGCGCTGCACCTACGACCCCGCGACCAAGGGCGGCAACGCGCCCGATGGCCGCAAGGTCAAGGCGACCATGCACTGGCTGCCGGCAGCGGCATCCAAGCCAGCGGAGATCCGCATCTACAACCAGATGTTCTCCAATCCGAATCCGGATGCCTCGAACTTCGCCGCCGATCTCAATCCGCAGTCGCTGGAGATCCTGGCTGATGCCCGTGTCGAGGCATCGGTTGCGGAAAGCAATTCGATGGAGCCGATGCAGTTCGAGCGGCAGGGCTATTTCGTGCGTGACACGGATTCGACGCTGGGCAAGCCGGTGTTTTCGCGCACCATCGGCCTGCGCGACACGTTTGCGAAGGAAGTCGCGAAAGGCTGAGATACGACATGAACAATGAGGCCGACGCCATCGTTTCCGCCATCATCGCGAAATGGTGCGCCGGCTTCGCGACGCTCGACGCGGCCGCGCTGTCGTCGCTCTATTCGAAGAATGCGTTCTTCTTCGGCTCCAACCCGACGCTATATCGTGGCAGGGACGGAGTAGCGGCCTATTTCAATGGCCTGCCGCGCTGGCGCTCGCCGAGCGTCCGCTTTTCCGAGGTGGCCGCGGCGCAGGTCGCGCCCAAAGTGATCAACATGGCCGCGATCGCCTCGTTCGACCTCGGCGAGGAGGCCGCGCCGCTGTCGGTCAAACTTACCTGGGCAATCGTGTGTGAAGGCGGCGACTGGAAGATCGCGAGCCACCACGTGTCGTCCAGGGTTGCACTGATCTAACGCCGGGGGCGTTCTTCATCGCATCCGGCTTCATCGGGCCGCTACAGCTTGTAGCCGATCTTTCTCAGGAGGTCCTTCCGCCACGCAATGTCAGCGTCGGTCTCGATACCCAGCGGTGAGGCGCCATCCACTACGCCGAGCACGCCGCGGCCAAGCTCCGTTTGCGCGACGATCACCTGCGTGGGGTTGGCCGTCGCGCAGTAGATGCGGCAGACCTCCGGCACCGCGCGCACGGCAGCCAGCACGTTGACGGGAAAGAACCCGTCGCCCAGGAAGATCAGGAAAGTGTGGCCGGCGCCGATGGCCGATGCATTGTCGCGTGCGAGAGAGAGGGCGGCTTCGTCATTACCTGACCAGCGCACCAGCCGCTTGCCGGAAGCCTCGCAGAAGGCCAACCCGAAGCGGATGCCCGGGACCGCGCCTACCAGCGCCTCGTGGAGGTCTTCCACGGTCTTGATGAAATGCGACTGGCCAAAGATGAAGTTGGCCGCGTCCGGTTTGACGATGGGCACCACGGTGAGTTCCATGGCTACGCTCCTATCGGCAGAGTTCCACATGTTAGGCCGCCGGAAGGTGATTGCAAGCCGTACAGCCGGCCGCGCAACGAGCGCGATTACCGCACCCGATATTTGCTCGCGTAGTGCTTGCCGAGAATCTTGCGGGTCTGATCGGCCAGCCGCTTGTTACCAGTCGTCGGCCGCCTGGCGTGGCGCGTCTTCGGCTTTGGCCAATCCGTTCCTGAGCTCTGCTTTCTTGGCGTGCGCATAACTGCAGACCACGTTGCGACATAACCATCGACATAACCATCTAAGGGACGAATCTCAACCGGGCTGCCGGTCGAAAGGCCAAGATCGCGGTCCGCACGACCCTGGGATTCCCGATGGGCGCATCGGTGAAGAGGTCAATAGCGGGTATGCCAGGCGCCATGCCTTCATCTGGCCCGTCTAGGGGCCGTGCAATCCGAAATCCGTGAACAAAACAATCATGATGTCAGCTGCTCCACACTATGACGGCGCCGCCGCCCGAGCCGCTTCGTGGAAGCGGCGGACTCGATCCAGGTCCTTGGCATGCGATCCGTCCTGATCCGTTCTCGTCTTGGAATCAACACCGGCTGGACGGACGGTGCGGATCGCCTCTGCGACGTTGTCCGGTCCGAGACCACCGGCAAGGACAACAGGAACGGGGGCGAGGTCCACGATCCGGCGGCTGATACCCCAGTCATGCGTCACGCCGAGCGCGCCGATCTGCTCGTCCGTGGCTCGATAGCTGTCGAGAAGCAGAAAGTCTGCAATGCCAACGTAGCTGCGGGCAATCGCGATGCTCTCCTCGCCGAACACCGGTATGCTCCTCATCACGACCATCCCGGGCAACATGCGTTTGAGGGAAGCAACGTCTTGCGGCGAAAGCAATTCGGCGCTGGCTCCCAAATGGACGATCGCGGGGGTGAGTTCGCGCGCCCATGAGGCAATCAAGGAGAGATCGCAGGTCAGAAACAGTGCTGAGAACTTCGATGGTGGTACAATCGCCGCGGCGATTTCGGAAGCTCCTGAGATCGGCAGCTCGCGCGGAAATCGACCGTCTCCGACGAGCACACCGACATGATCGATGCCAATGGCTGAAACAGCGGACGCCTCTTCGATGGTCGAGATTTCATAAATCTGGGTCAACATCGCGCGTAACCTCCGCGGCGGACATTGAGCATAAAACATCCGAAGGCGGCGTTTGGCAAAGCCACAGCCTTCGTCGGCTAGCGGGAGTCGAAGATTAGGTCAGCTGCCCGGCGGGGACGCAGTCCTGGTCGCGCCGGCCCGCCAATTCTATCGGGGAGTGCTTGTTACGAGAGTCAGGTCGTTGCCCTCTGCGCGACACATGCAAGCTGCTGTTCGGATTCAAAAATGACCCTCGTTCCGAACGGCCGGCATTCCCTATCCAGGGTTTGCCGGATCCATTCAATGTCGCGCCGCGATGGAATGGAGAGACGAAAGTTCTTGATCTGCATGGGAACCAGTTTGAGCGCATGGAGGCTTCCGCTGGTTGGATCCAGGTCGACGAAATACATCAACGCCAGGTCGTCGCGGTAGCGCTCGTAACCACGGATCCCCTCATAGTCGTTCAGAAAATCACCGCAGCCATAGAGTATAAGGCGGTCTCGATAGATTTCGATCGCTCTCGGATGGTGCGAAGAATGCCCGTGAACGATCGACACGCCTGCCTTGTCGACCAGGGCCCGGGCAAAAATCCTCTGCTCATCGGGAATGTCATATCCCCAATTGGATCCCCAATGGATCGACACCACCGTGAGATCGCCCGGCCTTCTGGCCGCCATGACCTGGTCAGCGACCTCGAACGCGCTCGCCCCGCTGAGGTCAGGCAGCAGGTTGACGCCCGGAGTGTCTGACATTGCAACCCACTTGAACGGGATTCCGCTCGATGTCGATCCGAACGCAAAGACCAGGAGCCGCGCGTCGGCAAGGCTCAGCACTGCGGGTGCGCGCGCTTCCCGATCATTGCGGCCTGCGCCCGCCACCTTGATGTTGAGCTTCTGCAATGTCGTCAGCGTCTCTACTAGGCCGGCGCGACCCCAATCGAGCACATGGTTGTTGGCCAATAGACAGCAGTCGATCCCCGCGGCCGCGAGACACTCTGCGTTCTCGGGGCTCATGCGGTAGTTGATGCCCTTATTCGCGCGGTCGTTGCTGCCCGTCACAGCCGTTTCGAGATTGATGATCCGCGCGTCCGGCTGCATGGACTCGAATTGGTCCAGTGCAGCGCCCCAGACGTAGGACGATCCATTGCGCCGCGGAATAGGCCCGTTTGCCTGCTCGGCGAGCTGCACGTAGCCAGACGCCGATCGCATGTAATCCTCGTAAATCTCGGGGCTACAGGGGTGCGCCAGCACCTGGTCGATGCCGCGGCCGCACATGACATCTCCGCATAGGAAGAGCCGCACCGGTTTCCGACACACCGCTGGCAGATGTCGTTCCTCGGACATGACTTTCCACTCCGGTCCTGCCGCTTAGCTCTTTGCGTCAGGTGCGAGATGCCTGAACGCCGCCATCACCTCGGCCAGCATCCGCTCCTGCTCTCCCGCATAGCGCGGAGAGAAGTGGAAGGGCTCGACGCGGCGCACATTGGCTTCCCGTGCGATTTCTCCGGCAGCCGTGGTTGTAAGATGAGCCCGCTCACTCGCCAATACGGCGTCGGCCCCCGCAAACGCCGCCTCGATGAAGAGGATGTCTGCATTCTGAATCAGCGCTACGATGGCGGCACGATTGGCCGGCGTGTCGGCAACATCGGTTACATAGGCAATTTTCTGGCCCGCAGTGACCGTCACGAGATCGCGCAGGCTGGCGAGCGGAACGAGGCGATCTGACGTTGCCGTTTCATCGATGCGGATCAAATGATCGTCGGCGCGACGCTCGACGATGGCCTTCTTCAGCGACAGCAACCAGGGACCGACGGGCAGTCCGCGCTCCAACAGCCGGTTCTTCCATACGTTGACATGCGCTGCCTCCTGCAGCGCAAAGGCGAGGCAGGGCGTGCCATGTTCAAGGATCGCGGCGGACACGCGATGGGTCGGTTCATCGCAGAGTACGCCGCCAAAGGTCTTGCGAGAGACTGATGGCTCTGCTGCGAACGCCTTCCTCAGGTGGAACCGCGTGGTCGAGATGGAATCCGCCGTTCCGAGTTCGGTTACATCGAATACGAGATCGCAGGGATAGGTTTCGACCAGGTTCCAGCAATAGGCCTGAAGCTTGTGAAAGACGTGCTCGACAAAGCCGGACGGACCGAACAGCTGCACCGATTTCTCATGCCCGACGAGCAAGCGAAGCAGATGGTCGAAGCCCACGAAATGATCAATATGTGCATGCGAGACAAAGACCTGGTCGACGCGCCGTATCCTCCGCGGCGCTAGTGAAGCAATCTCTCCGACATCGAACAGCAGACTTCGCTTTTCGAACAGCGTTTCGACATAGACCGTCGGGTCGCCGTAGCGACCGTTGACCAGGCTCGGATGGAAAAGTGGTCGCATGGCAAACTATTCTGCTGCAACAGCGCCCGATCGATTTCAGCCCGAGGAGAGAGCCATGAAACTCATTTCAAGCGCCTTCGCCGATGGTGCCGACAGGGGCCACGACGCGATTTTGGTCAGCCGCGGACGATCCCGCAGTGAGGACCGCTGTCAGATGTCGTAGTAGAGGTGGAATTCATAGGGATGCGGTCGCAGCCGGATCGCATCGACCTCCTTTTTTCGCTTGTAGTCGAGCCAGGTCTCGATCAGGTCGGCCGTGAAGACGTCGCCGCGCAGCAGGAATGCGTGGTCGCGCTGGAGTGCGTCGAGCGCCTGATCCAGCGATCCCGGTGTCGACTTCACTTGCTTGGCTTCGGCCGGTGGCAGGTCGTAAAGGTTCTTGTCGATGGGGCTGCCGGGATCGATCCGGTTGTCGATACCGTCGAGGCCCGCCATCAGCATTGCGGCAAAAGCCAGGTAGGGATTGCAGGAGGGGTCGGGTGAACGAAACTCGACGCGCTTTGCGCGTGGATTCGGCGAGTACATGGGAATTCGGCAGCAGGCCGAACGATTGCGTTGGGAGTAGACGAGGTTGATGGGGGCCTCATAGCCCGGCACCAGGCGCCGATAGGAGTTGGTCGTCGGGGCGCAAAGCCCGCACAACGCCCAGGCGTGGGTCAGGAGGCCGCCGATGTAGTAGCGGCCGAGCTGGCTCAATTCGGCATAGTCGCCCTGGTCGTAGAACAGGTTGGTCTCGCCATTCCACAGCGACTGGTGCACATGCATGCCCGAAGCGTTGTCCTCGAACAGCGGTTTCGGCATGAAGGTCGCGGTCTTGCCGTGCTCATGCGCGGTATTCTTCACCACATATTTGTAGATCATCAAATTGTCGGCCATGCGGGTCAGGGTTGTGAAGCGCATGTCGATTTCGTTCTGGCCGCCCGTTGCGACCTCGTGGTGATGAGCTTCGATCTGGATTCCCAGTTGCTCCATGGTCAGCACCATTTCGGTGCGTAGCGCCTGCATGCTGTCGGTCGGAGGAACGGGAAAATATCCCTCCTTAGGGCGCGGCTTGTGCCCCAGATTCGGCGCTTCCTCCGCGCCGGTGTTCCAGCTGCCTTCGCTGGAATCGATCTCGTGCATGGCGTAATTGATGCCTTGACCGTAGCGGACGTCGTCGAAGACGAAGAACTCCGCTTCCGGGCCGAAGTAACTCGTATCGGCGCGACCAGTGCCCTTGAGATAGGTTTCAGCCTTCTGGGCGATGTAGCGTGGATCGCGGCTATAGGATTGGCCGGTCACGGGGTCGCGGATGTTGCAGATGAGGACCAGCGTCGTTGCCGGACTATAGGGGTCGACGAAGGCCGTCGTCGGATCGGCGACGACCAGCATGTCGCTCTCCTGAATCTCCTGGAAGCCGCGGATCGATGAGCCGTCGAACCCGATGCCCTCCTCGAGCGCATCGACGCGCACTGCGCTCGGCGGGACGGAAAAATGCTGCCATACCCCCGGCAGGTCAGTGAACCGCAGATCGATCATCTGGACCTTCTCGTCCTTGATCGCCTTCACGAGATCTTCGGCCGTCGCACATTTTGGAAACATGGCTCGCTCCCAGCATCGTGGAGATGCGCGTCTTGCGGGTCGCGTTGCCGTTCAGCCGCAGCCGAACGGCTTGCGACGGATTGTGGTCCATACTCTGTGTTGCCGCCCCTCCAGCCTCAATCCGGCTTGGCGGCATTTGCGGTCAGGCGGCTACGCACGCCGGCTGCTTCAGCTTTGGTGAGGCCCGCGCATCAGCTTCATGGCGTCTTCGATATGCCGCCAGGTCTTGGCGAGCTCGAGTTCGCCCTTCGACTCGAGATCGATGGCGTTCTGGGCGGCTTCCGCAATGGCCTTGGGGCCATGTGCTTCCAGCAACTGCCGCGCATAGTCGTGGATTTCGATTTCTCGCATGGCGTCACCTCCCTCTTGTCCCGGGCGCAACGCGAACGAGGTGCGGCCGGGACGATAGACGTCGACACCTGTCAAGCGCGGCTAGTCTGCATCCTGGTGCAGGCCCTCGCAAGGGCCCTTTCCGGGGCATGGGCCGCGAGGATTGGATGCGGCTTCTGTCGCGGCAACACGGCGCAGGTCGGAGGGATGCATTTTCTCAGCTGCGCCACCATCTAACCGGGAGAGAGGAGGTGAGCATTATGCGCATCCAACATTGGCAAGACGCTGCCAGCCTCCTGGTTGGCCTTTGGCTGGTTCTTTCGTCCTTTATCCTGGGCTTGTCCGGGGCGCCTGTCTGGGTCTCCATCGCGCTCGGGCTCGGCGTCATGCTGTTTGCCATCGAGGCACTTTTCATCCCGTCCTATCTGGAAGAATGGGGAGAAATGATGCTGGGCCTGGCTCTGCTACTGGCACCTTGGACCATCGGCTATGAGCCGGTATCGGCCACGGTGAGCAGCGTGCTGTCCGGCACACTAGTGATCCTACTCGCTGTCTGGGAGCTGATGACCGATCGCGACTTCAGCACCTGGTGGCACGATCGTTGGCATCGCCTGGCCGGCTGAGAAGCGGTGCTAGTCGGGCGCTTGCCGACCGCCATTTGCTGGCGGCCGGGAGTTTGAGATCGGCTCGCTCGGGCGCGGTGCCGAGGGGAACGATCGTCACTGCGCCTCGAGACGAACTCTGGTGCAGGGCCCCGCGGTCTTGCACCGGGATCATCAACCCATCACAATGCAGCTCTCGGCTCGATCGGCTCCCAGATGCTGATCTTGCGCGTTTCCGGCATCAGGAAGACGGCAAGCACGAAGCACACCGCGGGGACCACGATCGGATAAATCAGCGCATAGCCGATGCTGCCGGTCGCGGCGAATGCCGCCGACGTGATGAACGGCACCAATCCGCCACCCCAGCCATTGCCGATGTGGTACGGCACCGAGACTGACGTATACCTGATCCTGGCGGGAAAGAATTCCGCCAGAAACGCGCCGACCGGCCCGTATACCATCCCGACATAGCAAACCAGGATGAAGATGATGAAGGTCGCGACCGGATAGTTGACGTTTCCGGGGTGCGTGACAGTCCCCAGCCACAGATACAGTGGATAGTACGTGATCGCGGCGAGCAGCATGCCGCCGAGGATCACCGGCTTGCGGCCAATCAGATCCGACAGCCAGCCAAAGAAGATCAGGCTCGGCGTGGCAATGAGCAGTGCGGCGCCCACGATGTAGGCGGAGGTCAGCGGGTCCACCTTGGAGACCTGCTGCAGGAAGTACAGCGCCCAGAACTGACCGCTGTACCAGACCACGCCCTGTCCGATCAGGACCACAATTGCGATCCCGATGTATTTGATGTTGGAGCTGAGGAAAGCCTCCTTCCAAGGATTCCTCGTCATCTGGCCGCGGGACCTGATCTCCTGGAAGATCGGCGTTTCCTGGAGCTGGAGCCGGATGTAGATCGCAATCGCCACCAGCAGGAAGGACAGCAGGAACGGAACGCGCCAAGCCCATTCGTCGAAGGCCTGGTTGCCGGCATATGTCCGCGTGAGGATGATGACGGCCAGCGACACCACGATTCCGAGAGTAGGCGAGGTCTGCAGCCAGCCGGTATAATAGCCGCGTCGATCGTCCGGCACATGTTCGGCGACGTAGGTGATGGCGCCACCATATTCGCCGCCCAGGCACAAGCCTTGGATCATGCGCAGGCCGAAGAGAACGAACGCCGCCGTCAGACCAATCGACTGGTAGGTCGGGATCAACCCGATCGCTCCCGTGCCGAGTCCCATTCCGCTGAGCGTAATGAGAAAGGTGTATTTGCGGCCGACCCGGTCACCCATCCATCCGAACAGGAAGGCACCCAGCGGACGGATGAGAAATCCTGCCGTGAAGAGCGCGATCGTGCTGAGGAGGGCGGCAACCGGGTGGGATTGCTCAAAGAACTTGACCGATAGAACTGCGGCCAGGCTGCCAAAGATGTAGAAATCATACCATTCGATGATGTTTCCCACCGATGCAGCGATGATCACGCGGCGAAAATCACTCGGTACCTGCATGTGCGACTCCTATGGTTTCAAGACGTCTCCTCGCTTGTTTCAGCGATCGATCTTCTCGCGGGGAGAGCGTGATGCGCGGCGTCGCAGGCGCCAATTCAAAGAGTTGCGTCGGCAACGTCTGACTTCAGGCGCACTTTCGCGCCACCTGAGAAGAGCTCCGGCGGCCTTAGAACCGCGAGCCACCACTGCCTTGCCCGTCCGTCGGGAAGGCGGGGAACCGTAGTGTAATCCCACCTCGGGCCGGCAACTTATGAGACTTTCGGCTCAATCGATCTGTCGCAGGACGCTTTGCGAACGAGATCGCAAGGGCTCGAATACTTCGCGACTTCTGGTCAAAGACGTCTCAGGCGTTGCGAGGAATCCAGAAGAGATGCCAAGGCGGCGCTCGCCGTGACGATGGAGGGGAAAAGTAGGGTCTCGCCGCGTTCGTTCCTGATCCGTACCGCTATTCGCGCAGCCGCACGTTCCGGTAGCCTCTGCACCCGTCGCGTAGCGTAAGGTGCAGGGGAATGGCGGAGCCGGTGCAGCCAGTACGCTCCCAGGGAGTCGCTGGAACGTGGCCGGTTGGCCGCGCCACATCGGCCGGCGGCTTTGCGCCGGCGGGCTTTGGTGCGTGGCCCGCGACCGTCGAGACGCTGCGCGAATGGGCGCGCGCTGAGGCCGGCGCCGGGCGGCTATTGCCCTGGGTGCCCGTCGCCTTCGGTACCGGCATCGCGCTCTATTTCGCCGCCGATCACGAGCCCGTGCTGTGGGTCGTTGCCGCGACGGCGGCCGCGCTCATGCTCGGCGCCGTCCTGTTGCGGCGGAGCCGGCTGTTCGCGCCCGCGATCATGATCGCGGCGGTGGCGGCGGGTTTTGCCATGGCGACGTGGAAGACGGCGCGCATCGCCCATCCCGTGCTGGCCAAGCCGCTCTATTCGGTGTCGCTGTCGGGCTTCGTCGAGACCCGCGACATCCGCGAGCGCACCGATCGCTTCGTGCTGCGCGTTACCGCGATGGAGGCGCAGCGCAGCGACGTCAGGCTGGAGCGCGTGCGCCTGTCGGTACGCAAGGGGACGGCGCCGGAGGTCGGCAGCTTCGTGCAGCTGAAGGCGCGCCTGATGCCGCCGATCTCTCCCGTGCGCCCGGGCAGCTACGATTTCTCCCGCGACATGTTCTTCCAGGGCATCGGCGCCTCCGGCTTCGTGATGGGCGCGATCACCGCTTCAGTGCCGCCGGATGCCGGTGGTCTGCGGCTGCGCTACGCGGCCTTCATGCAGGGCCTGCGCGATGCGATCGACGCGCGCATCCGTGCGACGCTCGAGGGCGACAACCGTGCGATCGCGACCGCGCTGCTCACCGGACGGCGCGATGCGATCACCACGCCCGTCAACGACGCCATGTTCATCTCGGGGCTCGGCCATGTGCTGTCGATCTCCGGCTATCACATGGCGGTTGTCGCCGGTGTCGTGTTCTTCGCGGTGCGTGCGCTACTGGCACTGATCCCGGGGCTGGCGGCGGGCTTTGCCATCAAGAAATGGTCGGCAGCTGCAGCGCTGGTGGCGGCCGCGTTCTATCTGCTGCTGTCAGGCGCGGAGGTCGCGACGCAAAGATCGTTTTTCATGACGGCGGTGGTGCTGATCGCGGTCATGGTCGATCGCCGCGCCATCACCTTCCGCACGCTGGCGGTGGCCGCGCTGATCGTGCTCGCGGTCGCGCCCGAAGCGCTGGTGCATCCGAGTTTTCAAATGTCCTTCGCCGCGACGCTCGGACTGGTCGCGCTGGTGCAGATCGGCATGCCGAACCTGTTTGCTTCGCCCGATCATTCGGCGACAGCGCGCATCGCGCTATGGGGCGGCCGCGAGATCGCGATGCTGTTCCTGGCCTCGCTGATCGCGGGGCTTGCGACCACGCCCTACGCCGCCTTCCATTTCCACCGTGTCACGCCGTTTGGCGTACTCGCCAATCTTGGCGCGATGCCGGTGGTTTCGGCGCTGGTGATGCCGGCGGGGCTGCTGGGATTGCTCGCGGCTCCCTTCGGGCTCGACGGCGTGTTCTGGTGGCTAATGGGGATCGGGATCGACTGGATGGTCGCGGTATCGCGCTGGGTGGCGGCACTGCCGGGCGCAGTCGGCCGCATCCCCGCCTTCGGCATCGCGCCGCTGGTCGCGGCAAGCCTCGGGATCATCGTGATGGGCCTGTTGCGCACCCCCTTGCGCTGGTCTGGTGCCCTGCTGCTACTGGCTTCCATTGCCTGGGGGCTGTCGGTGCGGCAGCCCGATATCCTGATTGCCGGAGACGGCGCGAGCGTCGCGGTGCGCGGCCGCGACGGACACCTGCATGTGATCCGGACGAGCAAGGACGGCTTTCTGCTTAGGGAGTGGTTAGCTGCCGACGCTGATCCGCGCGACGCCGGGAGTAGCTCGCTGGCCGACGGCGTGTCGTGCGACGAGGCCGGCTGCGTGACGCCGCTCGCCGACGGGAGGCTGGTTGCGCTTTCCTTGCGGATCGACGCGCTGGCTGATGATTGCAGCCGCGCCGCGCTGGTAGTGACGCGGCGGCCCGCACCGCCCGATTGCGCGGCGATGGTGGTCGATCGGCAGCGTCTCACCAGCCAAGGCGCGCTGGCGTTGACGCAGCGTGGTGACGGTTTTGCGGTTCAGGCTGTGAGAGCAAGAGGCACAAGCCGCCCTTGGCTCCCGGCCGGCGCCGGCGAGGGTGATTTCGACGGAAGCCTCGCGCCGAAGGCCGCTACGGCCCGCAACCGGGACGCGACTCCGGCGGAGACCGACTTGCAGGCCGACGATTAAGGCCAGACGATTAAGAACAAATGCAGGAGCTGGTCCGGGTCCAGCCGGACTTCCGCAGAACATAAATCATACCATCTCGCCGGCCTCGGCCGGCGATGGCATTTTCAATCCTGGCCCGACCTGGTGGCCAGGGACGGCTCAGCCGATCGGCAGACGCGTGATCGTCGGCCGGCTGTCGGCATCGATCTGCGGCTTGTGCTCGCGCTCGCTGACCGGCTGCGTCACCGGCAGTTGCAGCACGGTTGCGTGCTGGCCTTCGACGAGCTGCGTCACCAGCACGTATTTGCCGTCGGGGAATTCGATCGCGTCATGATGGCGATCGGGAATGTGCGGATCGATCTTGCCGAACTTGCCGACGCGGGAGTTGATCGTGCGCGTCCAGATCCAACGATTGTCGTAACGGACGTTGTCGGCGAAGGCGAGCTCCGTTCCCGGCAGCAGGCAGACGGCCACGGTCGGGTCGGCCGCGGAAGCGAAGCCGCGCGTCGAGGTGCCGCGGAACGTTGTCGACACGATCGTCTCGCCGACTTCGGCGGGGCGCGATGCAACGGCATGCAGACTGTAGTCACACATCGGGTGCTCCTATTCGAAGATAGCAACCCGCGCCTCTTTCGGAGGCGCAAGCCTCTATCAGAGTGGAAGCACGTAACATTCTGCTTGGTTGTGGGCGAATCTGCGGCTGGCGTCAGTCGGATGCGATCACATTATCTTTCCCGAATCCAATAGGAACAAAGCTCGCTTCAGTGCATTTGGCGGATGCGAGCGTCAGCGGCCTGCGGGCGCCGACCATCCGGAATATGGCCAACTCGGCTGTGGCTGTCGCGCGACGGCACTTCGGGCGCTGCGGAATTGCTCACTCGTTGTCGCATGCGCCGACTTGCGGGGATGGTGCTGCGATTGTACTGCGAATGCTTGCGCTGCCGATGCAGCGATCAGCACAGTTGCGAAGGCGCTCAAAACGATCCTACGCATCGTTGTCTCCTCGATCTCTTGAGCCGCAAAGCGATGAGTGCTTCGGGCGGCATGCCGAGGACGTAGCGCTTGGAAAGGGGCCAGATAATCTGCCCAAGACCAGAAAGACTATCCAGCTGAAGCGGACAATCCGTCCGCTCCAATCGGAATCATCGGTATCGAATGACCACTGAGTCTTCTCAGTACTTGCGGTACAGTCCGATCAGCTTGCCCTGAATCTTCACCCGGTTCGGCGGCAGGATGCGCACCTCGTAGGCGGCGTTGGCGGGCTCGAGCGCGATCGACGCGCCGCGGCGGCGGAAGCGCTTGAGCGTCGCTTCCTCGTCGTCGATCAGCGCCACCACGATGTCGCCGGTATCGGCGCTCTCGTTGCGCTGGATCAGCGCCATGTCGCCGTCGAGGATGCCGGCCTCGACCATCGAATCGCCGCGCACTTCGAGCGCGTAGTGTTCGCCCGAGCCGAGCATGTCGGGCGGTACGCTGATGGTGTGACTGCGGGTCTGCAACGCTTCGATCGGCGTACCGGCTGCGATGCGACCCATCACCGGCACCGCAACGGGACGCTCGCCCTCGTCGGCGGGTGGGCTGGAGCTCGCGCGCACCTTGCCGAGATTGCCCTCGATGACGCTTGGCGTGAAGCCGCGGCGGTTGCCGGCGGCCGCCTGGAGCTCAGGCAGCTTGATCACCTCGATGGCGCGAGCGCGGTTGGGCAGGCGGCGGATGAAGCCGCGCTCCTCCAGCGCGGTGATCAGGCGATGGATGCCCGATTTCGAGCGCAGGTCGAGCGCATCCTTCATCTCGTCGAAGGAGGGCGGCACGCCGCTTTCCTTCAGACGTTCGCTGATGAACCGCAGAAGCTCGTATTGTTTGCGCGTTAACATCTCGACCAAAGTCCCCCGGTTGATGTCGTTCGATTGCGAGACGCTGAATTGGAGCGGCGAACCGCTACATCCTCGAAACAAATCATGAACGGACACTATATGTTCGATATGTGTTCCGCAACTGCTTAATTTTGCGTGAACACGACAAAGTTCGCGGAACACGTGTGGTGGATGCGCTCAGACGGGCAGGCGCAGCACCTCGCAAGGCGAGCCGGCTCCGGCCTTCGGCGCGAACGGCGCGCGCACGAGAAGTGCCTGTGCCGCAGCGAGATTCGCAAGCAGCGAGGAATCCTGGTGATGGACGGGAACGGCCACCAGCGTGCCGTCGTCGCGCTGTTCCAGACGTGCGCGAAGATAATCCGCGCGCATATCGTTTGCGCCCACATCGCGGCCGAGCACGGCGCGCTCATGGCGGTGATGAATCACGGATCGACCCGATACCGCACGAATCAGCGGGACCATGAACAGGAAGGCGCACACATAGGAGGAGACGGGATTACCCGGCAGGCCGATCACGCGCATCGCACCGAGCCGCCCATGCATCATCGGCTTGCCCGGGCGCATCGCAATCTTCCAGAACGCCATCGAGATACCTTCGTCCCTCAGCGCCTGCTGGACCAGATCGTGGTCGCCGACCGATGCGCCGCCGGTCGTGACCAGGATGTCGGCGCCGCTCTCGCGGGCGCGGCGGATGCCGGCGGTGGTGGCCTCCAGCGTGTCGGCGGCGATGCCGAGGTCGATGGTCTCGGCCCCCTCGCTGCGGGCGAGCGCGTGCAGGGCATAGCCGTTGGAATAGACGATCTGGCCGCGGCCGGGCGCGGCGCCTGGCATCACCAGTTCGTCGCCGGTGGCGAGGATCGCGACCTTCGGGCGGCGGCAGACGGCAAGCTGCGGGTGATTCATGGCGGCGGCGAGCGCGAGGTCGCGCTCGGTGAGACGGGTTCCCTTGCGCAGGAGCACGTCGCCTTCGGCGAAGTCAACGCCTGCGGGGCGGATGTGCCGACCGGGAATCGCGGCTTCCTTGATCGTGATGCGCGTGCCGTCCGCGACCGTATCCTCCTGGATCACGACCGCGTCGGCACCGTTGGGAACGACGCCGCCGGTGAAGATCCGCACGGCTTCGCCGGCGCCGACCGTTCCCGCGAACGGACGACCCGCCGCCACCTCGCCAATCACCGTCAGTCGGGAATCGATCGCCCCCGCGTCGGCCGCGCGCACGGCATAGCCATCCATCGCCGACATCGCTTCCGGCGGCTGCGTGCGCAGCGCCGCCACGTCGCGGGCGAGCACACGGTGGAAGGCTGCGTCGAGAGCAACCATTTCCTCGGCCAGAGGCTCCGCGCCGGCAAGCACGGCGGCAAGCGCATCGGAAACCGGCATGAGAGCCACGGCGAAAACTCCTGCTCGCGGACGAATTGGCAGGAAGCCTTCTAGCCGAGCGCGAGCGCAGAGGCAAAAGAGCAGCCGAGCGGAATGATCATCCCGACGACGCATTCGCAGGCAACGAAGGCGATGTCAGGCCGGGCGGGACATGATCTCCAGGACGAGGCAGATTGGTACCAGAGTGGCCATGGCTAGGACGAGAATGACGAGAGCCACGGCCAGCATCGATCAACTCTGCGTCTGTTCGCCCGAACTGACGCTAGGCGTCACGTCCGGAGCTTTGGGGCCCTGATCCTTGTCCGGCAGCGGATCGGCCTGAGATTTCAGGTCGGCGGCCTTGCTGATGAGCTTGGCGGAGAGGCGCGAATCCGAGGTGGTTCTGGCGAATTCGAGCAGCAGAGAAGCTTGCTTTGTGAGGTAGGCTTTGCCCAGCACGAGAATAAGTCCGATGTAGAAGTCCCAACGGACTCATAGAGTCCGGAGGAAGTATTTCCGTTCCCGGAACTCTGTACAAAAATGCACAAAGTGATTTGGTTCCGCATTCCCAAGCAGATTTGGTCCTCGGAACCCGACCAGATCCGGCCGGGCGTCGGCAGTCAAATTCCCAACGCTCGCAAGGCGTTGCCGACATCACCGGGCGAGGTGACATGCACCGCCGTCAATCCGCGCGCCCGTGCCCCTTCGACGTTCTCGGCAAGGTCGTCGAAGAACACGATTCGGCTGGCCGGCACGCCGATCGACGTCACGACATGGTCGAACGCCTCCGCATCCGGTTTGCGCAGGCCGATGCTGGACGACAAATAGAGCTCGCGGAAATGGCCGAGCACGCCGGCATATTCCTTCGAGAAATAGTCGACATGCGGCCGGTTGGTATTGGAGAAGACATAGAGCGGCATCTGCTTGGCAGCGCGCGGCAAGAGCTCGGCGATATCGGGCATCTCGCCGGCGAAGATCGCGTTCCATCCCTCCAGAAACTGCGCATCGGAAATGTCGATCCCGAGCGATGAACGCAGCGATTGAAAATAATCCTCGTCGCTGATCTTGCCGACCTCGTGCAGCCGGTAGGCCTCGTCACGCACATAGCGCGCAACGATGGCCTCGGGCTGGCAGCCGGCATGTCCCGCCCAGCAGGCGATCGCCTTGGAGAAGTCGATATCGAGCACCACGCGTCCGAGGTCGAACAGGAGCGCATCGGCGCTGCCGGGAGAGAGCGAGGTCATCGTGTCCTTTCACTTCAGTATCGATAGGGATCGTGGTCGAACAGGGGGAACGCGCTGAACACGCTCGGCGCATTCGTTGCAGTCGCCTGATGCAGGCAGGACTTGTCGACCTCGGCGAACGAGGTGGCACCCAAGAGGCCGAGGCAGCGCAGCACTTCGTCCTCCAGCAGTTCCAGCATCCGCATCACGCCGGCTTCGCCGGCCGCCGCCAGCGCCCAGCATTGCAGCCGGCCGATGCCGACGATGTCGGCGCCCGCCGCGATCGCCTTGACGATGTCGGTGCCGCGGCAGAAGCCGCCATCGACCATGATCTTGGCGCGGCCCTTCACCGCCTTGACGATTTCAGGCAGCACATGCATGGCGCCGCGGCCGTGATCGAGCTGACGGCCGCCATGGTTGGAGACGTAGATCCACTCGACACCATGATCGATCGCGATCTGTGCGTCCTCGGCCGTGGCAATGCCCTTCAGGATCAGCGGGATCCTGAATTTGTCCTTGATCATCTTCACGGTCCGCCACTCCAGGCCCTTCTGGAAATCGCCGCCGGTGGCGCGCAGGCGGCTTTCGCGAACGTAGCGCTTGGCGATGTCACGTTCGCGACGGCTGTAATGGGCGGTGTCGACGGTCAGGCAGAATGCGGCATAGCCGTTCTTTTCGGAGCGGCTGACGACATCCGCGACGAAGGCATCGTCGCCGCGGACATAGAGCTGATAGAGCCGCAGCGCGTCGGGCGCGGCCTCGGCAGTCTTTTCCAGGCCGGGCTCGGACACGGAGCTCAACATGTGCGCCGCACCGAAGGTGCCGGCGGCGCGGGCTACGCTTGCCGCACCATCGGGATCGAAGATTTCGAGCGCACCGACCGGGGCGAGCACCACCGGCAGCCGCATCCTGCGGCCGAGTTGCTCGACCGAGCCGTCGACTTTGCGAACATCGCGCAGCACGCGGGGGCGGAAGGCGATCTCGTCCAGCGCCATCCGGTTCCGGCGCATCGTGGTCTCCGTCTCGGCAGCGCCGACGATGTAGTCCCAGGCATTCTGGTTGAGATTGGCGCGCGCTTTCCGGATGAATTCGTGCAGGTTCTGGAACGGCTCGTTGCTGGCGCCGAGTTCGACGTTCCTTTCCGGCCGGATGCGGGGCGCGTCGTTCATTGTTGTCCTCCCGAGAATTTGAAGTCTTATCGCCATCGCCTATCGCGTCCGGCCCTCCAAAACCATCCTAAAATCGCATAGCTGCGAGGCGTAGGCGGCCGACCGATGTCCGCTTTGCACAAGGTGGTTTCGGAACGTTGCCAAAAGTTTAAGCCGCGGCGAAGGGATTTCTTCGCCGTACCGCCGGCACGGCAGGCCGGCCTTGAAGAAACCAGAATGGTGTTGTGAGACGTGACTTGGATCGCCATTTGCATGGCGGCTTCCAAGCCCGAGAGACAAGCCCCTCAAGAGAACCGCTAAGCAAAAGGCCAGTCAATCCATGCGGAAAAACCTGCTGTTCCCCCTGGGCGCGCTCACGGGAGCGTGTCTGACCCTTCTGGTAGCCAGTCCCCACGGCGGCGTGTGGGCGGCACGGGCGGCGGCGAGCGCGGACGATGCCTATTCCCAGCTCAACTTGTTTGGCGCGGTGTTCGAGCGGGTCAAGGCGAACTATGTCGAGAAGCCCGACAATGCCAAGCTGATCGAAGGCGCGGTTACGGGCATGGTGACCTCGCTCGATCCGCATTCGCGCTACATGAACGCCAAGGCCTGGACCGAGATGCAGGAGACCACCTCCGGCGAGTTCGGCGGGCTCGGCATCGAGGTCACGATGGAGGATGGCCTCGTCAAGGTCGTCTCGCCGATCGACGATACACCAGCCTCGAAGGCCGGCATCATGTCCGGCGACCTCATCAGCAAGATCGACGGCGAGGCCGTGCAGGGCATGACGCTCGAGCAGGCCGTCAACAAGATGAAGGGCCCGGTCGACACCAAGACCAAGCTCACCATCGTGCGTAAGGGGGCCGACGCGCCGCTCGACGTCGCGATCACCCGCGAGATCATCCATGTGCGCCCGGTGCGCTTCCACGTCGAGAACGGCGACATCGGCTATATCCGCATCACCTCGTTCAACGAGCAGACCACCGACGGCCTGAAGAAGGCGATCGCGTCGATCTCCAAACAGGTCCCGTCGGAGAAGCTCGCAGGCTATGTGATGGACCTGCGCAACAATCCAGGCGGTCTGCTCGACCAGGCTGTCTCGGTGTCGAGCGCATTCCTTCAACGCGGCGAGGTCGTCTCGACCCGCGGGCGCAATCCGGAAGAGACCCAGCGCTTCACGGCGCATGGCGGCGATCTCACCAAGGGCAAGCCGCTGGTCGTGCTGATCAACGGCGGTTCGGCCTCGGCCTCGGAGATCGTCTCCGGTGCGCTGCATGACCACAAGCGTGCGACGCTGATCGGTACGCGGTCGTTCGGCAAGGGCTCGGTGCAGACGATCATTCCGCTCGGCGCCGGCAACGGTGCGCTGGCGCTGACCACGGCGCGCTACTACACGCCGTCGGGCCGCTCGATCCAGGCCCAGGGCATCGCGCCGGACATCGAGATCCTCCAGGACGTGCCGCCCGAGCTGAAGGGCCGGATGGACACCATGGCGGAATCCCAGATGCGCGGGCATCTGTCGGCCGCCGACGGCACCGAGCAGACCGGATCACAATCCTACGTCCCGCCCGAAGAGAAGGACGACAAAGCCCTGCATACGGCTTTCGACTTCTTGCACGGCGTCACCGCGAATGCGGTTGCCTCCAAGCCCGGGTCGAAGGCGGCGGTGCCGAACTAATTCTTGCGACGTCCGGACTCGCCGGGAGTGGATCACCGCTCCCGGGCGATTTCGTTTTGGGGCCGCCGTCCAGGTCGGGTTCATGGCGGCAAACGTTGCTTCGTAGCGGCTGTCGCGCTCGGCCGAGCGGCGAGCGCGGTCGCGCTCTACCAGCACTTCATCGCGGGGATGAAGCCGTCAACCCGGAGGGATCAGCCCGTTCGGCCGAAGACCTAGCCTGCCTCGCGGCGGCGAATTTCCTCGCCACCGCGCTGGGCGAGACGGCTGCGATGCAGTGCGAACAACTCCAGCATCTTGTCGGCGGGTTTCGCGGCGCTGAACAGATAGCCCTGCATCTCGGAACAGCCAAGCGCGCGGAGCAGGCGCTGCTGCTCTTCGGTCTCGACGCCCTCGGCCGTGGTGGTCATGCGGCGGGCGGCCGCGAGGTTGACGACGGCCTGGACGATGCTGGCGGAGCCGTCGGGACCGGCGATGTCGTCGACGAAGCAGCGGTCGATCTTGATCTTGTCGAAGGGGAAGCGGTGCAGATAGCTCAGCGACGAGTAGCCGGTGCCGAAATCGTCCAGCGCGATGCGCACGCCGATGGCGCGAAGCTGGTGCAGGATCGCGAGCGCTGCGTCGTCGTCGCGGATCAGCACGGCCTCGGTGATTTCGAGCTCGAGCCGGCTCGCCGGCAAATTGGAGGCGGCGAGCGCGGCCATGATCTTCAGCGCCAGCGTACCGCTCTTGAACTGCACCGGCGAGACGTTGACGGCGAGGCGAATGTCGTCGGGCCAGTTTGCTGCATCCCTACAGGCGGTCGCCAGCACCCATTCGCCGATCTCGTTGATCAGGCCGGTATCTTCGGCGATCGGGATGAATTCGGCCGGTGAGACCATGCCGCGCTCGGGATGACGCCAGCGTACCAGCGCCTCGCATCCCGTGATGCGGTCGTCCTTCAGGCCGAGGCAAGGCTGGTAATAGACCTCGAGGCCGCCATGAGCGATGGCGTGGCGCAGGTCGATCTCGAGCTGCCGCCGCTCGCGGACCTTGGCGTCCATCTCCGGTTCGAAGAAGCGATAGGTGCGGCGGCCGGCGGCTTTGGCCGCATACATCGCCATATCGGCATTCTTCAGGATCTGGTCCAGCGCGGTCCCGTGTCTCGGTGCAAGCGCGATGCCTATGCTGGCGTCCGTGGTGAGATGATGGCCCATGCAGTCGAACGGCATTCTAATGGTCTCGAACACCCGTGCGACGAGTTCGTTGACCTCCTCCAGCGATGTTACTGCGCTCTGTACGATCGCGAATTCATCGCCGCCGAGCCGTGCCACGAAGTCCATCGGACCTGCGCAGCGGCGAAGGCTCTGTGCGACCGATTTCAACAGCTCGTCGCCGACGAGATGACCGAGTGCGTCGTTGACGCCCTTGAACTCGTCGATGTCGATGTAGTGCACCGCGATCTCTTCGCCGTCGGCGATGGTACCCAGCTCTTCGCGCAGATGCTCGTGGAACATGGCGCGGTTGGGCAGGTCGGTCAGCGCGTCGTAATGGGCGAGGTGGGTGATGCGTTCCTCGGTCCGCCGGCGCTCGGTGATGTCCTCATGCGTCGCGACCCAGCCGCCGTCCGCGAGCGGTTCGTTGACGATCTGGATCGAGCGGCCGTCGGAGGTGTCGACCACCATGGAGTTGCGCAGGTGGATGTCGCGCAGCACGCGCGCAACGTAGTCGTCGACATTGCCGGTGAACGAGCCCGTCGCTTTGCGATGGGCGATGATGTCGTCGAAGCTGCAACCGGGCTTCACGGTCTCGACCGACAGTCCGTACATCTCGATGTAGCGCTGGTTGCAGATCACGAGCCGCCGCTCGGCATCGAACAGCAGGAGGCCCTGCGTCATGTTGTTGACGGCGCGGTCGAGACGCTGCTTTTCCAGCGTCAGCCGTTCCCGCGAGAGGCGGTGCTGCTCCAGCAGCTTGCGCACGATCGCGATCAGCACGCCGGCGATGGCGAGCGCGGAAGAGGCGGCGACCGAGATCAGGATGCCGATCTGCTCGCGCCAGTCCGCCAGGGCCGCCGCGCGCGTCATGGTGGCCATGATCAGGATCGGAAAGTGGGGCAGGGCGCGCGAGGAGATCAGCCGGTCGTCGCCATCGATCGGGCTCACGAAGCGACCGGCGAAGTGATCGAGCCCGAAAACCCTCTGATGCGAGAACGGGCCGGTCTTGAAATTCCGCCCCATCAATTCGCTGGAAAGGGGATAGCGGGCGAGCAGCGTGCCGTCTCGATGCAGCATCGAGATCGACGCGCCTTCACCGAGCACGACGGAAGCGAAGAACTTCTCGAAATTGGCGGGCTCGATGCCGCGCCCGACGACGCCCAGGAACTCGCCGTTCGGTCCAAGGATCTTGCGGACGATCAGGATGGTCCAGGCGCCCGAGATGCGGCTGTGCAGCGGCTCGATCAGCACGTCAGGCGAATAGGGATCGTATTTGAAGGTGCGGAAATAGGCGCGATCGGCAACGTTCACGTTCGGGGCCGGCCATGCCGTCGACGAGTTGACCAGATTCCCTTCGGCGTCGATGACATTGACGCCGCCCATGTAGGGCAGCGCCTCGATCTTCGAGCGCAGCATGCGGTGGATGTCCTGCCCCGCGAGGCGTTTGCGATAATCCTCCACATTATTGATGCCGGTTGCGCGGACGTGGTCGACGAAATCCTTCTGGATGACTGCGAAATCCTGCAATTGCTGGTCGAAATGATGGGCGAGCATCAGCACGGTGTTTTCGAGCTCGCGGCCGGAGTTGCGCAGCGCGCGTTCGCGGAAATTCTGTGCCATCAGCGTCGCGCCGACGGCGATCGCCGCGATCAGCAGCATGCCGCCCACCACCAGCCAGCGGATCGGTCCGCTGCGCACGAAGGCCTGGTCAAAGAGGCGACTGCCGAATCTCGTCATCATGCTGGATCATTGCCGTGCACACGCCAGGATCAATTCTTGGCCCCGGAAACATCCGTTGGTTTACGGGAACGGTGTGGAGGCGAAGTTAGGAAGCGCGGTTAACGCGATATGAACGACCGGGCACAAAGGCAACCGATGCGCGCGACGCAGGAGGTCGGTCGCCGAAATACGCGCTTCAGGCGCGGTAATGGCCGGACTTGCCGCCGAGCTTCTCGACGAGATGGATGCCCTCGATGCGCACGCCACGCTCCACCGCCTTGATCATGTCGTAGATGGTGAGGCAGGCGACCGAGACCGCCGTGAGCGCCTCCATCTCGACGCCGGTGGGACCAGTGACCTTGACGCTGGCGCGGACGAGGCAGCCCGGCAGTTTCGCATCGGGCTCGATCTCGACCGTGACCTTCGACAGCGCGAGCGGATGGCAGAGCGGGATCAGCTCGGAGGTGCGCTTGGCGGCCATGATGCCGGCGATGCGCGCGGTGCCGAGCACGTCACCCTTCTTGGCGTTGCCGGACACGATCAGATCGAGCGTCGCCTTGGTCATGATGACGCGGCCTTCCGCCACCGCAAGCCGCTCGGTCGCGGGCTTGTCCGTCACGTCCACCATCCGCGCTTCGCCGGAGGCGCCGATATGGGTAAGGGCAGGGCCGGCCTTGGACTTGGAAGGCTTGCGCGCCATGTCAGCGCGTGCCCGTCGCGCGCGGTGCCGTCTCGCGCGCGAGTAGCGTGCGCGTGGCGGCGGTGACGTCGGCCTGCCGCATCAAGCTCTCGCCGACCAGGAAGGTCGACATACCGACGCGCTCGAGCCGCGCAAGGTCTGCGGCTGCGAAGATGCCGCTCTCACCGACCATCAGCCGGTCCGCGGGGATCAGCGGCGCCAGCGCCTCGCTGGTCGCAAGCGTGGTCTCGAAGGTACGCAAATTGCGGTTGTTGACGCCGATCATGGGCGAGCGAAGTTTCAGCGCGCGGTCGAGCTCAGCACGGTCGTGGATTTCGATCAGCACATCCATGCCGTAAGCGAAGGCGGCATCTTCGAGATCCCTGGCGGTCGCATCGTCGAGCGCGGCCATGATGATCAGGATGCAATCGGCGCCATGCGCGCGAGCCTCCGCCACCTGATAGGTATCGAACATGAAATCCTTGCGCAGCACCGGCAACGAGGTTGCCGCGCGCGCCGCCACCATGAAGTCGAGATGGCCCTGGAACGACGGCGTATCGGTCAGCACCGAAAGGCAGGCGGCGCCGCCGGCCTCATAGGCTCTGCCAAGCTGGGGCGGATCGAAATCGGCGCGGATCAGTCCCTTCGACGGCGAGGCCTTCTTGATCTCGGCAATCAGCGCATAGTCGCCATTGGCGTGCTTCGCCTTGATCGCGCGCATGAAGCCGCGCGGTGCGGCTTGCGCCTTGGCCTGTGCCTCGACAATCGAGAGCGGCTGCGCGCGCTTGGCCGCGGCAATCTCCTCGCGCTTGTAAGCTTCGATCTTGGTCAGGATATCCGACATGTCAGGCTCAGCCGTTCGAGACCGCGATCAGATGTTTCAGCCGCGCGCTTGCGGCGCCGCTGTCGAGCGACTTCGCGCCGATCGCAACGCCCTCCTTGAGATCCTTGGCGCGTCCGGCCACGACCAGCGCGGCGGCAGCGTTGATCAGCGCGACGTCGCGGTAGGGGCTCGGCTTGCCGTCGAGCACGCCTTGCAGCGCGATCGCATTAGCCTCGGCGTCGCCTCCTTTGAGTGCGCCGGTCTCGCAGCGCGACAGGCCGGCCTCCTCCGGCGTCACCTCGAAATTCCGGATCTCGCCATTGTGGAGCGCGGAGACGAAGGTCGGGCCGGTCAGGGTGATCTCGTCGAGGCCATCGGAGCCGTGCACGACCCAGGCGGATTCCGAGCCGAGGTTCTTGAGCACCTGCGCCAGCGGTTGCACCCATTGCCGCGAGAATACGCCGACCATCTGCCGCTTGACGCCGGCCGGATTGGACAGGGGGCCGAGCAGGTTGAAGATCGTGCGCGTGGCAAGCTCGACCCGGGTCGGGCCGACGTTCTTCATGGCGGGATGGTGGGCGGGGGCGAACATGAAGCCGATGCCGCATTCGCGCACGCAATGTCCGACCTGCTCGGGCCTGAGGTCGATCTTCACGCCGAGCGAGGCCAGCACGTCGGCGGCGCCCGAGCGCGAGGACAGCGCGCGGTTGCCGTGCTTGGCCACCGGCACGCCGGCGCCCGAGACGATGAAGGACGCGCAGGTCGAGACATTGACCGAGCCGGAGCCGTCGCCGCCGGTGCCGACGATGTCGACGGCGTCAGGCGGCGCCGTCACGGCCAGCATCTTGGAGCGCATCGCCGTAACGGCGCCGGTGATCTCGTCCACGGTCTCGCCGCGCACCCTGAGCGCCATCAACAGGCCGCCCATCTGTGAGGGCGTGGCTTCGCCCGACATCATGGCGTCGAAGGCGGAGGCGGCTTCGTCACGCGACAGGCTGGCGCCGGTCGCCACTTTTCCAATGATCGATTTCAGGTCGTCCATCGCGTGCTTTCAACTCACTGGTTCGCGCCGGTCACCTGCGCGAAGGCGGCCTGATTAATGGTGGTCCCGATGTCGGTTTCAAGCTTGTTGACGTAGGAAGCGACCTGCTCCTCGGTCTGCGCGCGGTCGAGGCTGTCCTTCAGTTTCTTCACCGCGTCGGAAGCGGCGTCGACCACGGGTTCGACGATGTCGGTGACGCGGAAGATGATCACTTCGCTGCCGCCGCTCACGGGGGTCTGTCCGACGCCGTCCTTGGCGGTGCGGAAGGCGGCCGATACGACGGTTGCGGGTACGCCGGCAGGCGAGTCATCGCGCTTGAAGCCGGTCGCGGTCTCGACCTTGGCGCCGATCGCAGCAGCTTCATCGGCGAGCTTGCTGCCGGATTCGAGCTTCTGCACCATCTCGGTCGCCTTGGTCTTCAGCTTGGCCGCGACCTGGTCCTGGCGCCAGCGCGCCTCGACCTGGTCGCGGACCTCGTCGAGATTGCGGTCGCGCGAGGGCGTGATCGCGATGACGTCGTACCAGACATAGCCGCCCTTGAACGAGATCGAGTCGTTGTCGACGCCGATGTCGGTGTTGAAGGCCTGCGACACCACGTCGAGCCCCTGCGGAATGTTGGCGACCGGCTGGCCGTTCGGGGCGCGGCCGGAACGGTCGACGGCGTCGATGGTCACCGCCGTGAGCCCGAGCTTCTGCGCCGCGTCGATCACGCTGGAGCCGCCGCCGCGCTCGTCCTCCATCTTGTCGCGGAGATCGGCGACCTTGACGCGCGCGCGCTCGGTCGCGATCTCGCGCTTGATCTCGCCCGCAACGCTGGCGTAGTCCGCTTCTTTGCCCGGCTCGATCTTGTCGACCTTGACGATCGCGACGCCAAGCCCGCCCTGGATCGGCTGGCTGATCTCGCCGGCAGGAAGCGCGAAGGCGGCATCGCCAACGGCCGGATCGAGCGAAGACTTGGTCACAAGCCCGAGATCGACGTCGGAGGCGCTCAGCCCGCGCTCCTTGCCGAGATCCTCGAACGTCATGCCGCCGACAAGGCGCTCGCGTGCGGTCTGCGCCTCCGCCACGTTCGGAAACACGATCTGCTGGATCTGGCGCTTCTCCGGCGTGCCGAGCCGGTCCTTGCGCTGGTCGAACGCCTTCTTGGCGTCCTCGTCCGACACCTCGGACCACTTGCCGATCTCCTCCGGCGAGACCACGACGAAGGCGATCTTGCGGTATTCGGGCGCGCGGAACTGGACCTTGTGATCCTCGAAATAGGCGGCGAGCGTCTCGGGCGAGGGCGCCTCGATCTGGCCTGCCTGCGCGGCGTCGAGCCTGACGAACTCGATGGCGCGCTGCTCGCTCTGGAAGCGCGTCAGCGCGTCGAGCATGGTTTTCGGCGGCTCGAGGCCGGCGCCGATCGTGCCGGTGATCTGCCGGCGCAGCGACACTTTGCGCTGCTCGGCGACGTAGCGCTGCTCGGTATAGCCGAAATTGCGGATCACGGCCTGGAAGCGATTCGCATCGAAGTTGCCGCCGACGCCCTTGAAGTTGGGGTCATTCATGATGACCTGGCGGATCTGGTCGTCGGACTGGCCGAGCCCGAGCCGGCGCGCCTCTTCGTCGATGGCGGCTTCGGCGATGGTCTGCTGGAGCACCTGGCGGTCGAGGCCGAAGGCACGCGCCTGATCGGGCGTCAGCGGACGGCCGAACTGGCGGCTGATCTGTTGCAAGCGGTCGGTGTAGATCTGGCGGAACTCGTTGAGCGAAATCTCGGTGCTGCCGATCTTGGCCACCGTGGACTGCCCGAAGCCGCGGAAGATGTCGGCGATGCCCCAAATGCCGAAACTGACGATCAACACGCCCATCACCACGGCCATAATGGTCTTGCCGAGCCAGTTTGATGAGGCCTTGCGCATTCCTCGAAGCATTTGGTCCAACTTGTTTGGCAGGAGGGGAACGGGAGCGCGTCTTAATGCAGATTCCGCAAAAGCGCGTCACCAAATTGATAGATCATCATAAAGTGGCGGCTTTCCCCCCGCAACCTCGCCTCATGCGACGCCTCGAAGCTGCGGTTAAAAGCCCCTGGTCTCTGGAACTGCGGCGACAGCTCTGCTAGCGCATGCACAAACCTCATTTTGCTGGACATTGACATGACCGACGCCATCCGACCGCTGATCGCCGGCAATTGGAAGATGAACGGCCTGAAGGCCCAGGTTGCCGAATTCGACGCCATGCTCAACGGCGCGGCGGACGTGGCTGCCAAGGCCGACCTGCTGGTCTGCCCGCCTGCAACCCTGATCGCCGCCTTCGCCGACAAGGCGCGGGGCAAGAAGGTCGCGGTGGGGGCCCAGGACTGCCATCCCAAGGCCTCCGGCGCCCATACCGGCGATGTTGCCGCCGAAATGCTGGTGGATGCCGGCGCAACTGCCATCATCGTCGGCCATTCCGAGCGGCGCGCCGACCACGGCGAGGGCGATGCCCTGGTCCGACACAAGGCCGAGGCAGCCTGGCGCGCCGGGGCGGCGGCGATCGTCTGCATCGGCGAGACGCAAGGCCAGCGCGATGCCGGCCAGACCCTGGATATCCTGCGTGGCCAGCTCGACGGCTCGCTGCCGGACGGCTCCACCGCGGCCAATCTGGTCGTGGCCTATGAGCCGGTCTGGGCCATTGGCACCGGACTGACCCCGACCTCCCAGGATGTCGAGCAGATTCATGGCTTTATCCGGGAACTCCTGATTGCCCGGTTCAAGGCCGAGGGTGCCAAGATGCGGATCCTTTACGGCGGCTCGGTCAAGCCCTCGAACGCGGCCGAGCTGATGGCGGTGAAAAACGTCAACGGCGCGCTGGTCGGCGGCGCCAGCCTGAAGGCGGCCGATTTCCTTGCGATCGCCAAGGGCTGTCCCTAGCTCATTCAAACCGTTGGTCCGGGCCCGATCGGGGGTGGCAATACCCCCTCCGATCGTGTAACACCGCGCAACTTCAGGAAAACCCGCGAAGCGCGATCGGCCGCCGTCAGGCGCCGCCCGCTTGTGACGGAAGGATACTATGCAGACCGTTGTCATCGTCATCCACCTCATGATCGTCGCCGTCATGATCGGCGCCGTCCTGCTCCAGAAGTCGGAAGGCGGCGGCCTCGGCATGGGGGGAGGCGCGGGCTTCATGTCGAGCCGCGGCACGGCGAACCTTTTGACGCGGACCACTGCGGTTTTGGCCGTTGGCTTCTTCCTCACCAGCCTGTTCCTGTCCTGGTACGCCGGCTACGACCGCAAGCCGTCGTCGATCATCGGCCAGCCGTCGCAGACCCAGCCGGCCGGCGGGGCGCCGATCGCGCCGCCGACCTCAGGCGGCATCCTGGATTCGCTGAAGAAGGCCGACGAGCAGCAGCAGAACCAGGCGCCCGCCGGTCCGCAGGTGCCGCGCTCGCAATAAAGCAGGGGGGCCATGCAGGGCGGCTTCTACCGTCCTGCAGCAAAAATCCCCATCAAGGCACTGTCACCACTTTCAGTTCTGGATCACCCACAGGCCCGCAGAATCTTTGGGGCGGAATACGAATCGCTTTGGCGAATCGAATTCGAGGGATTAGAGGTTAAGTCCCATGGCGCGGTACATATTCATCACCGGCGGCGTGGTTTCTTCGCTCGGCAAGGGTCTGGCTTCGGCGGCACTCGGTGCGCTGTTGCAAGCCCGGGGCTACAAGGTCCGCCTCCGCAAGCTCGACCCCTATCTCAACCTCGATCCCGGAACGATGTCGCCGTATCAGCACGGCGAAGTGTTCGTGACCGATGACGGCGCGGAGACCGATCTCGATCTCGGTCACTACGAGCGCTTCACCGGCAGGCCGGCGACCAAGGCCGACAACATCACCACGGGGCGCATCTACCAGGACATCATCTCCAAGGAGCGCCGCGGCGATTATCTCGGCGCGACCATCCAGGTGGTTCCGCACGTCACCAACGCCATCAAGGAATTCGTCCTCGACGGCAATGACGATTACGACTTCGTGCTGGTCGAGATCGGCGGCACCGTCGGCGACATCGAGGGCCTGCCGTTCTTCGAGGCGATCCGCCAGCTCAAGAACGAGCTGCCGCGCGATCACGCCGTCTACATCCATCTGACGCTGCTGCCCTACATCCCCAGCGCCGGCGAGCTCAAGACCAAGCCGACGCAACACTCGGTGAAGGAGCTGCGCTCGATCGGCATCCAGCCGGACATCCTGCTCTGCCGCACCGACCGCGCGATCCCGAAAGAGGAGCGGCGCAAGCTGGGGCTGTTCTGCAACGTGCGTGAAAGCGCCGTGATCGAGGCGCGCGACGTCGACAACATCTACGCTGTCCCTGAGGCCTATCACAATGCGGGCCTCGACGATGAAGTGCTCGCCGCCTTCGGCATCGGCTCGCGGATTCCGCCGGAGCTGCGGAGCTGGCAAGAGATCAACGAGCGCGTGCGCAATCCCGAAGGCAACGTCACCATCGCCATCGTCGGCAAGTACACCGGCATGAAAGATGCGTATAAGTCGCTGATCGAGGCGCTGTCGCATGGCGGCATCGCCAACAAGGTGAAGGTCAATCTCGACTGGATCGAGAGCGAGATCTTCGAGAAGGAAGATCCGGCGCCGTTCCTCGAGCACGTCAACGGCATCCTGGTGCCCGGCGGCTTCGGCCAGCGCGGCGCGGAGGGAAAGATCAAGGCGGCGCAGTTCGCGCGCGAGCGCGACGTGCCGTATTTCGGCATCTGTTTCGGCATGCAGATGGCTGTGATCGAGGCCGCGCGAAACCTCGTCGGCATCGAGGACGCCAACTCCACCGAGTTCGGTCCGACCAAGGAGCCCCTGGTCGGCCTGATGACGGAATGGCTGCGCGGCAACGAGCTCGAGAAGCGCTCGCAGGCCGGCGATCTCGGCGGCACGATGCGGCTCGGGGCCTATCCGGCAACGCTCAATCGTGGCAGCCGCGTCTCAGAGGTCTATGGCGGCGCGACGGAAATCTCCGAGCGCCACCGCCATCGCTACGAGGTCAACACGGCCTACAAGGACCGCCTCGAGCAGCACGGTCTGAAATTCTCAGGGTTGTCGCCCGACGGCGTGCTGCCGGAGATCGTCGAGTACGAGGATCATCCGTGGTTCATCGGCGTCCAGTTCCACCCCGAGCTGAAGTCGCGGCCCTTCGAGCCGCACCCGCTGTTCGCGTCCTTCATTCAGGCGGCGATGGTGCAGAGCCGGCTGGTTTGATCATCTAGCTTGATCGGCCGTGAAGCCTCTGGCGACGAATGCGATCCCGTGACGACCTTGATCCGCGGCCGCCGCGTCAGCCTGTAGACGGCAGCGGGTGGCACGTTCAGCATCGCCCGATCCACCAGCTTGGCGCGCAGGCCCAGCCGGTCGAGCACCGGGCGCGGCACCGGGCAGCTCATGCCATAGGTGAACTGATAGAACGCGCCGCCCGGGCGGATGTAGCTGAATGCGCCACTGACGATCGAGACGACCTTGCGCATTGACATGTTGAGCAGCGGCAATCCGCTGATCACGGCGCCGACCGGCGCGCCTTCATAAAGGCGATGCGTGGTGAGCCGGGCAGCATCCATCCACAACACGCGAGCCCCGGGAAAGCGCATCTGCAGCAGCTTCATGAAATCGGAGCCGTACTCGACCAGCGTGAGGTCTTCCTGGCGCACGCCGCGCTTCAAAAGCTTGTAGGTGAATGCGCCGGTGCCGGGGCCGAGCTCGAGGATCGGGCCAGTCGATGCGTCGATCTCGCGCGTGATGAGATCGGCCAGTGCCGCGCTCGACGGCGCGATCGCTCCGACCTGACGCGGGGCAGACATCCAGGCGAGGAAGAACGAGAGGAAATCGTTGGGCATGCGCACTCCGGTATTTTGCTTCGCGCCTCGCAAATCAGAGGCGGCTCGCAATCTCACGGGAATGCATTGCGACAGCATTGCGGAGGCGATGCGGACCAAGATCAATTGGCGCGAATCAGCGGCAATGTGATCCGGAAGCATGCGCCGCCGTTCGCTCCATCCAGCACCGAGACGTGGCCGCGATGCAGCTGCACGATCTCGCGAACCATGTTGAGGCCGAGGCCGGCACCGCGATCGAGCGGCGTGAGCCGATAGAACGGCTCGAAGATCAGCTCGTGTTGATCGGGCGGAATGCCCGCGCCCTCGTCGGTGACTTCGATGCATGCGGGCTCGCTGACGCGGATGCCGATCGTGCCGCGGCGCGGGCCGTGCTGGATGGCATTCTGCACGAGGTTGGTCAGCGCGCGTTCGAGCGCGGCCGTGTCGCCGAGTGTCTCGATCGGTGTTTCCGGTGCGTCGAGCGCCAGCTCGTAACCCGCAGCGATGGCAAGCGGGGCAAGCTCGGCGGCGACACCCTGGGCGATTGCGACGAGGTCGACCCGCGCGAAAGGATGTCCGCAACAGTCGAGTCGCTGGATGTCGAGCAATTGCTCGGCGAGCGTAGCGAGCCGCGCGGCATCCTCGATCAGGCGGGTTTTGTCGGGTCCCGGCGGAAGTGACTCCAGACGCGTGTTCAGGATCGCGATCGGCGTGCGCAGTTCGTGTGCGGCATCGGCGACGAAGCGCTTGTGGCGGGCATAGCCTTCGTCGAGCCGCGCCAGCGCGTCGTTGATCGCGGTCACGAGCGGCACGACCTCCAGCGGAATGTAATCCGCCGACAACCGCGCGCCGCGCTGGTGAATATCGATCCGCCGCGCCTGGTCCGCGGTCGTATCCAGTCCCCTGAACGCGCGCCGCAAGATCACCGGTGTTGCGATGAATGTCGCGGTCCCCATCAACAGCAGGCCGGGAAGTGCGATGCCGAGCAACACGAGCGACGTCGTGAACACGGCCTTGGCACTGGTCAGTTTTCCCTGCGTCGCCGTGATGACCTGCACATTGCCGGCCCCGGTGTCGATGCGCTTCAGCCGTGCCGGCGGCTTGCGCGGATCGTCCTCGAAGAGCTGCCAGCCGAGCCGCGCCTGGCTGATCTGGTCGAGGGCGCCGCCGATGGCGGCGAATTCGCCCGGGACGGGCCCCTCACTGAGGGAATGCCCCTGCCTGTCGCGAACCAGCAACCAGAGGTCGGGGGTCTCTGCGCGCAACTGTTTCAGCTCGTCGGTCGGTCGCAGTGTGAGGCCACCCTGGGCATCGCGCGCGAGCGCATGCTGCACGATGTCGATTACGCGGTCCTCGTCCCGCTGGGTCAGCACGAAGCCCGAGGCGCAGAGCGCGCCGACGACGATGGCGACGAGAGCGACGAGCAGCGCGGCCTGCAGTGAAAGCAGCCGCCAGCTCAGCCGCGAGCGCAGGCAGTATGGGTCGTCGTGCCGGCTCACGGCAGCTTCTTCAGGAGATAGCCGACGCCGCGGATGCCGTGGATCTCCACGCGCGCATCGGCCTCGGACAGTTTGCGGCGCAGCCGCGACACGTGCGTATCGAGCGCATTCGACTGGATCTCGTCGTCGAAACTGTAGACGGCTTCTTCCAGCGCCGAGCGCAGCACCGTCCGGCCCATGCGGCGGACCAGGGCTTCCAGCACCAGAAGCTCGCGCCGCGGCAGCTCGAGCGGAGCCCCGCCGACGGTTGCCTCGCGATGGCCGAAGTCGAAGGCGAGGCGGCCGGCGCGCATGATGTCGGGCTGCAGCCGGCCGGGCCGGCGCAGCACGGCGCGCAGACGCGCCAGCAATTCCTCCACCGCGAACGGTTTTGCCAGATAGTCATCCGCCCCTCTGTCGAGTCCGGCGACCCGGTCGGCGAGTTCGCCGCGCGCCGTCAACACGATGATCGGCACGCCGTCGGCGCGCGCCCTCAGTTTCGGGATCAAAGCGAGACCGTCGCCATCGGGAAGCTGGCGATCGAGCAGGACGGCGGCGTGGACATCGGCAGAAATGGCCTCTTCGGCCTCGGCGAGCGAGGAGGCATGGTCCACCACCATGTCGTAGCGCTTCAGCGCCGACGCCAGTGCATCAGCCATTTCGGCCTCGTCCTCGACGAGTAAAATCCGCATGATCGGCCACCTCAACCTCAACCGCGCCATTCTAGCGGCCGCATCATTGCGGCAGCATTGCGGGAACCAGTTGCGGCGGAGTGGCCCCGATTGACCTCAAGCCATGCGCAGAACGCCACAGGGGCAACCGGGCGGGGCTCGCGACACCGTCGGGACCAGCCGCTATAACCGCCGGACCTGTTCAGGGAGGAACATGAATGATCTACGAAATGCGCCAGTATCGCTGCGTGCCCGGCCGCCTGCCGGCACTGCTCAAGCGGTTCGAGACCGCCACGCTGAAAATTTGGGAGAAGCACGGCATCAAGCAGGCCGGGTTCTTCACCACGCTGATCGGTGAATCCAACCAGGAGCTGACCTATTTCCTGGCCTGGGAGTCGCTCGCCGAGCGCGAGACGAAGTGGGGCAAGTTCATTGCCGATCCCGACTGGATGAAAGCGCGCGCCGAGAGCGAAGCCGACGGCCAGATCGTCGCCAACATCGTCAGCCAGATCCTGGCGCCGACCGCCTTCTCAGTGGTCAAGTAGCGATCCCTCGCGTGGCGAGGAACCCTGGCGCAACCCTGATATTCTGTCCGCCCTGGCCGAATAGGGTTGATCCGACCCTCATCACGGCTATGGTCGCGCCGAAACGAGGGATTTGCCTTGAGCTCTTCGACGTCAGCGGCGCCGGTCGTCACCATTGGCACGGTCAAATTCGGCAATGACCTGCCGATCTCGGTCATTGCCGGGCCATGCCAGCTCGAGAGCCGCCAGCATGCGCTGGAGGTGGCTTCCGCGCTGAAGGAGATCGCGGCGCGGCTGAACATCGGCCTCGTCTACAAGACCTCGTTCGACAAGGCCAACCGCACCAGCGCATCCGCGGCGCGCGGGCTGGGCCTCGCGCAGTCGCTACCGATCTTCGCGGAGATCCGCTCCTCGCTCGGTTTGCCCGTGCTGACCGACGTGCACGAGGCCACGCAATGCGCCGAGGTGGCGCAGGCCGTCGACGTCTTGCAGATACCCGCCTTCCTGTGCCGGCAGACCGATCTCCTTCTCGCTGCGGCCGCGACCGGAAGGGTCGTGAACGTCAAGAAGGGCCAGTTCCTGGCGCCCTGGGACATGGCCAATGTCGTCACCAAGATCACCAGCGCGAACAATCCCAACGTGCTCGTCACCGAGCGCGGCGCCTCCTTCGGCTACAACACGCTGGTCTCCGACATGCGCGCGCTGACGATCCTGGCGCGCACCACCGGCGCCCCTGTCATCTTCGATGCCACCCATTCGGTGCAGCAGCCGGGCGGGAAGGGGACGTCGTCGGGCGGCGAGCGCGAATTCGTGCCGGTGCTGGCACGCGCGGCTGTAGCCGTTGGCGTGGCTGGCGTTTTCATCGAGACCCATCCCGATCCTGATCGCGCGCCCTCCGATGGCCCCAACATGGTGCCGCTGCGCCAGTTCGAGGGGTTGATCGCTAGACTGATGGCGTTCGACGCGCTCGCCAAAGAATCTGCCAAAACCGGCCCGCGCTGATGCAGCACGGCGAGGCGCGGCCGCACGATCACGGCTTGCCGACAGCGCTCTACGTCATATCAGGCGCAAGCTTCGCCGCAGCGCTCTCGGCACGCGCGCTCGATCCGGTGCTGCCGCATGTCGCCGAGGACTTTGGCGTCAGCATCGCGACCGCCGCGGGTTTTGCCGCGGTGTTCGCCTTCACCTTCTCGATCATCCAGCCCATAATTGGCGCTGCCGCCGATCTGTTCGGCAAGACGCGGCTGATGATCGGCTGCCTCGCGCTGCTCGGCCTTGCCAACATCCTCGGCGCGCTCTCGACCTCGTTCTCGGTTTTGTTTGCGACCCGCATTCTCGCCGGCATCGGCTCCGGCGGCGTGTTTCCGGTGGCGCTGAGCCTGACCAGCGATCTCGTTGGGCCCGAGAAACGCCAAGTCGCGATCAGCCGCACGCTCGCCGGCGCGATGACCGGCAATCTGCTCGGCGCCTCGGCCTCCGGGCTGATCGGCGATTTTCTCGGCTGGCGCGGCGTGCTCGCAGTGCTCGGCGTGCTCGTGATCGCCGCCTCGATCGCGGTTGCCGCCGGCTTTCATGGCGCCAAGGTCAAGCATCCGCCGAAGACGAGCCTGTCGGCGCTGAAGGCCGGCTATCGCACCATCTTCACCAATCCGAACGCCTATGTCTGCTACTCGGCCGTGTTCATCGAGGGCTGTTGCGTGCTCGGCCTGTTTCCCTACATCGCCTCGTTCTTGTTCGAGCTCGGGCAGACCTCGCTCTCGATCGCCGGTATCGTCATCGCGGGCTTTGCGGTCGGCGGCTTGTTCTACACACTGACGGTGTCGCGCCTGCTGCCGTGGCTAGGCATGAAGGGCATGATGATCGCGGGCATGACGTTGGTTGCCTCACAGCTCATTGCCGTCGCCTTCGGGCCACGCTGGGAGGTGCAGGCCCTGAATCTCATCGTGATGGGATGGGGGTTCTACATCGCCCACGGCTGTCTGCAGGTCTTCGCCAGCGAACTCTCGGTCGAGGCACGCGCCACCGCGCTGTCGCTGCATTCGTTCTTCTTCTTCATGGGGCAGATCGTGGGGCCGCTCGCCTATGGCTTCGGCCTCCAGCACGCCGGCAAGATGCCGACCCTGTTCGCGAGCGCCGTGATCATGGTGGTGCTGGGCTTCGTTTGCGCGAAGCTGCTTAAGCCGCGGGCGCCGTCAGACGCTCGGGCCTGAGCACGTCGGTCAATGCCGCGCCAAGTGGGACAACAGCGAGCTATCCCCGCCCGCGATAGGGCGCGACGCCTTGCTCCGGCGCCCACAGGCCCTTCGGCACACGGCCGGTCTGCCAGAACACGTCGATCGGGATGCCGCCGCGCGGATACCAGTAGCCGCCGATGCGCAGCCATTTCGGCTTGATCTCGCTCGCGATACGCTTGCCGATCATCACGGTGCAGTCCTCGTGGAAGGCGCCGTGATTGCGGAAGCTCGCGATGTAAAGTTTCAGCGATTTCGACTCCAGCAGCCACGCACCCGGCGCGTAGTCGATCACCAGATGCGCGAAATCCGGCTGTCCCGTGACCGGGCAGAGTGAGGTGAATTCCGGCACGGTGAAGCGCACCAGGTAGTCGGTGCCCTTTTGCGGGTTGGGCACGCGGTCGAGCTGGGCTTCTTCCGGTGTGTGCGGCCACTCGACCGCGCGGCCGAGCTGGAGGGATTTCTTCGCCATCGTCGTCACATCCTGTTTCGGATGCCGGGATGGACGCAAATGGCGCGGCCGTCAACCGGCCGCGATCGTCTGGATCATGACGATCCGGTCGTTGCCGGACTCGCAACCCCACAGCTCGCCCGGCCTGCCGTCGAGCTGGCGCACATTGGCATTGGCTTTGTCGCTGGCGAAGACGTTGAAGCGCTCGGTCGTGGGATCGAAACGGACGATGGCGTTGGCGGAGAAATCGCTCAGCCAGACCTTGTCCTTGTCGTCGACATAGACCGCGTAGGCGCGGGGACGTTCGCCCGGCAGCTTCCACGTCTTCCACGAGCCGTCGGCGGGATCGTGCACTGAGACATGCCCGCTATTCCACTCGCTGACCCAGATCCGGCTCTTTGAATCCGACCAGACGCGCCGTGAGCCCGCATTCGGTGTCGGCGGCTGCACGACGCGGGCATTGCCGTTTGCAAGATCGACTTTGGCGATGTAGCTGCCGGCGAGGGAGGCGTACCAGATGTCGCCCTTGGGCGTGACGGTGATGCCGTAGGGCCCGATGCCTTTTGGTGCCTTGAAGACCGTCATCTCGCCCGACTTCGGCGTGAGCCGGCCGTAATAGCCGGACTGGCCGGTGAACCAATACGTGCCGGCCTTATCGAACACGCCGGTGTTGAGATTGGCGGAGGCGAACTTTTCCGGCAGGCGGAACAGCGTGACCTTGAGATCGCCGGGGTCGACCCGCGCGATCGCGTTCTGGCCGCCTTCGGTGATCCATGGCGCGCCGTCGGGGCCGATTGTCACGCCATGCGGGGCGGCGCCCTGGCCGAGGCTGACCGTCTTGAAGGTGCCATCCTTTGGATCGAGTCTGCCGAGCAGGCCCTTGCCTTGCGCCGTGAACCACACGGTGCCGTCAGGAGCGGGCGTGAGATCGTGCAGGCCGATGCCGGGGCTGATCGGGAAGTATTTTGTCCGGAACGGGCCTTCCTGCGCAAAACTTGGGCGGATGGCGAGGAGGGCTGCGCTCGAGGCAAGAAACTGGCGGCGATTCATGGCGTTACCCCGACTGTCTAGGATTGAGGATGGACGCGCGGAGCAGATGTCGTCGAGCATAATCTGAGGTTCTTCACGCGTCAGTCGAAGCGGCTCGTCCAAGCGTTCACATTTGCTTGCGGCCCGTGTAAGACCCGCGACACCGATCAGCCCTAACGAACGGAAGTGCACATCATGACCGCCATCATCGACATCATCGGCCGCGAAATCCTCGATAGCCGGGGTAATCCCACCGTCGAGGTCGATGTCGTGCTGGAAGACGGCGCGCTCGGCCGCGCCGCGGTGCCGTCGGGGGCCTCGACCGGCGCCCATGAGGCGGTGGAACTGCGCGACGGTGACAAGGCCCGCTATCTCGGCAAGGGCGTCTCCAAGGCAGTCAGCGCCGTCAATGGCGAGATCTTCGAGGCCCTGAGCGGCCTTGACGTCGAACAGCAGGCCCAGATCGATCAGATCATGATCGACCTCGACGGTACGCCGAACAAGAGCCGGCTGGGCGCCAACGCGATCCTCGGTGTGTCGCTGGCCTGCGCCAAGGCGGCCGCGAACTCGCTCGACATGCCGCTCTATCGTTATGTCGGCGGCACCTCGGCGCGGCTCCTGCCGGTGCCGATGATGAACATCATCAATGGCGGCGTGCATGCCGACAACCCGATCGACTTCCAGGAATTCATGATCCTGCCGGTCGGCGCGTCGAGCTTTGCCGAGGGCCTGCGCTACGGCGCGGAAGTCTTCCACACGCTGAAGTCCGAGCTGAAGAAGGCCGGCCACAACACCAATGTCGGCGACGAGGGCGGCTTCGCCCCGAACCTGCCGTCAGCGGACGCGGCGCTCGACTTCGTCATGAACGCGATCGGCAAGGCCGGCTTCAAGGCGGGCACCGACATCGTGCTCGGCCTCGACTGCGCCTCGACCGAGTTCTTTAGGGACGGCAAGTACGTCTATGAAGGCGAGGGCAAGTCCCGCTCGATCTCCGAGCAGGCCAAGTACCTTGCGGACCTCGTCGCGCGCTATCCGATCGTGACGATCGAGGATGGCATGTCGGAAGACGACATGGACGGCTGGAAGGAGCTCACCGACCTCATCGGCAAGAAGTGCCAGCTCGTCGGCGACGATCTCTTCGTCACCAACGTCAAGCGCCTCGCCGAAGGCATCAAAGCGGGCCGAGCCAACTCGATCCTGATCAAGGTCAACCAGATCGGCACGCTGACCGAGACGCTCGCCGCCGTCGAGATGGCGCACAAGGCCGGCTACACCTCCGTGATGTCGCACCGCTCGGGCGAGACCGAGGATTCCACCATCGCCGACCTCGCGGTTGCCACCAATTGCGGTCAGATCAAGACCGGCTCCCTTGCGCGGTCCGACCGCACCGCCAAATACAACCAGCTCCTGCGCATCGAGCAGCAGCTCGGCAAGCAGGCGCTCTATGGCGGCAAGGCGGCACTGAAGGCGCTGGCATAAGCCGGCGCTTCGACTCGCGAAAAGAGGACAGGGGAGGATCGACATGAGCGACGGCAAGACCGGACTGCAGCTGCGTTCGCTGCTGAAGAAGAGCGGCGAGCTGGAATTGTCCCTCGTGAATGTCCCGACACCGGAGCCGGCCGACGATGAGGTCGTGGTTCGCGTCGAAGCCACGCCGATCAACCCCTCCGACCTCGGGCTCTTGATCGGGGCCGCCGACATGTCGGCGGCTCAGGCTTCCGGCACGAAGGACGCACCGGTCATCACCGCGAAAATGCCTGAGGGCGCGATGCGGATGATGGCGGCCAGGTTCGATCAGTCATTGCCGGTCGGCAACGAAGGCGCCGGCACGGTGATCCGGACCGGATCATCGGACGCGGCGAAGGCGCTGATGGGCAAGACGGTGTCGATGATCGGCGGCGCGATGTACACGCAGTATCGCGTGCTGAAGGTCCGCGACGTCATGGAGCTGCCGGCAGGCACCACGGCGGCCGACGGTGCCTCCTGGTTCGTCAATCCGCTGACCGCGCTCGGCATGACCGAGACGATGCGCCGCGAGAACCACAAGGCGCTGGTGCACACGGCCGCCGCCTCCAATCTCGGCCAGATGCTCAACAAGATCTGCATCAAGGACGGCATCGGTCTCGTCAACATCGTGCGCAGCAAGGAGCAGGCCGACATCCTGCACAAGATCGGCGCCAAGCATGTCGTGGATTCCAGCGCGGCGAGCTTCATGGACGACCTCACCAACGCGCTGGTCGAGACCGGCGCCACGATTGCCTTCGACGCCATCGGCGGCGGCAAGCTGGCGAGCCAGATCCTGACCGCCATGGAGATCGCGGCCAACAAGACCGCGAAGGAATACAGCCGCTACGGCTCCAACGTCTACAAGCAGGTCTATATCTACGGCAGCCTCGATACGCGCCCGACCGAGCTGAACCGCTCATTTGGCCTGAGCTGGGGCGTCGGCGGCTGGCTGCTCACGCCATTCCTCCAGAAGATCGGTCCGGCCGAGATCGGTCGCCTGCGCCAGCGCGTCGCGTCCGAGCTCAAGACCACCTTCGCCAGCCACTACACCAAGGTGGTCTCGCTTGCGGAGGCGCTCGACCCTGCCAACATCGCAGTGTACGCCAAACGGGCCACCGGCGAAAAATTCCTCATCAACCCGAATAAGTCGTGACGCGCAACGGCGTCCAGGCCTGATCGAATTTATGCCTGAGCCGTGGGGCGAATGACGATCTCGCCGACGTCCACGCTATCCGGCTGCGCAATCGCGAAGGCCATCGCCTCCGCGATTGCGCTCGCCGGAATGGCCATCGCCTTCATGCCTGCTTGCCCTTGCTCCCGCAACGCGGAATCCGTCATGGAGGACGGCAGTTCGGTGTCGACATAACCGGGTGAGATGGTCGTCACCCGAAGTGAGGGGCCGGCCTCCTGACGAAGCCCTTCGGAAATCGCCCTGACGGCATTCTTCGATCCCGCGTAGACCGCCATGGTCGGAACGATCTTGATGCCGGCGGTCGACAGGGTGTTGATGAAATGACCGAAGCCCTGACGTCGGAAGACGGGCAGGGCGGCGGCGATTCCGTAGAGCACGCCTTTCACATTCACGTCGATCATGTCGTCCCAGTCGTCGACCCTCAGGTCGTCGAGGCGGGAAATCGGGGCAATCCCCGCATTGTTGATCAGGACGTCCAGCTTCCCGTATCGGTCCGTGGCAAGTCCGACGAGCCTGGCGACATCCTCGCGTTGCCTGACGTCGGTGACGAGGTACGACGCCTTTCCGCCCTTTGAGGCGATGCTCGCGGCCAGAATCTGCAGCCGGTCGGCGCGCCGTGCGCCGAGGATCATGATGGCGCCACGTTCTGCGAGATGCCGGGCGGCGGCTTCGCCAATTCCGCTGCTGGCGCCCGTGATGGCGATGACCTTGCCTGCGATGCCTGTCATAGATGTTCCACGCAATTCGTTGCGAGATGAACTTCGCATCGGAATCGAGGTTGATCTATGCTCGAAGTGCTCGAAAATCGTCGAGATCGGATCAAGGCTTGGACAAACCCTCGGATAGGCACAAGACCCCGGACCCGCTGTCTCAGGTCTTCTCGCTCCTGAACGTTCGCGCTGCGCGTTGCACGAGGTTCGAGGCGGGCGGCAATTGGTCGTATCGGTTCCCGGCCAAACCCGCCCTTAAGTTCGGCGCGGTCATCCGAGGTGATTGCTGGATCGATTTCGGCGACGAAGCCCATCATCGGCTTGTCTCCGGCGACTGCTTTCTTCTGGCCAATGCACCAGCCTATGTTCTGGCCAACGACCAACGCCTTGCTCCCGAAGACGGTATAGCGGCGTTCGATTGGACGCAGTCGGATGTCGCGCGTCACGCGGGCCGCGATACCGTTCTGCTTGCCGGCAGTTTCGGTTTCGAAGCGTCGGACGCCGGATTGCTGCTCGATGCGCTCCCTCGCTTTCTGCTCATACCGTCGCGCAGTCCGTCCGCAGCCGTCATTCATTCCACGCTCGAGATTCTCGACCTTGAAATCAGGGGGACGGGAATCGGAGCGGCCGTACTCACCGACAGGCTTGCCGACGTCCTGCTCGTCCAGGTGCTCCGCGCGGCGCTGGATCAGGATGCCGGCGAGGGTTTGGGATGGATCAACGCACTGGTCGACGCCAGGATCGGCAAGGCCATCAGGCTGATGCACGAAGACGCCGCTCACCCCTGGACCCTGGAAGCATTGTCCGAAGCGATCGCCATGTCGCGATCCGCGTTTTCGAAGCGGTTCAAGTCCCTGGTGGGGCTGGCGCCGCTCGACTACCTGCTTCGATGGCGAATGCGACTTGCACGCGATCTTCTTCGACGTGGAGCGACCGTTTCGGCAACGGCCGCGCAGCTTGGATACTCGTCGGAGAGCGCCTTCGGACACGCCTTCAAGCGAGTCTACGGCAATGCACCGAAGCGATACTGGCGCAGACAGGCGATCGCCGAAAAATTCCCCATCAACCCGAATAAATTATCGTGATGTGCGACGGCACGTCACCGGAAGAAGGGACTTGCCTTCTGAGCGAAGCGGGGGATTATTCCCGCCGCCGTTGAAAGCGGAAAAACCGCAAGGCGTTCAGAAGGGGACCTCTGCATGACCGACCTCAATCGCCGTCACCTGCTCGCAGGTGCCGCCGCCCTCAGTGCGGCCGCCGTTACCGGGCTTGGACCGACCACCGCCAATGCCTCAGTGCCGCCGGCTGGGACGCAGGCGCCGGGCTTCTACCGCTACAAGGTCGGCAGCTACGAGTGCACCTCGATCAACGACGGTGCGCGCACCTTCCCGATGCCGGAGAAGTTCGTCGTCAACATACCGAAGGATGAGGCGCTGGCCGCGGGCGAGGCGGCCTACATGCCGAAGGGCATGGTCACGGTGCCGTTCAATCCGCAGCTCATCAACACCGGCTCCAAGCTCGTGCTGATCGATACCGGCAACGGCGTCGCCAATCTCGAGCCGAGCAAGGGCGCTGTCGGCCGCACCCTGCAAAACCTTGGCGCCGCTGGCGTCGATCCCAAGAACATCGATGTCGTGCTACTGTCGCATCTGCATCCCGATCACACCAACGGCCTCCGTCTCGCCGATGGCGCGCTCGCCTTCCCGAATGCGGAGATCATGGTGCCGGGCAAAGACTGGGAGTTCTGGACCAGCGAGGACAACGCCGCCAAGGCCGAGTCCAACCCGATGATGAAGAACTATTTCGCCAACGTGAAGAAGACCTTTGCCGGCCTCGAATCCAAGGTCACCAAGTACGAGTGGGGCAAGGAGGTCGCGCCCGGCATCACCTCGATCGCGACGCCGGGCCACACGCCCGGCCACACCTCGTTCGCGGTCGCATCGGGCGATGCCAAGGTGCTGATCCAGTCCGATGTCACCAACATTCCCGAATTCTTCCTGCGCAATCCGGACTGGCATGTGATGTTCGACTATGATGCCGCGATGGCGCAAGCGACCCGTCACAAATTCTATGACATGGCTGCGGCCGAGAAGGCGACCGTGATCGGCTTCCACTTCACCTTCCCGTCGGTCGGGCATGTCGTGAAGGACGGCGCCAAATATCGCCTCATTCCGTCGGCGTGGAATCCGACGATCTGATCGGAGTTAGCCGTTTGGGCGAGAGATCGGGCCGCCGCTTGGCGGCCCGAATGTTTTGGCCAACAGCCAAAGGGCGCGATGTCGCCCCGGAGAAGCCAAGGGGTACGTTCGAGAAACGCAGCGTTTCCAAATCGAGCCGGTTCATGCACTTGCATCCATCGGTCCGGATCGCTTAAGTGCGCTCCCGGCACTCCCGCTCAAGTTCGAAGGACATTCCATGGCCTACAATATCGTCGTAATCGCCGGCAGCGTGCGCAAGGCCGGCTTTTCGCTCAAGATCGCCAATGCGCTCGCCAAGCTCGCACCTAGCTCGCTCAAGCTCGAGGTGATCACGCCGGCGGGCATCTCGTTCTTCAACCAGGACCTCGAGGGCGCGCCACCCGCGGACTGGCTGGCGTTCCGCGATAAGCTTCAGAAGTCGGACGGCGTCATCTTCGTCACGCCCGAATACAACCGCTCCATCCCTGGCGCGCTGAAGAACGCCATCGACGTCGCCTCGCGGCCCTATGGCAAGAGCTCGCTCAATGGCAAGCCGGTCGGCATCATCTCCAATTCGCCGGGCCCGCTCGGCGGGGTCAGCGCGGCCAAGCATTTGCAAACCATCCTGCCTGGTATTAGCGGCCCGATCATGCAACAGCCGGAGACCTATCTGAACGCCATTGGCGACGCCTTTGATGCCGAGGGCAATCCGGTCAAGGAGTCGCTGAAGCCTGTGCTCCAGGCCTATATCGACGCTTTCGCCGCCCACGTCGCGAAGCATCACGGCTGAGGCCGAATACCCCGCGGCGACACCGGAAGTCCTCATCCTGAGAGGAGGCCCGCTAGCGCCGTCTCGAAGGATGGCCGCGGGCGAGATCCGGGCCTTCATGGTTCGAGATGGTCGCTGCGCGGCCTCCTCACCATGAGGGTCTCGAAGTGCGTGGCGCGGGCCGGGCGCATTAGTACTCCCTTAACCAACCTGTCCCATCTTCCCAAGATGGTCTCGCGCGCGCGCCTGAAATCGATCCTGACCGGTCTTGCCCTCTATGCGATGGCGGCGGCCATCGTCGGCTATTTCGGCGTCAACGCCTACACCGGCAAATACGGCCTCAACGCCCGCCAGGAACTGGACCAGGAGATCATCGCGCTGACCAGCGAGCTGGCACAGCTCAAGCGCGAGCGCGCCAGGAGCGAGCAGCGCGTCTCGTTGCTACGCACGTCCAGGATCGATCCTGATATGCTGGACGAGCGGGCGCGCTACCAGCTCGACTATGTCAATCCGCACGATCTCGTTCGGATGATCCCGGCGAAATAGCGTTTTCGCTGCATTCGAAACCGGCAACGAAAGCGGCTGCCGATCGCCGCCAATTCAGCCCTCGACTGTACCGAAAGTCGTAGGCCAAGAAGTGGTCGGCTGCCTTGACGGCGCCACAGCAGGGGGCTCATGCCTCGCAATCGCCCAAGATTGACGCAGATCAACCGAGCCGTGCCGGTACTGCCTAGACTGCCTTCCGGAGGAAACAAGTGATGAATGGGTCAATGCCCCCGCATCACGCGGCCCGCGTCGAGGCCGCTATCGCGTCAGGCCAGGCGGCCCGGTCCGCGCTCGTGGCCTCGTGGCGCCGTTCGTCCCGATTGCATCATCTCGATCCCGCCGGGCGCAGCTCACCGATGCGGCTCACCGAAGCCGAGCTGGATCAGGCCCGCGAGCGCATCGCGCCGCTGCTGGCAGCCGCACAAGGTGCGATGGACCGGCTGTATCAGGCCGTCGGCGCGAGCGGCTGTTGCGTGTTGCTCGCGGACGGCGAGGGCGTTCCGGTCGATCGCCGTGGCACGCCGGGGGACGATGCGACGTTTCAATCCTGGGGGCTGTGGACCGGCGCGCTCTGGAGCGAGGAGCACGAGGGCACCAACGGCATCGGCACCTGCCTCGTCGAGCAGCGTCCGCTGACGATCGATCGCGACCAGCACTTCTTCGCCCGCAACACGCTTTTGAGCTGTACCGCCGTTCCAATCTACGATCACGAGGCGGCGCTCGCAGGCGTGCTCGACGTCTCCTCCTGCCGCGCCGACCGCACCGATGCGTTCTCCAGTCTGATCGCGCTGGCGGCGGGCGAGGCGGCCAAGCGTATCGAGGCCGACCTGTTTCGCAGGGCCTTCAGCCATGCCCGCATCGTTCTGACGCAGGGCCCGGACGGTAGTTGCGGCGGCCTCATCGCCGTTGACGCGGACGATCTCGTGATCGGCGCAACCCGCGCTGCCCGGATCGGACTCGGGATCGCCCTCGGCCGGGCACTGCAGCCGGTGCCCGCGGCCGATCTCCTCGGCGGCGACACTGCACACGACCACCTTGCCGGCGGTCAGCGCGCGGTGTTGCAGCGGGCGATGCTCCGCGCGGGTGGCAACGTTTCGGCGGCCGCCAAGGCCCTCGGCGTCAGCCGCGCCACGCTGCATCGGAAGCTGAAGCGGTTCGAGCTGAACCACTGAGCTTTCTATTTCCGTCATTGTGAGCGAAGCGAAGCAATCCAGAATCTTTCCGCGGGGACAGTCTGGATTGCTTCGCTTCGCTCGCAATGACGGTGTGGTAGCTGCAAGTGCTCAATCTTGCGCTGCCTCGCCCACGACTGTCGCAGAACTGCGACAGGTCGGCGCCATCATCGCTCCCGCCCGGGCTGACAGAAAACACCTCCCGCATCATCGTCGGCGCAAGTCGCGACCACGCGACGAATTGCGCGAACAGCAAACATCGGGAGTGATCAATGAACAAGGTGGAATTCCTCAGCGTCACCAAAGTTCCCTTCGCCGAACGCTATGACAATTTCATCGGCGGCAAATTCGTCGCGCCGATCTCGGGCAAATATTTCGACAATGCCTCGCCGGTCACCGGCCAGGTCGTCTGCAAGATCGCGCGCTCCGACGCGCAGGACGTCGAGGCGGCCCTCGATGCGGCGCATGCGGCGAAGGCCGCGTGGGGCCGCACCAGCGTCGCCGAGCGCGCCGCGATCCTGAACCGGATCGCCGACCGCATGGAGGAGAACCTCGAGCGTCTCGCCATCGCCGAGACCTGGGACAATGGCAAGCCGATCCGCGAGACCCGCGCCGCCGACCTGCCGCTCGCCATCGATCACTTCCGCTACTTCGCCGGCGTCGTGCGCGCCCAGGAAGGCTCGATCGGCGAGATCGACCACGACACCATCGCCTATCATTTCCACGAGCCGCTCGGCGTGGTCGGCCAGATCATTCCCTGGAACTTCCCGCTGCTGATGGCCTGCTGGAAGCTTGCGCCCGCGCTGGCCGCCGGCAATTGCGTCGTGCTCAAGCCCGCCGAGCAGACGCCGGCTTCGATCATGGTCTGGGCCGAAATCATCGCCGACATCCTGCCGCCGGGCGTCCTCAACATCGTCAACGGATTTGGCCTGGAAGCCGGCAAGCCGCTCGCTTCCAGCCCGCGCATCGCCAAGATCGCCTTTACCGGCGAGACCACGACGGGCCGGCTGATCATGCAATATGCCAGCCAGAACCTCATTCCCGTCACGCTGGAGCTCGGCGGCAAGTCGCCGAACATCTTCTTCAACGACGTCACCGCGGAAGACGACGACTTCTTCGACAAGGCGATCGAAGGCTTCGTCATGTTCGCGCTGAACCAGGGCGAGGTCTGCACCTGTCCGAGCCGGGCGCTCGTGCATGCGGATATCTATGACCGCTTCATGGAGCGGGCGCTGAAGCGCGTCGCCGCGATCAAGCAGGGCGATCCGCGCGACGCCACCACCATGATCGGCGCGCAGGCCTCGGGCGAGCAGCTGTCCAAGATCCTCTCCTATATCGACATCGGCAAGCAGGAGGGCGCGAAGGTGCTGGCCGGCGGCGGACGTGCCGAGCTTGCGGGCGATCTCGCCGGCGGCTTCTACGTGCAGCCGACCGTGTTCGAGGGCCACAACAAGATGCGGATCTTCCAGGAGGAGATCTTCGGCCCTGTGGTCTCGGTCACGACCTTCAAGACCGACGAGGAGGCGCTCGCGATCGCCAATGACACGCTCTACGGCCTAGGAGCCGGCGTCTGGAGCCGCGATGCCAACCGCTGCTACCGCTTCGGCCGGGCGATCCAGGCCGGCCGGGTCTGGACCAACTGCTACCATGCCTATCCCGCGCATGCGGCCTTCGGCGGCTACAAGCAGTCGGGCGTCGGGCGTGAAACCCACAAGATGATGCTCGACCACTACCAGCAGACCAAGAACCTCCTGGTCAGCTACAGCCCGAAGAAGCTTGGCTTCTTCTGATCGGTCGGCGGAGAGGGCGGCGTCGTTTCGGCGCCGCCCATTCCGAATGTCAGGTCCCGGTCGCCTCAACGCTTCTTGACGCGGTCACGAATCTGCGCGTTCGGCAGCGTTGCATCGATTTGTTGCCCGATCGGCGCCAAAGATTTTCCAATATTACGATCACGTTGCAGTGCGGCATAATGAAAATCGTGCCATGCCGCCGCGGTGCTTTCCAACGGTGTTTGACTTGGGTTAGAGAGGGCGAAAGTTTTCTCTGACCCGGAATTCCCATGGCCGCACCCAAGAAAGCCGCCGCAAGCACTCCACAGGACAAGACCGACGGCGGTTCGCCCCCGGAATTCACCAGGGAGCAGGAGCTCAAGGCGCTCCGCGACATGCTCCTGATCCGGCGCTTCGAGGAGAAGGCTGGCCAGCTCTACGGCATGGGCGCAATCGGCGGCTTCTGCCACCTCTATATCGGCCAGGAGGCCGTGGTGGTTGGCATGCAGATGGCCCTGAAAGAGGGCGATCAGGTCATCACCGGCTATCGCGATCACGGTCACATGCTCGCCACCGGCATGGAGGCCAACGGCGTCATGGCCGAGCTCACGGGTCGCCGCGGCGGCTATTCCAAGGGCAAGGGCGGCTCCATGCACATGTTCAGCAAGGAGAAGCACTTTTACGGCGGCCACGGCATCGTCGGCGCGCAGGTCTCGCTCGGCACGGGTCTCGCCTTCGCCAACCACTATCGCGGCAACGGCAATGTGAGCGTCACCTATTTCGGCGACGGCGCGGCCAATCAGGGCCAGGTCTATGAGAGCTTCAACATGGCGGAGCTCTGGAAACTGCCGGTGATCTTTGTCATTGAGAACAACCGCTACGCCATGGGCACCTCGGTCTCGCGCGCCTCGGCGCAGCAGGATTTTTCCAAGCGCGGCGCGTCCTTCAACATTCCCGGCAAGCAGGTCGACGGTATGGATGTCCGCGCCGTGAAGGCTGCGGGCGAGGAGGCGGCGGCCTGGTGCCGTGCCGGCAAGGGTCCCTACATCCTGGAGATGCAGACGTACCGCTATCGCGGCCACTCGATGTCCGATCCTGCAAAATATCGCACGCGTGAGGAGGTCGAGAAGGTCCGCCACGACCAGGATCCGATCGAGCAGGTGCGTAACCGCCTCTTGGCGGCCAAGGTCACTGAGCAGGATCTGAAGGCGATCGACGCCGAGGTGCGCGATATCGTCAACGCATCCGCCGATTTCGCCCAACATGATCCCGAGCCGGATGCCGCCGAGCTCTGGACCGACGTTTACCGCTGAACGCGCGCAAGCTTTCTTTTGGAGTCGATATGCCAATTCAAGTGCTGATGCCCGCGTTGTCGCCCACGATGGAGAAGGGCAACCTCGCCAAATGGCTGAAGAAAGAAGGCGAGCCGATCAAGTCGGGCGACGTCATCGCCGAGATCGAGACCGACAAGGCGACGATGGAGGTCGAGGCGACCGATGAGGGCACGCTCGGCAAGATCCTGATCCCCGAGGGCACTGCCGATGTTGCGGTGAACACGCCGATCGCGACCATTCTCGCCGACGGCGAGAGCGCCGCCGATCTCGCGAAAGCACCCGCACCGGCCAAGCAGGAGAAGGCTGCGGAGTCCGCTCCGCCCACCGCTGCAAAGGCCGAAGCGCCTCAGCCCAAGGCCGCGCCAGCCGCGCCGCAGGCCGTGGCCGAGCCCGATCCCGAAGTACCCGCCGGCACGGAGATGGTGACGCAGACCATCCGCGAAGCCTTGCGCGACGCCATGGCCGAAGAGATGCGCCGCGACGCCGATGTCTTCGTGATGGGTGAAGAAGTCGCCGAATATCAGGGCGCCTACAAGGTCACCCAGGGCCTGCTCCAGGAGTTCGGCGCCAGGCGGGTCATCGACACCCCGATCACCGAGCACGGTTTTGCCGGCGTCGGCGTCGGTGCCGCGATGACCGGCCTCAAGCCGATCGTCGAGTTCATGACCTTCAACTTCGCCATGCAGGCGATCGACCAGATCATCAACTCCGCGGCCAAGACGCTGTACATGTCCGGCGGTCAGATGGGCTGCTCGATCGTGTTCCGCGGGCCCAACGGCGCGGCTGCGCGCGTCGCCGCCCAGCACAGCCAGGACTATTCGGCCTGGTACTCGCACATTCCCGGTCTCAAGGTGGTCGCGCCGTATTCCGCGGCCGATGCCAAGGGTCTGCTCAAGGCCGCGATCCGCGATCCCAATCCGGTGATCTTCCTCGAGAATGAGGTGCTCTACGGTCACACCGGGCAAGTGCCCAAGCTCGACGATTTCGTGATTCCGATCGGCAAGGCGCGCATCGTGCGCTCCGGCAGCCACGTCACCATCATCTCCTGGTCGAACGGCATGACTTATGCGCTCAAGGCCGCCGACGAGCTCGCCAAGGACGGCATCGAGGCCGAGGTGATCGACCTGCGCACGCTGCGCCCGATGGATACCGAGACCATCATCAACTCGGTCAAGAAGACGGGCCGTGCGGTGACGGTGGAGGAGGGCTGGGCCCAGAGCGGCGTCGGCGCCGAGATCGCCGCGCGCATCATGGAGAATGCCTTCGATTATCTCGACGCGCCGGTTACGCGCGTCTCCGGCAAGGACGTGCCGATGCCCTATGCCGCGAACCTGGAGAAGCTCGCGCTGCCCTCGGCGGCGGAAGTCGTCGAGGCCGCCAAAGCCGTCTGCTACAGGTAGACCATGGCGGGCCCGAAGGAGCAGCCACTGCCGCCCGACGTCATGACCCGCGAGGACGCGGTCGAGATCCTGCGCGTGTTCGTGCTGGACGGCGGGCTATCGATGGCGTTCCAGCGCGCCTTCGAGGAGCCCGACATGTGGGGCCTGCTGCTGGTCGATCTCGCCCGTCATGCTGCGCGCGCCTATGCGCGCGAGAGCGAATACACCGAGGAGGATGCCCTGAACCGGATCCTGGACATGTTCCAGGCCGAGATCGAGCGTCCCACCGACACCGGCACGACGACGCCACGCGGCAAGGGGCACTGACGTGGCGATCGAATCCTATCACTACGATTTCATGCTGGAGGCGATCCGCGAGGCGGAAGCCTCGATCGCGCAAGGTGGCCTGCCGATCGGCGCGGTGCTGACGCGCGACAACAAGATCATCGCCCGCGGCCATAACAACCGCGTGCAGGAGAACAACGTGATCCTGCACGGTGAGATGAGCTGCCTGCGCGAGGCGGGCGCAATCACGTTCCACGACACCGTCATGTACACCACGCTGTCGCCTTGCTCGATGTGCGCCGGCGCGCTGGCGCTGTTCAAGGTCAAGCTGGTGGTGATCGGAGAGTCCGTCACCTTCCCAGGGTCCAAGGACATCCTCGACAAGTTCGGCATCCCCTGGATCGATCTTGCCGACGACCGCTCCATCACCATGATGAAGACGTGGCGTTCCAATCCCGCCAATGAGCGCCTGTGGCAGGGCGACATCGGCAACTAAACCTGGTCTGTTCGTCTTCGCTATCGAAGGCGACGTTTTGAGAAGTTCTTCGTGAGGTCAGCATGCCCATCAACATCCTGATGCCCGCTCTCTCGCCGACAATGGAGAAGGGCAACCTCGCCAAGTGGCTGAAGAAGGAAGGCGACAAGGTCAAATCCGGCGACGTCATCGCCGAGATCGAGACCGACAAGGCGACCATGGAGGTCGAGGCGATCGACGAGGGCACGATCGCCAAGATCCTGGTGCCCGAGGGTACGCAGGACGTCCCGGTCAACGACGTGATCGCGGTGCTGGCCGGCGAGGGCGAGGACGTGAAGGCCGCGGGCGCTGCGAAGCCGACCGCCTCGGCTGCACCGCCAAAGGCCGCTGAGGCACCTGCTGCTGCGCCGGCACCGGCACCTGCTCCGGCCGCACCGAAGGCGGCGCCGGCGCCGGCGGCGCAGGCTGCAGCTCCCGCCGCGCACGGGAACGGCCATGGCGGCCGTGTGTTCTCATCGCCGCTGGCGCGCCGTATCGCTAAGGAAGCCGGCATCGATGTTGCGATGGTCACGGGCACCGGCCCGCACGGCCGCGTGGTCGCGCGCGACGTCGAGCAGGCCAAGTCCGGCAAGGGCCTCAAGGCGCCCGCGGCGGCGCCGTCCGGGGCGCCGGCAATCGCGCCGACCATGTCGGATAAGCAGATCCTGTCGCTGTTCGAGCCTGATACCTACGACATCGTCCCGCATGACGGCATGCGCCGCACCATCGCGCAGCGCCTGACCGCATCGATCCAGAACGTCCCGCACTTCTATCTCACCATCGACTGCGACATCGGCAAGCTGCTGGTCGCGCGCGAGGAGATCAATGCGGCTGCTCCCAAGGACAAGGAGAAGAAGCCGCTTTACAAGATCTCGGTCAACGACTTCGTCATCAAGGCGATGGCGGTCGCGCTGCAGAAAATCCCGAACTGCAACGTCAGCTGGACCGAAAGCGGCATGGTCAAGCACCACCATTCCGACGTCGGCGTTGCCGTCGCGATGCCGGGCGGCTTGATCACGCCGATCATCCGCAAGGCGGAGACCAAGACGCTCTCCACCATCTCCAACGAGATGAAGGATTTTGCCGCGCGCGCCCGCTCGCGCAAGCTGAAGCCTGAGGAATACCAGGGCGGCACCACTGCCGTCTCCAACCTCGGCATGTACGGCATCAGCCACTTCACCGCCGTGATCAATCCGCCGCACGCGACCATTCTGGCCGTGGGCACCAGCGAAGAGCGTCCCGTCGTGCGCGGCGGCAAGATCGAGATCGCGAACATGATGAGCGTGACCTTGTCCTGCGATCACCGCGCCATCGACGGCGCGCTCGGCGCCGAGCTGATCGGTGCGTTCAAGCAGCTGATCGAAAATCCCGTCATGATGATGGTCTGACGCGGCGGCAGAGGGGGCAACCTTGCATGTCCGTACCCGCTGGCCATGGATATCGCTGCTGCTCGGAGCCGTTGTCGCGCTCAATCCGATCGGGCTTGATTTTCTTCAATCCGCCTTCCTGTCGGGAGAGCAACTGTCGCGAAACATCGCTCAACCCATTGTGTTGAGCGCGCTGGCCATTCTGGTCCTGGTCGGGATCATCGAATGGCTGGTCAGGTTTGTTGTCTTCAAGCGCCGCGCCCGCGGCGCTTCTTGAGTTGAACGGGAGCCGCCATGGCCGATACATCCTTCGACGTCATCATCATTGGCTCCGGTCCCGGCGGCTATGTCACCGCGATACGCGCCGCCCAGCTCGGCTTCAAGACGGCGATCGTCGAGAAGTCGTATCTTGGCGGTATCTGCCTGAACTGGGGCTGCATCCCGACCAAGGCGCTGCTGCGTTCGGCCGAGATCTATCACTACATGCAGCACGCCAAGGATTACGGCCTCTCGGCCGAAAAGGTGTCGTTCGATCCGAAAGCCGTGGTGCAGCGCTCGCGTGGCGTCTCGAAGCAGTTGAACACGGGCGTCGGCTTCCTGATGAAGAAGAACAAGGTCAGCGTGATCTGGGGCGCGGCCTCGATCGACGCACCCGGCAAGGTCACCGTGAAAAAGTCCGATGTCGAGGCGCCGAAGGGCTCGCTGGGCGAGGGGACCTACCAGGCCAAGCACATAATCATCGCGACCGGCGCGCGGCCGCGCGTGCTGCCGGGGCTCGAGCCCGACCAGAAGCTGGTCTGGACCTATTTCGAGGCGATGGTGCCGGACCGGATTCCGAAGTCGCTGCTGGTGGTCGGCTCCGGCGCGATCGGCATCGAGTTCGCCTCGTTCTTCCACACCATGGGCTCTGACGTCACCGTGGTCGAGGTGCTGCCGCAGATCCTTCCCGTGGAGGACGCGGAGATCGCAGGGCTCGCGCGGAAACGCTTTGAGAAGATGGGCATGAAAATCATGTCCTCGACCAAAGTCACAAAACTCGAGAAGAAGGCCCATAGCGTCGTCGCCACCATTGACGACGGCAAGGGCAAGCCTGTCACGACCGAGTTCGAGCGGGTGATCTCGGCGATCGGCGTCGTCGGCAACATCGAGAATCTCGGCCTCGAAAAGCTCGGCGTCAAAACCGACCGCGGCATCATCGTGGCCGACGGCCACGGCAAGACCAATGTCCCCGGGATCTACGCCATCGGCGACGTCGCTGGTCCCCCGATGCTCGCGCACAAGGCCGAGCATGAGGGTGTGATCTGCGTCGAGGCGATCAAGGGCCTCAATCCGCACCCCATGGACAAGAACATGATCCCGGGCTGCACCTATTGTCATCCGCAGGTCGCCTCGGTCGGTCTCACCGAAGCCAAGGCCAAGGAGAATGGCCGCGAGATCCGAGTCGGCCGCTTCCCCTTCGTCGGCAACGGCAAGGCGATCGCGCTCGGCGAGGACCAGGGTCTGGTCAAGGTGATCTTCGACAAGAAGACCGGCCAGCTTCTCGGCGCTCACATGGTCGGCGCTGAAGTCACCGAACTGATCCAGGGCTATGTCGTCGCCATGAATCTGGAGACCACGGAAGAAGAACTGATGCACACCGTGTTCCCGCATCCGACGCTGTCGGAGATGATGAAGGAAGCCGTGCTGGATGCTTATGGACGGGTGCTGAATATTTGACGGGCTGGGCTTCGCGTCTCTCGGCTCCGTCATCCTGAGGTGCGAGGCCAGCGGTGCAGAGCACCGTTGGGCGAGCCTCGAAGGATGAACGGCTGAGATGCAGCAGCCGGGCTCGTCGCCCTTCGAGGCTCTCCATCCGGCGCGTGGCGCCGCATGGAGAGCACCTCAGGGTGACGGGTCTGATAGAGAAATACGAAAACAAGAAGAGGGAATGAACCCATGCACGACAACGACAACCTGACCATCGAACGTCCGACCTTCGTCACGCATCTCGAATGCGCGATGGAGGGCGATCATTACCCCGCCGACCAGGTCCATAACCTCTCCAAGGCCGGCAAGCCGCTCCTGGTGCGCTACGACCTCACCGGGGTGAAGAAGGCGCTGACCAAGGACGCTTTGGCCCAGCGTCCCGGCGACATGTGGCGCTACCGCGAGCTGCTGCCGGTGCGCAAATGCAAGGACATCGTCTCCCTCGGCGAGGTCACGACGCCGCTGATCCGGCTGCCGAAGCTCGGCGCCAAACTCGGCGGCGGCGAGATCATCGTGAAGGACGAAGGGCGGCTGCCGACCGGCTCGTTCAAGGCGCGCGGCCTCGTGATGGCGGTGTCGATGGGCAAGGCGCTCGGCATCAAGCACATGGCGATGCCGACCAACGGCAACGCCGGCGCGGCGCTCGCGGCCTATGCGACGTCGTGCGGCATCAAGACTACGATCTTCTGCCCAGCCGACACACCGGAAGTGAATGTCAGCGAGATCGAGCTCCAGGGCGCGACCGTCTATCGCGTCAACGGCTATATCGACGATTGCGGCAAGATCGTAGGCGAGGGGAAAGCAAAAGTCGGCTGGTTCGACACGTCGACGCTGAAGGAGCCGTACCGCATCGAGGGCAAGAAGACGATGGGCCTCGAGCTCGCCGAGCAGCTCGGCTGGGACGTGCCCGACGTGATCTTCTATCCGACCGGTGGCGGCACCGGCCTGATCGGCATGTGGAAGGCGTTCGACGAGCTCGAGAAGATCGGCTTCATCGGCTCGAAGCGTCCGCGCATGGTCGCGGTGCAGGCCTCGGGCTGCGCGCCGATGGTGCGGGCCTATGACGCCGGCACCGAGCATGCGACGCGCTGGGAGGATGCGCACACCATCGCTTCCGGCATTCGCGTTCCGCAGGCGATCGGCGATTTCCTGATCCTGCGCGCAGTGCGACAGAGCAAGGGTTTTGCCATCGCGGTCGACGACGACAAGATATCGTCGGCGCTGAGCGAGGTTGCGCGCGAGGAGGGGCTGCTGCTGTGCCCCGAGGGCGCCGCCACCTACGCCGCCTACAAACAGAGCCTCGCCGACGGCCGCGTCAGCAAGACCGACCGCGTGATGCTGTTCAACTGTGCGACCGGCCTGAAATATCCACTGCCGCCGGTCACCCGCACGCTCGATCGTCACAAGCCGATCGACTACACGCAGTTCTAGAGCATGGTCCGGAAAAGTGTGCTGCAACGGTTTTCCGAAAAGATCATGCTCAAGCGATAACCTAGAGCGCGATGACGATTCATCCTAATCTCATCGCGCTTTAGATTAGCGCGGCAATACGCCACGATTGATCCCTCTTCCCGTACGCGGGCAGAGCGCCAAAAATAATAAAGACATTGCTGGGGAGAGGACCATGAAGGCCGCTTGGGCTGCGCTGATTGCTATTCTCGCTGTTGCAGGCGCCGCGCGCGCCGACGATTTTCCCACGCGTCCCGTCACAATCATCGTGCCATTCGCGGCTGGCGGGCCGTCGGATGCAATGGCGCGGGTGCTTGCGGAACGCATGCGGGTGTCGCTTGGCCAGCCCGTGGTGATCGAGAATGTCACCGGCGCGGGCGGCTCGATCGGCGTCGGCCGCGCCGTGCAGTCACCGCCGGACGGCTACACCATCTCATTCGGCCATCTCGGCACGCACGTTGCCAACGGTGCCGTCTACAAGCTCAAATACGACCTCGTCGCCGACCTCGAGCCGGTGGTGCTGTTGCCGAGCAATCCGATGATCATTGTCAGCAAGAACGCGGTGCCCGCGGCCTCGCTGAAAGAGTTCATTGAGTGGCTAAAGTCACGGCCGTCGCCGCCCACCGCAGGCACCGCCGGCGCGGGCTCCGGCAGCCACATCGCCGGCGTCTATTTCGAGAGCGTCTCCGGCATCAAGCTGCAATACGTGCCGTATCGCGGCACCGCGCCCGCCCTCAACGATCTCATCGCCGGCCAGATCGACCTCATCGTCGACCAGACCTCGAACTCCATCAACCAAGTCCGCGCCGGCACCATTCGCGCCTACGCCATCACCGACGACAAACGCCTGCCGTCGGCGCCGGAGATTCCAACCGCGGCGGAGGCGGGTCTCAAGGGTTTCAACATGACGCTGTGGTCGGGCATGTGGGTGCCGAAAGGGACGCCGAAGGAGATCGTGACCAAGCTCAATGCGGCGGCCGTGGAAGCGCTGAGCGATCCCGGAGTGAAGAAGCAACTCGAAAGCCAGGGCCTGGAGATGACGCCCAAGGATCAGCTCACGCCAGAAGCGCTCGGCACCCGCCAGAAGGCCGAGATCGCAAAATGGTGGCCGATCATCAAGGCGGCCAACATCAAGGTGGATTGAGGCGGCGGTGCTGTTGTCAGCGTGTCGCCTTCGCTGACCGCCGGACAATCACTTCATGGTTTCGCCACCTGCTGCCAGCGCTACCTCCAGGCATTGCATCAGATCCGAGGCGGCGAACGGCTTACCGAGGAAACAACTTGCCCCCGCTTTAAGCGCACGCACACGCACGCTCTCATCCGGAAAAGCAGTGATGAAGATGAATGGCGTCGCCGACCCCTGCGCGCGCATCTGCGTCAGCAGATCGATTCCAGTGACCGACGGCATCTGCACGTCCGCGATCACGCACGAGGTGTCGGTCGAATCGGCCGACCGCAAAAATTCCTCGGCGGAGGCGAATGTGTGGACGATGTATCCGCGGGATTCCAGGAGATTGTTGATCGCGGCCCGCACGTAGGGATCATCATCAAGCACCGAAATGACCGAAGCCACTGACAAGACGTCCGCTCCTCGCTCGGGATTACGCTTGCCGTCGCCACGGCCACACCTAAACGTGCAAGGTGGACCTGCCAGCCACCATTGGAAACTCATACTTAGGTTTGTACGTCGGGCTTGCTGGGTCGAATCCCGAGCGCCTCGCTCATCCTCACGAGGTCGGCCAGCGACTTCGCGCCCATTTTCCGCATGATCTGGCCGCGATAGATCTTGACGGTGATTTCCGCCAAACCGAGCTGGGCGGCCACTTGCTTGTTCATCAGGCCCGACGTTACCAGTGACAAGACGTCCCGCTCCCGCGAGCTGAGTGACTCGAAGCGTGATCTGACGTTCGAGACCGTCTTGTTAAGATCGCGGCGCTTGCGGTCTCGCTCGATCGCGGCCTGGACCGCGTCCAGGATGTCCTGGTCGCGAACCGGCTTGGTCAGGAAGTCGATCGCGCCGCTCTTCATGGCCCGAACAGACATGGGAATATCACCATGACCGGTGATGAAGATGATGGGCGTATGGATATTTGCCTTGGCAAGATCGGTCTGCAGCTCGAGACCGCTTGTTCCGGGCAGGCGGATGTCGAGCACCAGGCAACTGGGGACTTCTGGCGGCTTGGCCTGCAGGAGTTGCGGCGCCGAGCCGAATGCTTCGACCTTGAGGCCGACCGACTCGAACAGATTGGTGAGCGCACGGCGCATGGACGCGTCGTCGTCGACGATGAAGACGATTGGCTGATCGCCGTCCTCCTTGGGCGAAGGCCCCGCGCGCTCGGTCACAATGCGTCCTCTCGATGGAGCGGCAGCGTGATCTGAAAGGTCGCGCCATGCTCCCGGTTCGGTATGGCGGAAAGTCGTCCGCCATGGGCCTCGATAATGGAGCGGCAGATCGACAGGCCCATGCCCATGCCGGAGGACTTCGTGGTAAAGAACGGCATGAACAGGCGGTCCATTGCCTGTTCGCAGATGCCGACGCCGCAGTCGGAGACGCTCACCAGCACCGCGCCATCCTCGTCTGCCGCTGAACGGATCGCCAGCTCGCGCGGGCGATCATGGATGCCTTCCATGGCCTCGATCCCGTTCTTGATCAGGTTGATCAGGACCTGCTGCAATTGAATGCGATCGCCAACGATCCTGGGCAGTGCCGACGACAGCTCCATTCGGACCGACACGGCATGGCTGGCCATCTCGCGCTGAACGAGCGCGACGGCCTCGCGCACGACCACGCTGACGTCGAGCGGAGCCATCTCGATTTCGGAACGCTTGGCGAGCGCCCGAACGTGACGGATCACATCGCTGGCACGCTTGCCGTCCTCGATGATCCACTCCACGGAGCGGCGCGCTGCCTTGAGGTCGGGCGGACTGCGTTGCAGCCAGGCGACGCAGGCGTCGGCGTTTGCGATCACGGCGGCGAGCGGCTGGTTGATTTCATGGGCGATTGAAGCGGTCAGCTCACCCAGTGTCGTGACGCGCGTGACATGGGCGAGCTCGGCTTGGGCCTTGCGCAGCGCGTCTTCGGCCTGATCGGCCCGGATGGCCGCGGTCACGTCGGTGCAGACGCCCCGATAACCCAGAAAGGCCCCGTTGGCGTCGAAAAATGGCTTGCCGCTGGTCCGGACATAGATCGGGTGTCCGTTGCGGTCCTTGCTGCGGTACACGAGATCGCGGAACGGAATGTGGGCGTCGAGCGCCGCCCGATGTTGTCGCCATTTTTCGGGCTCGAGATCAGAGTCCGGAGCAATGTCCCAACGCGTGAGCCCGATCAGGCCTGCGGGGGCGGCGACGGTATCTGAATGTTCCGATACTTGGGTGACGCGATGGTCTGGCCCCGTCTCCCAGAACCAGTCGGAGGCAGTTTCGGCATAGTCGCGAAAGCGCTGCTCGCTGTCACGAAGCCTGCGTTCTGCCTCCTTGGTCGCCGTGATGTCGGTCACCGATCCCACGAACTCCACGTGACCGCCGGCATCTCGCGTCGCCCGGGCGACGGCTCGGACGTACTTGATGGAACCGTCGGGCATCACCAGCCGGTATTCGTGATCATAGTCTTTCCCCTCGCGCGCCGCCCGGCCCGTGGTCTTCTGCACTGCGAGCCGGTCCTCCGGATGGATCCGCTGGAGCATGAACGGGATCTCTGGCTTGGTCCCTTCGTCGCATTGGAAGATGCGATAGGTCTCCTTGGACCAGGTGATCTCGCCGGTTGCGGCCCTCCAGCCGAAACTGCCGGTGTGGCTCAATTCCTGCGCCTGGGCGAGGTAAGCTTCGCTCTGTCGCAGCGCATTCTCCGCTTCTTTGCGCTCAGTGATGTTCTCGCAGGCGACCAGCACGATTGGCCCGCCATTGGCCCGCAGCATGGTCTTGGCGTTCTCGCGCACCCATAGCACCGAGCCATCCTTGCGAACCTTCCGAATCTCCCAGGTGTGTGACTGATCGATGGTCTCAAGGCACAGTGCGACACACGCGCGGACGAAGTCGCGGTCTTCCTCGAAAAAGACATCCAGCACCGATCGGCCGATCAACTCCGCGGCCGTATAGCCCAGCTGCGCCGCGCCGAACGTGTTCACGTTGATCACGGTTCCACTCGGGTCGACCATGAAGTACATGACCGGGTTGTGCTCGAAGACTTGCTGCCACTGCTTGACCGCCTCCAGCAGACCGGCGTCACCGGTCTCAGTGCGCGGCTTGGGGGTGACAACTTGCTTGACGCAGCCGGCGAGGAATTGCGCGGCTGACTTCCCGAACGTGGCTGCCCGGCCCGGCTTCATCGCAGACGCTCCCGGCGCTCTCTGCGTGAACGCAAGTAGAGCACGTTGCCGCCGGAGGAGCAATTCCGGCCAAAGTCGGATGGCGACTGCGACATTGGCCTTGGAATTGGCTGCTCGCCGCCCTGTTCGCCGCAGCGCATCAAGCACGTCGTGCTGGGCAAGTTTTTCACGGTTGCCGTGCAGCTTGTGCGTCGTTCGCCGTCTCGTTGAACATGGGCCATCGCGAGAGTCCCGGGCGACTACGGGACAAACCTAAGTATAGCTCCTCCATTCCTAGTCATGTCGGCCAATTACCTCCGTACAATTGAGCGTCTTGTTCTGGGGGGACTAGTCTCACGGCCAATCGGGAGTGTCGACCAGCCAATCGCAGTGTTCGCACGAGAACCGGGTCTGAAGCGTATAGCCCCGGGCGCTTTCACCGACACGGGCAGGCGACCAGCGACGAGGCAGCTGCATTTCTCGACACGCAGCCGCGATCTCCGCAACTCACGACCCGCGTGAATTCGAAGGAAACCAATAGGCAAGAGCGCAAGCAGCCGAAAGAGGGAGAGAACAATGTGCGATACGTCGCAACTTCCTGAGCGTCGCCTATCCGAGTCCGAACGTTGCCCTTCGATCAAGGGCTGTGCGGTGTGTGGCGGCAAGTTTGGTCTGATCCGCTACTATTCCTGGCGCACTGCGCTCTGCTCCAAGAAATGCGTTGATCGCTTCCGCACACGCCGCGAACGCGACCGCCGGTGGCTGTTTCGGGCGCAGGTCGCGTGAGGACTGAATTGGAGAGCTGACATCTAATCCGGGAGCCCGTGCGTTGAACCGTTCATGCAAGCTCTTGTGCGCGATGGTTCTCCTCGGCGCCGCCGCGACGGCCCAGGCGCAGGAGGCGGGACATGGCACCGTTCATCGCCAGCACCCACCCCAGGACCAGGCGCTGCACGAAAAATTCTATTCGACCTGGCACATGCCGGACAATCCGAGCCTCAGTTGCTGCAGCAACGCGGACTGCTATCCGACAGATATCAAGTACATCGACGGCCGGCTCTATGCACGGCGCAGGGAGGACGGGAGATTCATTCTGATCCCACCGCAAAAAGTGGAGCGAAACAGGGATAATCCGGACGGCCGAAACCATCTTTGCGCTCCACCGCCCGCACTGTCTCCGATGGACAGCGTTTACTGCTTCGCTTTGGGAGGTGCCACATGAGATTCGCGTTCGTCCTCGTGAACGGTCGGACCCCGTTCCGGCAAACCTGGTGCATGCAGTGCTGCGAGCCGATCGGCGGCAGCTATCTCCGCGAGATCGCGACCCGTCTGCCTTACTGCGACTATCAGTGTTACGCATTGTTCTGCGAGGCGCTCGCGAAAGATCGCGTGAGGGCGGCTTCATGAAATTCGTGGTGGTCAATCACGAGCCCCCGTTGCGCGCCGCCACGTGCAGCGCATGCTCGCGGTCAATCGGGACCGGCTATGTCCGGCATGTGCGGACACAACGCTGTTACTGTGACACCGATTGCTACCGTCGCGGCGAACTCGCCACGTTCTTCATGCAATGGTCGATGCCCGGGCGCACAGAACCGGCCGCGGGTAACGTCGAGCTCGCCGCTGGCAACATGATCGAGATGTTGGCGGTCCTGAGTGCCGTCTCGTGCTGGAGCTGCACGATACACGCCTGGACCTTCGCAAGAGCGTTGACCGGCGCATATTTGGGCGGTGGCGATCTGATCGATGGAAGGAGGTGACACCTGGCTGCGCGACTATACGCGCGTGGAAGCCGCAGCACCGTGACCCCGCAGGCGCCGCGTCCAGCCCCGGCGGCGTTGACTAGGGAGCGGGTGCTGCGGCCGCCACGGGTGCAGTTGCGCTGACCTCGTGCCTGACGACGCGCTGGTCGCTCTTGCCGGCGATCATGCTGCTGTCTTCGAACCGCGCACGGTAGACGAGGACGTTCTCGATCACCCGCTGGACGTAGTTGCGCGTCTCCGACAGCGGGATGCGCTCCACCCAGTCGACCGGATCGACCTTGGGATCTCTGGGATCGCCACGCGCCTGCACCCATTCGCGCACACGGCCGCGGCCGGCATTGTAGCCGGCGAAGGTCATGATCTGGTTGCCGCGATATTCCGACAAGAGCGCGCTGAGCTCGGCCGCGCCCATCTGGGTATTGTAGACGGGATCGGAGACCATCCTGTCCCAGTCATAGGTCAGGCCGAAGCGTTTGGCGGTGTCGCGGCCCGCTTCCGGCGTCACCTGCATCAGCCCGACCGCATTGGCAGGCGACTTGTCGCGCTGGTCGAACGAGCTTTCGGTGCGCGCCACCGAATAGATCACGCTGGTCTCGATCGCGGGTGCGACCTGCTTGTGCTCGGGAATGCCGATGGTGGGAAAGGCATAATGGTCGAGTGCAAGCCCGCGCGCCAGGGCCGACTTGCCGACCTCCAGCATCACGCGTGCGTCATTGCGCTGTCCGGCGAGCGCGGCGAGCGCTTCGAGCGCCGCGGCGTCGGTGCTCTCCTTGGCAAAATCCTCGGCATAATAGAACACGACGTCGCGCTCGCCGATATCGTATAGCATGTTGGCTGCGCGCACGCGCTCGTCCGCCAACTGCGTGTCGGCGGCGGCCAGCACGGGCGAGGGCGCGCGCAGCTCGATCCGGTCCAGGCCGAGCTTTGCGCGGGCGAGCTGACCGTAATAGGCGGTCTGATAGCGCGCCGCCGCCCGATAGCTCATGCGCGCGTCGGCTGTAGCACCCATCGCCTCGGCGGCGCGGCCGCGCCAGTAATGGGCGCGCGACAGCGCGATCGGATTGGCCGATCCCTCGTCGATCGCGGCGAAGTGCACCATCGCCGTCCTGGGATCGTCGAGATAGCGCAGCGCGATCCAGCCGCACATGAAGTGGTAGTCGACGCGGTAGACTTCTTTCTCCGGCACCGCGGCCGTGCGCACTACGTCATAGGCGGTCTTGAACTTGCCCTGGTCGAGCAGCTTGCGCGCCAGCAGGCGGCGCTCGCGCCACCAGGCATCGGTGTCCTGCGCGGCCATCGTGTCGGGTCGGGCGGCGAGGATCACCTCGGCTGCGTCGTCGATGCGGTCGTTCTGAAGATGCCACTGGGCGCGGCACAGCACATAGCCGAGATCGCGCCGCGCCTCGGTCGAGACGTCCTCGAGATAGTCCTTGGCCTTGCTCGCTTTGCCGGTGACGGCGGCGCAGGCCTTCACGATCGCGAGCGCATCCTCGCCGAGACGTTTGGCCGCGCGCCTTGCGCCTGCATAGTCCTTGGCGCCGAGGCGCTTGTCCATGCGCGCGCGGTGATCGTCAGCGGACAGAAGATCGCTGAACGCCGCGTAGGAGTCTTCTTCGCTCCGCTCGGACAATTCGTCCGTGCGCCAGGCCTCGCGCACGAGACGCGCGGCCCTGTCGGCCTCGCCTTCAGAGAGCAGTACGCGGGCCAGCGCGAACTTGCCCTTGGCGCTGGTCGGCCGGTCCATGGTGAATTTGTGCACAATGGCCGCGTCACTCTTCTCCTGCCACAGCCGCGCCTCGGCGCGGCGGCGGAGCAGAGCGCTGCTCGGCCAGTCCGGATTGGCGGCGAGGAAGGCGGCGTAGCGCTTGAAATTCGCCGTGCTCTCGGAGTGGCGCAGCATGAACCAGTCCGCAAGCCTCTGTCCGGCGGGGTCAGTGATGCGGTCGCGCGCGGCGCCCGCATCTTCGGTCTTGCCCTTGCGCGCGAGGTCGATCGCATCCTTCAGCGCGGCGAGATCGCCTGTCAGCGGCGGCGGTGCCGGCTTGTCCGAGGGCTCGTCGACCGCTTTCTTCGGCTTGCGCTTGGCCTCGGCGTGCTTGCCGTGCCGCGCTTTGCCGGCCGAGGCATGGCGCTGCTTGCCGGCTTTCGCCTCATGCGTCTTCTTCGGCGCGGATGATTTATGATTGCTCTTCGCCGCCAACTCGGTGGGAAGGAGGGCCATCGTGGCCACGGCAACGACACACGCGAGCGAGCGTAGGCACTGGTTCATTCCATGGTCCCCCTGCGAAACCACTACAAACCAAGGTCCGCGACGACATGCGGCTTGAGAATCAAGAGACGACACCAAACGATGTCATGACATCGTTTCGCATTCCTCACGCTCTCGCAACAATGCGGCAAAATACGGATGGGAACTCGGGAACTTCCGAAATAGCGGAAAAGGCAGCATGTTTAACCTTTGTTAACGATTGGGCTCGCGCGACGGTTGCGTACGGTTCACGGCGTCAGAAAGGCGAGATTGCGCGTGTTCCCACCGCTAAATCCGGTGTATTGAGTTCCCTCGCTTCATCCTTTCAGCCTTTGCCCTGCACCTATGCCGATTTTCAACCAGTCGATCCGGCGCAAGATCGTCGGCATCGCCCTCGGATTGATCGTCCTGATGCTGGTCACCTCGATCCTGTCGATGGTGATGTCGAGCAAGGTCGGCGTCCTCCTGGACGAGCTGACCAACCGCTACATCCCGGCCTACGGCCATCTGGCGCGCGCCAACATCCGCTCGCTGGAGCGGGCGCTGGCGCTGCGGCGCATGGTCATGACCAAGATGCAGTCGCCGTCGGACGAGGAGGCCTACGCGGCGCGGGTGCGCGAGTTCGAGCAGACCGACCGCAGGATCGAAGAGGAGGCCGAGAGCGCACGCACGCTCATCAACGCCATCATCAACGATCCCAGGACACCGTCCGACAATGCCGCGCTGGCGCGGATCGAGCTCCGCATCGAGACCGCCGTCACTGAGCTGCGCCGCGATCTGACCGAGGACCACGCAAAGCTGGCCAAGCAGGTCGATGCCAGACAGATGGCGGAGGCCCGCGGCACGCTGGAGCACATCGACGTGCTGCGCGACCAGTTCAATCAGAAGATCGATGCGATCCGCGCCGACATGCTGGCGCAGGTTTTCTTCAGCACGTCGCAGGTGATTAGCCATCAGCACCAGGCGATCATCGTATCGGGCATCGTGACCTTGCTCGCAGCGATCGTTGGATTTGCCTTTGCGCTCCTGGTGAGTAGCGGCATCACGCGCCCGGTGCGGCTGCTGCTCGCCGGCACCCGCGAGGTCGAGGCGGGCCGGTTCGACAAGCCCATTACCGTCTCCACCCAGGATGAGATCGGCGAGCTTGCCGCGGCCTTCAACCGCATGATCGAGCAGCTCCGCCACAACGAGCGCATCCGTGAGACCTTCGGCCGCTACATCGACCCGAAAGTGGTGCAGGGCCTGATTGACCGGCCGGAGGTCGCCATCGACGGCCAGCGCCGGGTCATGACCATCATGTTCTGCGACATGAGCGGCTTCACCTCGATGAGCGAGGGCGTGACCCCGCGCGGCCTCGTCAAGGTGATGAACCACTATTTCACGGTGATGTCCGGCCCCATCCGCAGCAATCGCGGCATCATCGACAAATATATCGGCGATGCCATCATGTGCTATTGGGGCCCGCCCTTCATCGAGGAGGACGAGCAGGCGATGCTCGCCGGCCTTGCCGCCATCGAGATGGCCGATCAGGTGCCCGCGCTCCAGAAGCAGCTGCCGGATCTGCTCGGCATCCGCGCCATGCCGGCGCCGTGCGATCTGCGCATCGGCATCGCCACCGGCGAGGTCCTGACCGGCAGCATCGGCTCCGAGCTGATGATGAGCTTTACCGTGATGGGCGACGCCGTGAACCTCGCCTCGCGGCTGGAGGCCGCCAACAAGGCCTACGGCACCCGCGTCCTGGTCTCGCAAGCAACGGCGGATGCGATCGGCTCACTGCTCGAACTGCGTGAGATTGA